>DBFZTP010000073.1:0-22844 GCA_048520025.1 Candidatus Aphodousia sp.
GCGAAAGCGCTCTATGACGAAATCATTAAGAGAAAACAAAAAATCAATGGAAAAATCTACCTGTTCTTTGATGAAATTCAAGAAGTCATAGACTGGGAACAATGCATCAATTCTCTCAGAGTCGACATTGACTGCGATATCTATGTCACAGGATCCAACGCAAAACTTTTATCCGGTGAACTCGCTACACATTTATCCGGCCGTTACGTGGAATTTGAAATTACTCCCTTCTCTTTTGCGGAATTCTGCGAGCTTTATCGCACCATCGATAGTGATGCCGATAACCGAGAGTGTTTTAAACAATATTTAGTTTTTGGTGGAATGCCCTACCTAAGCAACCTCCGCTATCAACCTGAAGCCGTTCACTTATACCTCAATGATCTGTACACAACGGTTGAGCTTAAAGACATTGTGAAGCGCAACAAAATCCGAGATGTTGACTTATTAGAACGAATTTTTGCGTATATGACCAGCAATATTGGGAACATCTTTTCTGCCAATACAGTTTCAAAATATCTAAAAACTGAAAAACGAACTGTTGGCGTTGAGACGATATTTAATTACATTAAAGCTGGTATGGATGCTTATTTGTTTTACCAGGTTAAGCGCAACGATTTACAAGGTAAAAAACTGCTAACGGTTAACGAAAAATATTATTTGGCTGACCACGGTATTCGCGAAGCCGTCTTTGGTGGCAACCTTCGGGACTTGAACCTTATCTTAGAAAACATCGTCTATATGGAGTTGCGTCGTCTCGGTTATAGGATCACTGTCGGTAAGGTCGGAGATAAGAAAATTGACTTCGTTTGCGATAAGCAAAATGAGCGCATTTACATCCAAGTTGCCTATTTACTTGCCTCTGACGATACGATTAATCGCAAGTTTGGAGTTTACAAAGCCATCAAAGATAATTATCCAAAATTGGTCGTCACGCTCGATGATTTTGATATGAGTCGCAACGGCATCAAGCACATGAATATCAAAGATTTCTTGCTACAACCAAATTGGGTATGAGAACCAATAAGATTCTCTTAGGCAAACTTGAAAAATAATAAAAAGTCTTATAAAATGCGTGTTCTTATTTGAGTGCAAACTCAAAAGTGCGGAGAAGTGGCCGAGAGGCTGAAGGCACACCCCTGCTAAGGGTGCAAGCTCGCTAAAACGGGCTTCGAGGGTTCGAATCCCTCCTTCTCCGCCACAAATTTTTTAGGGCTTCCTTCGGGGAGCCCTATTTCGTTTTGTATTCCGAAAAACACTCATTCATCAAAAACCAACCCTTTTCAATGAGCAAGACATCCCGACTTGCATTGCGATTGAATTAGGCAACAATCTGGCTTGAATCAGCAAACGAAAACGTTCTTTCCCATTTATCATGATTTTTAAAGAGCCATTAGCCATGGGTCTAACCGTCTTTAAATTCGGAGAAAGCAATGTTGAACAAATCCGTATCTCGCGATAAGCAAATCAAGGGTTTGAATCGTAGAGAGTTCCTGACGGCCACGTTAGGCCATGAACGCCAACCTCTTGAAGAGCGTATCGCTTCACGTCAGGGCTTGAGACAAATATCCGCAATGACTGAACTTAAAATGGGCAATCCCAAATATCGACTTGTTTCGTTAGGTTAATTTCTCAAAGAACTTTGATAGTCTGGGCGGGGGCGCATGGAGTCGAACCAAGGTATACCGGTTCAGAGCCGGTCGCACTATCCGTTGTGCTACGCCCCTAGCAAAAATGTTTAAGCAACAGAATGTGGCTTGGAGAGCTGAAATTTTAGCTCGCTTTTTTTCTTTTGTTCAGTCAATCGCTACTGCAAACTAATTAAATTCAAATTGATAAAGCACATCTAACGCCTGATCAACCCCCGAAACCACTTCAAGATAAAGTTTCGGAATCACTTGGTAGCGCAAAGTGAGTGTTGAGAGCGAATCAAACAATCCCACACCGTACTTCACTTTCAAGCCCGGCAACACGTACCCGCTCACAATCAATTGTGAAGAGTCTCCCACGCCTTCGGTATCCAATTGCAAATCCTCGATCCCGACCACTTCGCCAATGGCTCCTAAAACTTGATTGCCTTGATTGATACCGAGTCCTAACAAGGCTGCCGTAATTCGACCATCATTGTTGCCTGCGGCTTCCAACCCTTCACCACTTAAGAGATAACTGAACGCTTGTCCTTGCGACATCGCAGGATCTGAAAAAACGCTCACTTTGGGCTCTTTGACCGTTCCTTCAACACGAATCCCCACGGTCACGTTATCGGCCGTCTTTTCCGGGCTGCGAATGGCCTCAATGGCTAACTGAGGGTTATCAACGCTATTGATAAAAGTGACCGTTCCTTTTCGAACATCCAACGCTTGACCATAAGCTCTAAACGTTCCTTTGGGCACTTGAATCTGGCCATTTAATCCCAATCGGTTTTGGTCTTGCACCACTTGCAACCGCCCCGTCAAACTCGCATTAAGTCCCATGGCACTGACTTCTACATCGTCACCGATTTCGATAAATAAGTTGCTCTTTAAAGGAAGGGTTCGAGTATTTTTGACTGATTGTTGAGGTAAATCCAAACGCACGACATCGTCAGAAACCTTCACCACTTGTTCGGGTAATTCTTTAACTTTAATGCGCGCCCAAGGCACACGAACAACACCATCAAGCGTCAAAGCGTTAGGAGAAATCTTGCAGGTGACATCGGTTCCCAAATCCAAAACGGCCATTGGGGACACCATCACTTGAATACGATCACTCGTTAAGCGAAGCTGAGCATTTACCTCTTGCAAGCCATTCCAACGAGCCTCACCCACTAAACGCATATCCCCCTTTTGGGTTTTTAATTCCGCTGTCAAATCCGATTGATTCCCGTTAAAGTTCATCGTTAATTGACTGGGTTGCATTTCAAAAGGGAAAGAAACGCTTTCGATCCTAAATTGCGAAACATTCAATGCCCCATACAATCGAGGGTCCGTCAACGTTCCTCCTAAGGTCAAATGGGCTTTCATTTGGCCATTTACATGTTCTTCGGGTGGCAAGAAGCTTTCTAGCCATCTCATCGCTATCTCATCAACCGTCACCTCACCGAATAAAGTTCGAGCGTTTTGAGGGTCTTTAATCCGAGCGTTGAGATTGATGGAGCCGTTGCGCTTTAATTGCATCAGTGCTTTAACATCGAATTCATCTTGAGCTAAAGCCGCATCCATTCTGACCTGATCCATTTCGATGGGTTTGGCACTCTCGGTTGTCGGCAACAGCACCGTCAATTGTTTTGCCGTCAAATTAACGTTTCCTTGAGGCATCCCTTTAAATTGACGAGGAATAATCACATTAGCTTGGGCATTGAGAATGCCATTGAGCTCAAGCGGTGCTTGAGTCAAACCATTCAAAGTTTTTAAATTAAAATCAGTAAGCGTCACGTTCAAAGGGAATGCTTGCGCCCCATCCAAATAAACGGTTGTTTCTTTCGCTAAGCAAAGACGGGCGCTCTTATATCCCCAACATTGAGGTTGAAGAGCCAACTGTGCTAAGGGCAACTTCCATGTAAATTGTGCCGGTGCCAAAAGCTGTAACCTTTCGCGATTAGCATCTATGCGGGACTTTTCAATATTGACCGTCCACTGTGAAAGAGCCCGATCAAAGTGACCGACAAGTGTGGCCTGCGCACTGAGGGGCGCTCCTTTACCATCCATCGTTATTCGATGCGATTTTTCATCACCGGTAATACGCACTTTGCCCTGATTTAAAGTTGCCCCAGAACTCTTAAACCCAAGAATTTCAAGTGCCCCTTCCCCTGTTAACAGCGAGGGATTACTGACGCGCCCCTTAAAACGAGCGTTTTGTAAAGTCAGGCCCGGAAGCTTCAGATTTTTCACCTCAAGCCATGTTTGAACAACCGGTTGGGTGTCGTTACCCACCATCGTGACTCGGCCCTGAACATTCCCCTGCCACTTTGGCATCAACACCGACAAATTCGGTGCCTTTAACCGGGCTTCAAGAGCAACTCTCGGTGCGACTCGATTCGGATTAATGCGACCGTTCATCGTCAAGAGATTTTCACCCACCGAGAGCTTTATATTGTCCGCCAAGACCCAACCGTCAGAGTCAGCCTGCGCACCTCCGGTTAAACTCACCTTTGCCTTATTCAAAAGCCCTTGATAGTTGATGTCACTCAAAACACCAGACCATCGCTCACCTTGAAGTTCGCCAGATACTTGAAAGTCGCCCGATAAACGCAAACGTGCTTCGGCAATTAAAGTTTCAGAGTCAATATCGTCCGTTTGAATATGGAAGCTTCCCTTTGTGCCTTCGGAGAAATCCATCACGCCCGTACCTAAAACGCTCTTTACTGACAAAAGTGGTGACGTTATTAAAGTTTCACCTGAAATAGACGTCTTCAGATTTACCGAACTCGCAACAAAAGACGACAAATCAACCTTTAAATCTTTTAACTGTCGCCAATTAACTTTATAAGCGATATTTTTAACTTCAAGAGTTACTTGAGCATTTTGATAACAAAAGTCTTCCAACTGCGCCGAAAAAAGGTTTCCTGAGACGACTTTTACACTGATTTCCGGCACGAAACACTTCACGATTTCAACGCCCACACGAAGCCCCGGGGTCGTTGCGACCAACACCCCCAACAAAAGCACCATCGATACCAAAAGTGCTATTAAGCCTAAAGTGAAGCGTTTAAACCTTTGCATTACAACTCCGGTCCTAAACCAATATAGAACTGCCAGCTATTGGGAGCACCACTGCCGACCGGGCGAGCAATATCCAATTTAATCGGCCCCAAGGGCGACTCCCATCGCACACCCAAACCCCCTCCCTTTTTCACCTTAAAGTCTTGCCAATGGTCGACTGCATCACCAAAATCCATAAAGGCTGCCGCCCACCATTTACCCGTTACTTTAAATTGATACTCAACACTACCCGTAAAAAGTTTCGTCGCACCGGTTAAGTCACCATTTTCATCGCGAGGTGAAATGGACTCGTAGTCATAGCCACGAAGGCTTCGATCGCCCCCTGCAAAATAACGTAAATCAGGAGGCACGTTCTTAAAGTCATTCGTTTCAATCCAACCGGCGTGGGAGCGAAGAACAAAACGATGGCGCTCGGCAAACGTACGAATCAGGGTGTGTTGCATTTCCAGCGCAACAAAATCAGCATCCGACCCCCACAAAGAATCAGACCATTGAAGGGTATAGCGTTGAGAGTCGCCCCATCGTGGCATCAGTCCACCTCTAGAGCGAGTTTTTGAAAGCGTTGCCCCCGGATACAAAAGCATGGAGTTTTGGCTTTGTTGACCTTGCGTAAAACTGTCGAGTTTCCACGTTAAGTGCAACGCCTTTAACCACCCATCGTACGGCTCCCAATAGCGAGAGGCCATCAAAGTTGCCGCATCGGACTCGGTGTCATTCAAACTCTTTCGTTTATAGCCGCCTTGGAAAAGATAGTAGTGCTCAAGCGGGCTGTCCATTAACGGCAATTTATAGGTGGAGTCCAACGTTTGTTCATAACGAGAAACTTCCGATCCGATTTCTAAACTGTGCCCTCTATCGTTGAGCCACGGTTTGATCCATTTCACTTTTCCTCGCGGGCCCACATTGGTGGAGTAACCCAAACCTGTCTCAACAGCGTTTCCCTTTCTGGGTGTCAACATGGCCACAATCGGAACGTTGTTCTCAGAATCCTCTCGACCTGCTTCAATATCGGGCGTTAACAAAATCGACTGGAACCATTGTGTTTTTGACAGACGCTCATTTAACTGCGCTAAGGCAACCGCATCGTAATAGTCCCCCTCTTTAAAAGGAACGATGTTTTGAAGAATGGCAGGACGAATTTGAGAATCTAAAAATTGCACGCGACCAAAGCGATAACGCTCACCCGTGTCATAAATTAAATCCCAATAGGCTTTGTGCTCAGTGACATTGATGCCCAACTGTTTTTTAACAAAGTTTGCATCAAAGTAACCGCGTTGCGCACTGATTGATTGAAGTCCGCTCTTAAAGTCCTCGTATTGACCTTGATTTAAAGCTTCACCTAAATTGGGGCGTTGTTCTAAAAGGTTCGTAAAAAACGAATCATCCTTTCCCTTACCTAAAAGAACAACATTCGTTGCCGCCAAACGTACGGCTTCACCTGGCTCTACATTGACTTCAAGAATGGCGTCTTTCCCTTTATCTCTCCATCGGTACTCAATCTTGGGCTCATAGTGACCGAGCGCCTCGAGCGCCGTGCGAACCGCATCATTGACTTGAGCGCGATAAAGACGAGTCGATGAGATATTGGAATGATCAACTGAGACCAATTGCGCTTGAACATTTTCTTTGAGCGCACCATCGAGCCCTTGAAGCTTCACTTCAAAAGCTTCAAGCGACAATGGCAATGTTGCCAAGCAACAAAGCCCGATCGTACGAACCAATAATGTCGACACGCTGTTGTCCCAAAGAGGTTAAATACATTTGATTGTATCGCGTTGAGCTCAATTTTCTGTGACGGACATATTTCTATTCTTTTCAGTCATTTCGCTTGCTTGATTAGCAACTAGACAAAACCCCTAAAAACAAATACTTAAAATCGGTTTTTTCACCTAAAGAAAAATATTTAGATACGTTATTTCTTTCAAAAAATCTGAGTAAACCCCCTTACGTCACTTTGAGTTTGTCAGCCCAAAATTATTCAAATCAAAATAAAAAAGGGGTAAAACCATGTCAACTCAATGCTATCCGCAGACCACACCAAAATGGTCAACTATCGCCACACAACCAGCAAGCGATATCATTCCGTTGATTCTTAAAATTGCAGCCACGCCCGACGTGATTTCGTTTGCGGGCGGTCTTCCGTCTCCAGATGGTTTCCCGATTAAAGAACTTGCTCAAGCTTGTCAAACGGTTTTAGAGCGTGACGGCAAACGTGCTCTTCAATATTCCACCATTCGTGGCGAAACAGAACTTCGCGAAGAAATCGCTCGTCGCGAAACGCAAAAAGGCATCCCTACCACCGCTGATGAAGTTCAAATTGTCTCAGGCTCCCAACAAGCCTTGGACATGATTGCTCGTCTTTTCATCAATCCCGGTGACAAAGTCTTGGTTGAAAGCCCGACCTACATGGGTGCTTTGCAAGCCTTTGATCTTTGCCAACCCTCTTACGTTGAACTCGACTGTGATGAAAACGGCTTGAATCCGGCCGCTTTCGGTGAAGAGTGCCGTGGGGCTAAGTTTGCTTATCTCATCCCCACTTGCGCCAATCCGACGGGTTTGACAATTTCGACCAAGCGTCGTGAACTCTTGGCTCAAAAGGCCCGTGAATACGATATGTGGTTGGTCGAAGACGATCCGTACGGTGAAATCTGGTACACAGAAGAACCGCCGATGTCGCTTCGCGCTTTTGCGCCTGAACGCACGATCCGCTTAGGAACGCTCTCTAAGATCTTGACCCCAGGTTTCCGTTTGGGTTATGTCATCGCTCCTAAAGATGTGATTGCCAAGATTGTGCAACTCAAGGGTGCCATGGATTTGCACACTTGTACATTTACACAGTTGGTGTCTGCTCAAGTTTTCTCTGAAAACATTTTGGACACCCACCTTCCGGCCATCCGCCAACGCTACAAAATGCATGCTGACGCTATGTTGGCAGCGCTTGAAGAATTTATGCCCGAAGGCGTTACTTGGACGCGCCCGATTGGCGGCATGTTTATCTGGGTAACGGTACCCAAGCACATCAATACCACGACGCTTTTACCGAAGGCGCTCGAACAAAAAGTTGCTTATGTACCGAGCGAACCCTTCTACGCCAATGCTCCTCAATACAACCACTTCCGATTGTCGTTTGTGACGGTCGGCCCTGAAACGATTCGTGAAGGCGTCAAGCGCTTGGGCGAATTGATCAAAGCCAGCATTTGATACCGGTTAAAAGCCGGCCACTTGCAAAACTTTCGGTACGGAAAGATCCATTTCTCAAATCCATTTTTGGATCTTTCCGACCCCTAAAAATCTTTTACCCATTTAAAAATTTTCGTACATATCAAAGGTGTCATTATGAATGGACTGACAATCCTGGCGTTTGCCATTGTTGTTCTGTTTTTAGGCTACCGCGTTTATGCGCGATGGCTTGAAAAGACGTGGGGTATCGACCCCAATGCAAAAACCCCTGCCCAAGTACTCAACGACGGTCAGGACTACACGCCGGCAAATCGCTGGAGTGTGTTTGCTCACCAATTTACCTCCATCACTGGTGCCGGCCCCGTCACGGGTCCGATTATTGCCGCCATGTTCGGTTGGCTTCCGGCCTTGCTTTGGATGTTGATCGGCTCCATCTTCTTTGGTTGCGTTCAAGACTTCTCTGCCCTTTACGCTTCTGTGAAGAGCGGTGGTAAGTCCATGGGTGCCATCATCGAAGAACACATCGGTCGTACCGGTCGTCAATTGTTCTTGCTCTTTTGCTGGCTCTTCACGATCCTTGTGATCGCTGCTTTCTGCGACATCGTGGCCAATACCTTTAATGGCTTCACGGCAACGGGCGAGCAAATCGTTCCGAACGCCGCCGCCGCCTCCATCTCCATGATCTACATGGTCGGCGCCATCATGTTCGGTCTTTACCTGAAGTATCGTAAGCCCAGCAGTGGCGAACAATTGGGCGTTGGTATCGTCTTGATGGTCGTGATGGTTTGGTTGGGTATTGAATTCCCGATCTACGCTGACAGCGAAACGTGGCGCTACATCGTTTTTGCCTACCTTTTCGCAGCCGCTGTTGTTCCGATGTGGCTTTTGAAGCAACCCCGTGACTACTTGAGCATGTTCCTTCTCATCGGCATGATCTTGGGTGGTGTGATCGGTGTCTTTGTTAAGAATCCTGACGTCAATCTTCCGGCTTTCGTTGGTTTTGAAGTCAAGGGCCTTGACCTCTTCCCGATGCTCTTTGTGACGATCGCTTGCGGTGCTGTTTCCGGTTTCCACAGCTTGGTGTCTTCGAGTACGTCTTCTAAGATGGTCGCCAATGAACAAGACATGCGTCTTGTGGGTTACGGTTCCATGGCCGTTGAAGCTGTTTTGGGTGTCGTCTCCTTGATCGTTGTTTGTGCTGCTGCCTCTAACGGCGCTTTGCCGAGCGGCACGCCCTTCCAATTGTTCTCGAGCTCCATTGCCGGCTTCATGACGGAAATCTTCGGCATGCCTACCCATATCGCTGCCTGTGTCATGACGATGTGCGTAAGCGCCTTGGCTTTGACGAGTGTTGATGCTGTGGCTCGTATCGGCCGTATGTCCTTGCAAGAACTCTTCACGCCGCCTGCCAACCAAGAAAAGACGGCTGTGCAAAAGCTCTTCACGAACACGGTCTTTGCAACGACGTTAACCTTGGTCTTGGGCTTCATGCTTTGCTTGGCCGGTTACATGAGCGTTTGGCCGCTCTTCGGTTCTGCTAACCAATTGTTGGCTGCCCTCGTCTTGACCGCTGTGGCTGTCTTTATGAAGGCAACGGGTCGCAAGGGCTGGATGCTTTACATCCCGATGAGCTTCATGCTTCTTGTGACGATGACGGCTATCTGCATGACGATCTTCCGCATCTTTGGCACGATTGCCAATGGCACGTTCGTCTTCATGGTCGGCGGCTTGCAACTCATCATCGCTTTTGCCTTGATCGCCTTGGCCGCATTGGTGGTTTACCACAGTGTGATTAAGTTAAGTGCAAAGAAGTGACTACTCCCCTACCTGAAGGTAGGGGCTTCTTGTTTCATTGGCCGTTGCATTGTTTTCACAATGACTGACACAGCCTCCACAAGCAGAGACGGATAGCCCTTCCGCCATTAATTTCAAAAGGCCTTGCTTTTGGATATTGATCGCCGCGTTATGATCTCGATCATGCGCGGCTCCACAAACCGGACAAGTCCACGCTCGGATCGATAGTGGCAAATCATCCAATTTGTACCCACAGGCACTACAAGTCTTTGACGATGGGTAAAAACGATCCATTTCAATTAATCGTTTCCCTTGGCGTTTTAACTTGTAAGCTAGCAAGGTGAAAAATCCACCCCAAGCCACATCGGCAATGCTCTTGGCAAGATGGTGATTTCTCATCATGTTCTTCGTTGATAAACTCTCAATAGCAACCGCTTGGTTTTCGTCAGCTACGCGTCGAGAGACCTTGTGTAAAAAATCCATTCGTTGACAGCGAACACGCTCATGTGCTTTTGCTACCAACTGACGAGCTTTCGCTCGATTCGCACTTCCTACCACTTTTCGGGATAGTTTCTTTTGCTTTCTGCGCAGATTAGCTTGAGCTTGTTTTAAATAACAAGGGTTCTCAATCACTTCACCCCTGGAGTCGGTCAAGTAGGTCTTCAATCCCATATCCAAGCCAATGACACCCTCAGCCATAATGGAAGTTATCAATGGAGGTTCACATCTTCCGTCATCATAAAGAATGGAGGCATAGTATTTGCCACTTGGCTCCAGCGATAAAGTAATGCTTTTAACTTTACCGGTGATCGGTCGGTGGACTTTGGCTTTGATTTTTGAGAGTTTCGGGATTTTGATCCAATTGTCCCCACAAGACACGGAGGTACAGTGATAACTCTTTTGTGTACCGCGACGACTTTTGAATTTTGGGAAACCTCGACCGTGTTTAAAGAACCCAACAAAAGCCTTATCCAAATGACGAATTGACTCTTGCAAAGCGATGGCATCATAGTTCTTTAACCAAGCATACTTTCGGGATTTCTTTACCTTCGATAAAAGAGGCTTAATATCACGTACTGGAGAAAGATTGACACCGTGAGTATGGTAGAAATGCTTTTTAATGTGAAGAGCCTTGTTGTAACAAAAACGAACAGCCCCAAACAGTCCGCAGAGGTAATCGGCCTGGGATGAGGTTGGATAAATTCGTATTTTCGTCGAACAAAAGCATTGTAGAAAATCTTACGCATTAAATCTGTTAGCGATTTTAATCATACACAAATAGATCAATTTTAGACTTACATTTATACACTATTAACAAAGTCTTTCGACTTTTCGCCATTCATCCCGCTAATGAATTAGCGGGGTTTCTGGCGATTTTCTCTAAATCGACATGACAAAAAATTAAGATTTTGTTTTTTGTTTGCACTTACTGCCCGCGCGATCGTTTTTCGGGCGAATAATTTGAGAGCAAATGCCTCGCAACAAATCAATTTCCGGTTGCGTTAATTGCGTTCTGGAAAATAATCGTCTTACACGTGGCATAAACAGCTTGGGTTCTTCGGGATTTAGAACACCCACATGGATCATCGCTTCCTCAAAGTGTTTTAAGAAACCTTCAGTGGCCACCGTATCGGCCAACTTCTCCCCTTCAAAGCGATTTTGCCAATCATAGAGACCGTCATGCGTCACTTTTGAATCCATCAGTGCCATATGAAGTTCGTAAGCCATAATTTGCACGGCTTGCGAGAGATTTAAGCTGGAACTTTCAGGATCGGCAGGAATCGCTGCACAACCTTGGCAAAGAGCGACATCTTCGTTACTTAACCCGGTTCTTTCACAACCAAAGACAAATGCAATTTCACCTTGGTTTTGAGCTAAAAAGTCATGAGCCTTTTGAGAGACAAGTCGCACCGGTTCAATGGCTGCGCCGAACTCTCGATCGTAACCCGACATGGCCCAGGCAAATTGCACACCTTCTAACGCTTCAAGCAAACTGTCGTGACTGCGACTGGCTTCTAAAACGTCGATGGAACTCGTTGCATAAGCCACCGCTTCCGGATCCGTACGATAGGAGTCGACCCAGGGCTTCACAACACGCAAATCGCGAAAGCCCATCGTCTTGATGGCGCGAGCGGCAGAACCGATATTGCCGGGGTGAGCAGGTTCAACCAAAATGAAACGAACATGTTGCGCTAAGAGGGAAGTAGACATTTTTCAATATCGGGCTCAAAAAGCCATCAAAATCATTAAAATTAACGGGTTATAGATTTTAGAACAAGATACCTAATTTTTCTTTAAAGGATGGTCAGAACATGAGTTCTCCGATGCTTAACATCGCTGTTAAAGCCGCTCAAGCTGCTTGCACTATCATTTCTCGCGCCGAAGACAATCTCTCTTCAATCGAGATTCACAAAAAGGCTCACTCTGACTTTGTGAGTGAAGTTGACATGGCTTGCGAACGCACCATCGTCGAAATCTTGCATGAAGCCTTCCCCAAGCATCAAATCTTGGCCGAAGAAACGGGCTTGACCGGCCCGCAAAATAGCCAATACCAATGGATTATCGATCCGTTGGACGGTACGACGAACTTTATCCACGGTTTCCCGCAATACGCTGTTTCTATCGCCTTAAAGCGCGATAACGAAATCATTGAAGCTGTTGTGGCCGATCCTACCCGTAACGAAATCTTTACGGCTACGCGCGGTGTCGGTGCCTACTTAAACGGTCGCCGCATTCGTGTAAGTAAGCGCGTTGCTTTGGCTGACGCCTTAATCGGCACGGGCTTCCCCTTCCGTCGTCAAGACAACGTTGATGCCTTTATGCAAGTCTTCCGTGAAGTTGCTCCGAAGACGAGTGGTTTGCGTCGCGCAGGTGCCGCTTCTCTTGACTTGGCCTACGTTGCCGCCGGTCGTTTGGATGGTTTCTTTGAACCGAATTTAAAGAGCTGGGACATCGCTGCCGGTTCTCTCTTGGTGTTGGAAGCTGGCGGTTTGGTAACGGACTTCACGGGTGAAGGTAACTACCTCACGACAGGTCAAATCGTTGCCGGTACGCCGAAGGTCTTCGGTCAATTGTTGCCGTTGGTCAACAAGAACTACCCCGACGTCAAGTAATCCGAAAAGATTTGGCATGAGTATCGATAAAAACGCCAAAACCGAAGTCGATCCGTTGGCAGGGTACACCCCTGCCATTCGTCGTTTCTTGGAAATCAAAGCCCAACATCCTGAAACTTTGTTGCTTTACCGGATGGGGGACTTTTATGAAACGTTTTTTGATGATGCTATTCGTGCCAATCGTCTCTTAGGCATCACGCTCACCGCTCGCGGCACCGACACAGAAGGCAACCCCATTCCGATGGCGGGTGTCCCTGAAAAGACCTTAGAACAATACTTGGCTCGCTTGGTTCGTTTGGGTGTTTCTGTCGCGATTTGCGAACAAGTGGGCGACCCCAGTAAAGGGCCGCTCGAGCGAGAACTCGCCCGTATTGTGACGCCCGGCACTCTTACCGAAAACGAACTTTTGCCTCAAAAGCAAAATGCGTCTCTATTGGCAGTGTCACCCGCAAAGGGCAAGAAGAATCGTGTCGGTTTAGCCTGGCTTGTGCTCAGTAACGGGCAATTCCATACAGCTCTCACCACGCGTGAAGAGCTTGCGAGCGAAATTTATCGCATTGGTCCGAGCGAAATCTTGGTGCCCGAAGACTTTAAGGAAACCCTTCAAGCCGAGCACTTAAGTGCGACCATCACTCCCCTTCCCCAATGGCACTTTAGTCCTGATCATGGGGAAGCCAAACTCAAGCACCAATTCGAAGTGCAAACGCTTAGTGCTTGGGGTTTGGATGAAGTGCCCGATGCCGTGAGCGCAGCCGGTGCACTTTTGGGATACGCCGAAACAACACAATGTGAGGCAATTCCTCACCTTTTGCCCCCGGTGTTTGAAGTTCAATCTCGCTTTGTCGGTATTGATCCGGCAACGCGTCGCAATTTGGAGCTCACCGAAACACTGCGTGGTGACGATGGCCCGACGTTATTCTCGTTGCTCGATCATTGTAAAACCGGCATGGGCTCTCGCACATTGCATCAGTGGTTGCACAACCCCTTGCGTGACTTCACTGAAATTGCCGCTCGCCACAATGCCTTGGGATCTTTAATCGAAGCTGAAACGATTCTCGAAAGTCTTAAAGAACACTTTAAGACGTTGCCCGACCTCGAGCGTTTAGCCACGCGTATTGCTTTAAAGAGCATTCGCCCGAAGGAATTGGCCGCACTTCGTGATGCCTTGCCCCATTTGGCACTCATCGTTGCCAATGCTCGCGTCATTGACGATCCTTTCTTGGCTGACCGCCTTGCTGCCCTTGTTATTGATCCTGCGCTTTACGAAAAATTAGACGCGGCACTATTGCCCGAGCCCGCCACGCTTTTGCGTGATGGGGATGTCATTGCGAGCGAGTACAACGAAGAGTTAAAGAACCTGCGTGAATTGCGTGACAACGCCGGTAATTTCTTAGTGGAATTTGAAGCGCGAGAACGAGAAAGCACGGGCATCAGCAATTTGCGTGTGCAATATAACCGCGTCCAAGGCTACTTTATTGAAGTCTCTCGCGGACAAGCCGATCAAGTTCCGGTTCACTATCATCGTAAGCAAACACTTAAAAATACCGAGCGTTACATCACGCCGGAATTAAAGGCTTACGAGGATAAAGCGCTCTCGGCACAAGAGCGTTCAATGGAACTGCAAAAAGAGCTCTATAACGATCTTTTAGAGTTTGCCGATCACTACATCCGTGATCTTCAAAACGCCGCCATCGCCATCGGCGAAATTGATGTGTTGATGGCCTTGGCTACGCATTCTATTAAAGCCAATTGGGTTAAACCTAGCCTTGAAAAGGTGCCGGGTATTGAACTCGAAGGCGCTCGTCACCCGGTGGTTGAAGACGCCATTGAAACCTATACGCCCAACGACTGCGTACTCATGCCCGGTCGTCGCTTATTGGTGATTACCGGCCCCAATATGGGCGGTAAATCGACCTTTATGCGCTCGGTGGCGTTAATTGTGCTCCTTACCCACATCGGCAGCTTTGTCCCTGCCACAAGCGCCAAAATCGGTCCCGTTGATCGTATTTTGACGCGTATCGGTGCCAGTGACGACTTGGCTCGCGGGCGTTCCACTTTCATGGTGGAAATGACAGAAGCTGCCGCCATTTTGCATCAGGCCACAGAGCAAAGCTTGGTATTGATGGACGAAATCGGCCGCGGTACCTCAACCTTTGATGGGTTGAGTTTGGCTGGCGCCATTGCTCACGAGTTGGCTTTGGTGAAAAAGAGTTTCACGCTTTTTGCAACGCACTACTTTGAATTGACGAAACTTGCCCAAACGGCGCCTGAAGTCGCCAACGTTCATGTGGCAGCGGTTGAAAACAAGTCTCGCATTGTCTTTTTGCACGAAGTCAAAGAGGGCCCCGCCAACCAAAGTTATGGGATTGCCGTTGCTCAGTTAGCAGGGGTTCCCAATAGTGTCATTCGTCGTGCTCGTAATATGCTTGCTGAGCTTGAAAGCCGCTCTCATACGAATGAACAGTTGGATCTCTTCGCTGTTGATCCGTTAATTGAAATGGATAATGAAAAAGAGCCCGAAATCGAGCCCTCTTTCTTGCTCTGTGAAGAGCTTAATAACTTGGATATCGATCAGCTCTCGCCCCGTCAAGCCTTAGATCTTCTCTATAGCTTAAAAGACAAAGCTAACGATATCGTTTCTGACCGCTAACGCTTAGTGGCGAGTTGCGGTCGGATCGTCCTCTTCGTCAGCATCAAAGACATCAACCTTTTTGTCTGTAATTTGCAAGAAATTCGGCACCACGACATCGTCGGTCGTGCCCATTTCTGCCTTAGCAGGCGCCACATCCTTAATCTTAATTTCGAAATGCAAACCGTAACCGGCCAACGGGTGGTTACCGTCTAAAACCACCACGCCTTCGGCGATATCCGTCACGCGATAGACGCGATCCAAAGTTTCACCACGAATTTCCGTGTATTGCAAACCAACTTCCACACCTTCATCAAAGTCCGTTTCCGGTCTAATGATCAAAGCGCTGTCGTCATAATCACCAAAAGCCTCTTCAGGTTCAAGTTCAATGGTGAGCGTTTCGCCCGCTTGCTTACCTTCTAAGGCCGCTTCAATGACAGGGAAAATGTCACCATGACCGTGCCAGTAGGCCAAGTCTTCTGCTGTTTCAAGTAAGTTCTTTTGCAAATCGTACATTTGCACAGACATCGTCACCAACGTATCTTTTTGAATTTTCATTCGTTTTAACCCTTCAAAAGTTTGGTTTTGGCTTTTTGGAACTCTTCTTCAGTCAACTGACCTTTTTCGAAAAGTTGCGACAAAATTTGTAATTCGCGCACACGCATTTCTTCGTTCGCACCGGGGATGTAGAAGTTATTGTCCCCATTGGGATTTAAGCCATATTCATTGGCACCGCGCGTGGATGAAATCGACCCGATGATAAGAATAAAAATAAATTCCAAACCGGGCAAAAAGTGCATCAACGCCCAAAGACCGCTGGCACTTATATCATGGAGGCGACGCACGGAGGCTGAAATCATCGAAACGGCAGAAATTAACGTCAACGCAAAATAAAGCTGAGAGGTTTCTTCCCAAAGTTCAGGATTGGCCGTCACATCTTCGATGCCCACGCTTGCCAAATCATAGCTATCGTACCAAAACCACATATAAGGAACGCCGATACGAATCACCAGCCACGTCAGCATCACGAGCCAATAACGGCTTCGCGTTAAACGGCCTTTAAAGGAGAAAAATAGATTTAACATTTTTGGAAAAACAACAAAATTTCGATCAAAAATTCAACCCCACAAGTTTAATTTAATCAGGGAAAAATTTTTGAGAATCGACGGATCTAAAACACTTTTGTTTGTTACTGTTTTTGACGGTTGCGGACAAATCCCACACCCATGAGAACAAAGGTCAACCCAAGACCAACAAAGAGCGGATCAAATGCGCTAAAGCCGATCGACTTTAAAAGGACAACAGAGATGGGACCTAAAAAGACGCATCCCAAGGCGTAATATCCTTTAATTTGCCCTTTTAACCACAGGGCACAACAAAGCGGTGCCAAAACGACCGTACCGCGCAAGGCCATCGAAAGATAGGCATAACTTAAAATCACATCGTTTTCGAGCAAAATACAGAAAATCGTGGCAACAAAAAGCACCGCGATAATCAGCACTTTTTGCAAAACCAATTGACGACGAACGTCTGAAAAGCGCTTGGTATAGGCTTGAATAATGTCTTTATTGATAATCGTCGCAATGCCTAACGTTAACCCAGCTCCGCAAGCAACCACGGTAATCAATAAGGTACCGAGAACAATCCCGCCCAAGGTACCGGGAATGTAATTCAGAACAAACTGTGTGAGCGCCGTTTTTGCAGGGATCTCCGGGAAATGCATTCGCATGTAAAGCCCCACCAGTACGCCACCGGCACCAATCGCGGCCACCATGATGCTACTGACCAAAGCCCCTAGTCGTGCCGAACGATCGTCTTTGGCATTGGTAAGTGCTTGAGCATAAATTTGCGTGGTCGTTACGCCGACAATCAGCGACGCGCAAGCCCCAAGGTCAACGCCGACACCACGGCCAAAGAGACTTAAATAATTAATGCCTGTGGTTTGAGTAAGCGTTTGCGCACCGTCAATTACGGCTCCCAATCCACCGCTCATCTTTAAAACTAAATAGCCGCAAACGACCATTGAAATGTAGATTAAAACGAGTTTGACAAGCCCTGCCATCCCGGCGCCTTTCGATCCCCCAACAACCACATAAGCGGCCATAAAAAACATGGAAAGAAATAACGCCGACACTAAAGACATATTGGGTGCAATGACAGCAATAACCGAAGTGGCTGCGATGAGTTGCGACAAAATATTGATGAAGGTGCCAAAAGAATTTAAAAAGGAAGCGTAAAGACCGACCCGACGCCCGTACTCTTTACCGACAATACCCAAAAGTGTTCGCCCATTTTCTTTACGGATGGCATTGGAAAAACCAAAAGCAAGAACAAGACAAGCCAGACCCGCTCCCAAACAATACCACCAAGCACTCATCCCATAGAGAAACGCTAACTGAGCCGTCCCGATCGTGCAGGCGCCACCGATGATGGTCCCTAAAATAAGGCCACTCACCAGCCCAGCACCCGTCTTGGAGCCAGCCTTGCCGAGATGGCTACTCCAAAATACGATCGCTAAGATGCTACAAACGCTCAGTAATACACCCCAAATCATTGCTGATTTTCTCTTAAAGGAAAAGAGGCGCCATGCACCCCTTTCCCATAATGTTAATGCTGACCATTAATCCGATCGATAAATCCCGTAAATACGCCAAAAGCAATGGGCATACTTTGCGTATCCTGGATATCAAAATCGGCTTTATGATGACCGTGATGTCGGCAACCCCAGCGAAAGAGCCCGCCTTGGCCACCGTGATCCACAACGCGCTTGAGCATCATCGTGAAATCTTCACTACCGGCAGGACGTCTTAAATCAACCACGTTCTTAACACCATCAACGGTCTTCGCAACCTCTCGGACAATGTCTAAGATTTCAGGGCAGTCCACAATCGTTGTCGCATCCCCCACTCGCTTAACTTCTGCCTCAACCTCGTAAGCTAATGCATTACCCTTAACAATCGTTTCAACGGCTCGACCCATATAGTCATTTACTTCTGCGGTCTCCCCTCTCACTTCAGCTTGGATGTAAGCATGCACCGGCGTAATGTTTCGACCTTCGCCGGCCGTTAAACGACCAACGGCCACGCGTGAAGCCCCATCGCCGTGACGCGGGATGCCCACCAACATCATCGATGTTGCGCAAGCGGCCATCAAGGCACTATGACCTTTATGGGGTTGATTGCCGGCATGAGACGGAGTTCCGGTGAAAGAAATATCAAACTTGGTACTGGCTAACACGCCACTATGCACTAAACCAATTTCACCGGGCTCAATCACACCGCCACAGTGAGAGGCAAGAATGACATTGACATCATCTAAAATGCCAGAGTGCGCTATGGCGACAGCCCCTCTGACACCTTCTTCTGCAGGTTGGAAAACAATCTTAATTGTGCCCGTTAGATGATCTTGATTGTCAATGACCCAACGCGCGACAGCCAAGCCCAAAGCCGTATGCCCATCGTGCCCGCAAGCGTGCATCATTCCCTTGCGTTGAGAGCGGAAACCCTCTTTATTGGGAAGATGGTTTTCATCGGCCGTCTCTTCAATCAAAAGCGCGTCCATATCAAATCGGAAAGCGCTCACCGGGCCCGGACGCCCAGTTTCTAAGACGGCGACGCAGCCCGTTAACTCATCAATTTCTTCAATAAAGGACGCCGGAACCCCATTGGCAATGGCTCGGGCAATCTCACGCTTAATTAAGTCGGGACTGCGTCCCATGACCCAATCCGGATCAATGATTTCGTGTCCCACCAAAACCTTTTTAAAGCCCAAAGCTTTTAAGCGATTAACCACCAAATAAGTGGTTTCAAACTCCGTCCACCCTTCTTCCGGACGTTGATGCAACGCCCGGCGAGTGGCAATCATTTCTTCAAAAATGGATTGACTCATTTAGACCTTCTTTCATCAGATCAACATGACAGAACGTACGTAGGTTGCGGCAATAGCAACAATCATCACAGGAATCGAGCGACGAATCAATTGGAACGGATCCACACCGCTCAAACCCGCCACAGCAATCGTGACACCTGCCACCGGACTCATCGAACGGCCCATGCCACTGGACAATTGAAGCGGTGACAACATGAAAGCGGCATTACCACCCACGTGCGCAGCGGCATCAGGAATCATCGGAGCAAAGCTAAAGAATGAAGCATTACCCGAGCCCGTCACCATGGCAGAACACACGACAATTAAGAACATGACCGTAAAGACCGCCACGGCACCAGCGTCCATGGAAGAAACCGATTGAATGATCGTATTGATACCACCCGACTTCGTCAGGCCCGCTGCAAAGACTTCAGCGCACACGATCAAAAAGACGGTGGAGGTAAAGACCTTACCCATGCCTTGCGGATAAGCGCGCAGGGTTTCTAACGAGTCTTTGAGGTTTCTGCGACGCAAACCGTCAACAACAAAGGCAATGAGCATGGAGGTAATCAATGCCGTCACCACTTCCATGCGAATGCCCTTATAAACCAAAGGCGAGAAAACAAAGAGTAAGAACACCGGAACCAACGGGAAAATGGCGTAAAAGACAGGAACAGATTGCGTTGTCTTGTCGTCTTGTTCGACGTTGGGCAATTCAAAGTCGGCTTGCGTTAACTTGCCGCTTGCCAAATCTTTCTTATCGAAATAACGTTGGACAAAGAAGTGAGCAACGAGCATGAACGGAACGATAAACCAACCGATTCGCCATTGGACATTTAAGAAAAAGTCCATCACGTGCATATTGGTTAAGTCAGCGGCCAACAAAGAATTGGATCCCGAAGGACCGAAGCAAGCACAACCACCCACCAAAATCGTAGCGGCGGCCGATTGACGAGACACGCCCGCTGCAATCAAAACGGGATAAAGCGAAACCATCAACAACAAGGCAAGGCCGGCTGCCGACGGAATAAATACGTTCAAAAGCATGCTTAAAGCAAAACCCGCTGTCATCACCAAGTAGGGCGAATGAATCATTTCAAGCGGTTTGATACTCAAACGCACCAAGGCCTTCGAAGCACCGATTCTGTCCATATAGTAGGAAAAACCGGCAATGGCCATAATGTTCATACCCAAACCGGCCGTACGCGTTTGAAGTAAATTAGTCACGATTTGGACGATATCAAGAGCGGCCAAGTTAGTCGCTTTTTTGCCCGTTAAAATCGGATCGGGCGAAATGATCGTGACGACACTTAAAGTGATTAAACCCACAAAAAGCAAAACACCCGGAGCATAGTACTTTTTGATAATAAGATAAGCGGCCGCAAAGACAGAAGCAAAGACAATCAGAATTCCCAACATACAAGACTCCTTATTGCGTTTCAATGCAATGAAAATGTGTTGGATACGTTTAATTATGAGCGCATCAAAGTCCTGTGGTAACAGGCATTGGGGAAAGTCAGGAGGGAAAATCTAAGCAAAACGCATTGGTTTTGACTGACATTTTCTGAGAGTGCAAAAAAGCGCCCATTTTGGAGCGCTTTTTTGCTGTCGCGTTAAGAGTAAACACAACATATTAAGTCATGTCGCTCTCAGAAAACGACTTAGTGAGAGAGCGTGATGATGCGATTGTTATCAACCACTTCAAACGTATCGCCCGTCTTCACGAGACCACGGATATCGGTAAGTTCAGCCGGAATGCCCCAAGCCGCCGTCACCTTTTCAGCAGCGATGTCAATTTCAACAATTACGTTGAAGTTTTTCGAGACAGCGTAGAGCTTACCGTTATCGTACGTCATACCCGTCACGTAGAGTTCACCCAACGTGCGACCATCCTTGAGGTCAGCAGCAGGCAAGAATTCACCCGAGAGCGTCCAGTCAGCCATCAAAGCCTTGGAAATCACGAACTTGGTCTTATTCTTGTTATCAGGCACCGTAGCGGTGTAGATATAGCGACTATCCGTAGCAGAGCTGTGGATGTGGGAGAACTTAGCACGTTCCGTACCGATACGAGCACGGCCCAAGCCCTTAACGTGTTCAACTTGATCGCGACCGGCCGTAAAGTTTGCCCAACCACGAACGTCATCGGCTTGCGGATTTTGACGAACGCGCAACAAAGACTTGTTGTAGCCCATCAACACAAACGCATCTTCAGCGTACGGCGTAATACCGACAACATCGAGCACATTGGCACTAAACCACGGGTCAAACGAAGCGCTGACCTTCGGAGAAAGGTCATTATTTAAAACCCAGAAGTCGTACTTGGAAGCGACGTGGTATTCGCCACGAATCAAAGCAAGGGTATTGACCTTAGCATTGATACCGTTGATGGTACGAACTTGGCTGATAGCAAGTTTGCCGTCCAAAGCCACAGGAGCGTTGTCAGCGTTGTGATCCCACGTTAAACCGAGTTTCTTCGTATTGGGAGCATAGGCCAAATCCGGATCCTTAACGTTGCGCTTACCGAAGAAGTTCACACCTGACCACATACCGTGCCAAGCATCCGTGGACCAAACGACATACTTCGGATTAAAGGAGAAACGCACCGGATCGCCTTGACCATAGAACGGAGGAATACCGGTCGACCACAAAGCTTGGAACGTGTTGGAAGCCAAAATGAAAGCCACCGTCAAGCACGTCACCTTGAAGTACTTCGTCGTCGGGCGCCAAGCTTGGCCCTTCATGTTGGCAATCAATGCATCCATACGCGGAGCAAAGTACATGGCCAAACCAAAGAGAAATACCACGCACCAGAACACAATTTCGGCCCAGAAATACGTGTGGATACCGAAGATATCCAAACCAAAACCTTGGCTGACGTCACGAGCAGCGTGATTGCCGTAGTGGCGGAAAGACATCCACAAACCGGCAGCCGCCATCACAAAAAGCGTAGCAAGGTACTTGGGCTTAACGCCGTAGCGTGCCATGAAGAGACAGACCACGCCAATATAGGCCATTTCTTGGCGTTGACCCCAGCACAACGTGCAGGGAGAGTCACCGAGCATGAAGCCCAAAACAATGTTGGCAATCCCAACAGGAAGAAGCACGATCAAAAGACCGTACGTCAGAAGAATGTCATAGAAGAAGTTTGCCTTCTTATCATCTTCAGCCGTCAGAGGACGTGCATAATCATTAATCATCATGATAGTTGTCCTCGAAATTAAACGTTAATAACACCGAAGATCGCCGTCGAAACGTGACCCAAGTAGATAAGAAAACAAACTGCCCAAGAAATAACCGTCAATCGCCAAGCCAGCTTTTCTTTTTCCGGCTTAAAGAGAATGAGGAGTGGTGCAAACGTCAGAAGCAAAAGTTCTGCGAATTCCATTTTTGACCCCGTCAAAAAATTGAAGAACATTCGTTAACACAAATAAACAAAGACCGTGAAAACGAACAGTGAAATGAGGCTGAATAAGGACTGTCGTTTGGCATCAAGCTTGGCCAATTACGCCACAGAAGAGACTATTACAACCTTTTCGGCCGGCGGAGGATAATACTCCAAACTTT
>DBFZTP010000074.1:0-4325 GCA_048520025.1 Candidatus Aphodousia sp.
ATAAAGAGAAAGTGGTTGATGAGACTCATCACGAGCACGATCATGTTCACTGCAGTTGCGGGCATGATCATGCGTCTGAGGATACTCATGAACATCCTCATGATCACGAAAATGGCCACGATCATCATGAAGATGGTGAACATTGCTGCTGTGGGCACGACCATGATCACTTCCCTGCATCCGATGTTTCGACATTAAACATCGAGCAAAAGCCTGGTGTTGCCACGCTTTATGTGGCAGAGATGTGCTGTGCGGTCGAAGGCAATCAAGCCGTTAATGCATTGGAGGATTTGCCTGAAGTTGATGAGGTGTCATTTAACACCCTCAATCGTACGGTGACCGTAAAGCATCACGCTAAAGACCCAAAGGTCTTCGTTGAAGTTCTGGATAAGGCAGGGCTCGTTGCTACCCTACCCGAGGCAACGGCCGAAGACAAAGCTAACGCACCCACGGTGCTTTACATTGCAGAGATGTGCTGCGCCGTGGAAGGCAACCAAGCGGTTGACGCTTTGACAAAATTGCCGGAAGTGACAAGCGCCACTTTTAATACCATCAACCGAACGGTGACGGTGCACCACTCGTTGGGTGACGCCGCTCCCCTTTTGCAAACATTGGCCGAGGCCGGTCTTGAAGCCCGGATCGTTCAAAATGATGTGAAAAAGATCCGTACGCGATTGGTGGTTGATGGGTTGGATACGGAAGTTGAGTCTGAACTCATAGCTAAAGCGCTTGAAGTGCTCAAACTTGAAGATTTGCAGCTTAATACCCAAACTCACACAGTAAGCGCCTTAATGACTCGCGAAGAAAAGCGTTCAGCCTTGGATTTAATTGAGTCCGCGGGCTTTAAAGCCAAGGAGCAAAAAGACGCTCAGGCGACGGAACAAAAACTTCCTTGGAAGCGATTGGGTATTGCAGGCCTTTTTGCCTTGGCAAGCGAATTGGTGGAATTGGCCTCTGCCCCTGAGTACTTGGGTTTAGGCTTTGCGGTTGTCGCTATCTTGCTTGCCGGTTTAGGCACCTACCGTCGCGGGCTTTTAGCCATGCGTCACTTCAACTTCAACATGAATGCGTTGATGAGCGTGGCCGTTACCGGAGCCCTAATCTTGGGTGAGTGGCCCGAAGCCGCTATGGTGATGGTCTTATTTGAAGTGTCGGAGGCCATTGAAACGCTCTCGATTAATCGTGCACACAAAGCCATTAAAGACCTGCTCAAACTCACGCCTGAAACTGCCACAGTGGTGAATACTCGAGGTGAAAGTTCGGTAATGGACGTCAACGACATCACGGTGGGGGATACCGTACGCGTGATGCCCGGTGAGTGCATTGCCTTGGACGGCATGGTGATTGACGGCTTCTCAAGCGTTAATCAATCCAGTATCACGGGTGAATCGCTACCTGTGGAGAAAACCAAGGGCGATAAGGTCTATGGCGGTACGCTTAACCAAACGGCTGAACTCATGGTTCAAGTCACAAGCGACAGTCAACACGGGCTTGCCGCCAAGATGATTGAAGCCGTCGAAGCCGCTAACCAAAAGAAGGCCCCGACGGAGCGCTTTGTCGACCTCTTTGCCCGGTACTATACGCCCACAGTTTTCGTGGCGGCCATTCTAACGGCCATCATTCCTCCCCTTTTCATGGGAGGTGACTGGTTTGAATGGATCTACACGGCTTTAGTGTTATTGGTCATTGCCTGTCCGTGCGCCTTGGTGATTTCAACGCCGGTGACGATCGTCTCAGGGTTAGCCGTAGCTGCTCGTATGGGTTTAATCGTCAAAGGTGGCGTTTATTTGGAGGAAGCCCGTAAGCTCAAATTCATTGCATTGGATAAAACCGGCACAATCACCGAAGGTCGCCCCAAGGTGGTCGCTGTTGAACCCGTAAACGGCAATGACAGTTTGCAAGTCTTACAAATGGCCGCGAGTTTAGCCTCTCGTAGCAACCACCCCGTGAGTACCGCCATTGCCCGTTACGGTCGAGAAAAAGACATTTCTCTTTTAGATGTGTCTGACTTTGCCACCGTGGTCGGTGCCGGTACGCACGGCAAGATCAAGGGCGCTCGTGTGGAAATGGTGAATTTGCGTGCTTACGCCAAGAACCATACAGTCGATCAAGAATTAACAGAGGCCATCGCTCGCTACGAAGCTCAAGGCGCAAGCGTCGTTGTGATTGCCGACTTCTTCGGTCCCATGGGCTTTATTGCGGTCTCCGATACACTGAGAGCGGGCGCCAAGACGCACATTGAAGCCTTAAAGGCCTTGGGTATTACCCCCGTTCTTTTAACGGGTGACAATCCCAATAGTGCTCAACATATGGCCCAAGCTACAGGCATCACAGAAGTGCGTGCTCAAATGCTTCCGCAAGATAAGCTCGCTGCCATTGAATCCTTACAAGAAAAGGGACCGATTGGTATGGTGGGTGATGGTATCAATGACGCACCCGCTTTGGCCCGAGCCAATATCGGCTTTGCCATGGGTCGTCAAGGCAGTGATATTGCCGTGGATGCGGCGGACGTCGCCTTAATGGACGATGATATTAAAAAGCTCTCGTTATTTGTGAAGCTCTCCCACATGACGCACAACCGCTTGGTGCAAAACATCACAATTGCTTTGGGCATTAAGTTCCTCTTCATGGTGCTTGCCTTCTTGGGTATTGCTACGATGTGGATGGCTGTTTTTGCCGATATCGGGACGTGCTTGATTGTAGTGGCTTGGGGGTTATCGCTCTTACAAGCCGGTAAAAAACTCAAATAATTAAAACTTTTTCTACCACGGGCCGCAAGATTGCGGCCCATTTTTGTACCCTTTTTGGGATCATGGTGGTAGAAAACTTTAAAAAATTGCCAAAATCAGAGGCAGTTTTCCCACTTATGCAGAATTTTTGTTGATAACTTTTGAACTTTTGCCTAGCCTTTGTACAAACAGATTTTGTCAATACCTCTTCGGTATAGGTTTACTATTTTTTTCGATGTGAGAGATTATTGAACAGAATATCCAACTGAGAAAAAACCGAATTCCAATTAAAGAGCAAGCCCAAAAACAGAAACGGCAACCTTTCGGTTGCCGTCTCGAACTTGTATTAGAACAAGTTAGTTAGCGGGCGTCAGAGGAGTTTGATCAATCTCATCATCGTCCACCGGTTCCGTACCCAATTCGCCTTCAAGCTTGGAGACCACCAAGGCAGTCGTGGAGTCGCCCACCACGTTAATGGACGTACGGATCATGTCAAGGACACGGTCGACACCGGCGATCAAGGCCACGGCTTCAAGCGGAATACCCACTTGCGTGAAAACGATCGTCGACATAATCAAACCTGCACCCGGGACACCTGCGGTACCCACAGCAGCCAACACACCCATCAACACGATCGTGACTTGGTCAGCCATCGTCAAATCGATGCCATAGACTTGTGCGCCGAAGATAGCCGTGATACCCATGTAAATGGCGGTACCGTTCATGTTAATCGTGTTACCGAGCGGCACTGCAAAGGAAGCGATCGTCTTGGTAGAACCCAAGCGACGGCTGGCCAACAAGTTTGCCGGCATTGCAGCAGCAGATGAACACGTCGTGAAAGCGATCAACCACGGTTCAAAGATAACTTTCATGTACTTCATGATCGGGATACGGACGTAACCCATGATAATCGGTACATAAATAACGAGCACGAACGTCACCGTTGCCAAGAAGCTGGCAAGAATCAACTTACCGAGCGGCAACAAGACGGCTAAACCGTAACGGGACACCGTGTAGGAGATCAAACCAAACACACCGATCGGAGCGAACTTCATCACAGCGTTGGTCATGCGAATCATGACATCGCCTAAAATATCGAAGAACTCGATCAACGGACGGCCACGTTCACCCAAGGCGCTCAAGCAGAAACCGAACATCACTGCAAAGAAGATGATTTGCAAGATGCTGCCCTTTGCAAAGGCTTCCATCGGGTTAATCGGAACGATGTCGAGCAAGACCTTAAGCATGCTCGGAGCCTTCACGTTGGCGGCTTGCAAACCTTCGGTAGAGAGCGTCAAACCGACACCGGGGTCGATGGCACCAGCGAAGATCAAACCAAACATCACGGCAATTGCCGTGGTAACAGCGAAGACCAAAATCGTTTTAATTGCTACACGACCTAACTTTGATACGTCAGCAATGCCAGCAGCACCGGCAACCAAAGTTGCAAAGACCAAGGGCACGACCACCATTCGAATCAATCGAATGAACAAGTCACCCAAGGGCTTAAACCAAGTTGTTGCCAAATCTGATGAGACAAAAGCGCCAATCACCACACCTAGTACTAAACCGGCGAGCATTTGCATAGGCAGACTC
>DBFZTP010000075.1:0-9463 GCA_048520025.1 Candidatus Aphodousia sp.
TCATCAGTGAAGATAGAACCGCAGGGTGTGATGCAGGTATCAAAACGGCATTAGTAGTTTCCTATCCGGACGGAACCGTCAAGAAATTTGACAACCATCGTCGCTTAACCAAGGGGTTAAAGCGATTGAAGATTGAGCAGAAGATTCTTGCTCGCAAGAAGGTGTCCTTTGTGGAGCAAACCAATTCTGAAGGCAAAACGTTTCAACAACGCTTACCCTCGAAAGGCTATAGCAAGCAAAGGGAAAGGATTTCGAAATTACACGAATACATTCGTCATGGTCGCTTAAATGATGTTCATCAAATCAGTCATACGCTGGCTAACGATAACCAAGTAACTTCGTACGTGATTGAAGATCTGCATATCAAGGGTATGGTAAAAAACCACAAACTGGCTCGAGCGATTCTTGATGTAGGCATTGGCAATTTGTACCGATGTCTGGATTACAAGTTGCAGGCCAATGGTAAGAATCTCATCAAAGCGGATCGGTTCTATCCATCTAGCAAGCGGTGTTGTGTTTGTGGTCATCGCCATCAAGGCTTGACGTTAAAAGATCGTGAGTGGCAGTGTGAAGTCTGCGGTCAAGAGCACGATCGAGATGAATGTGCAGCAAGGAATTTGGCCAAATGGCCGTTCCTTGCCGAAGAGAATAAAAGCTGTGCGGGCCGGAATGGTCCAAAATGGGTAAAGAGTTCCTCGCAGGCGACACTGTTCAGCGACAGTGCCTGCGCGAAAGGATTGAATCATACCGATTCAGTCAGGTCCCATGAAGCCTCTGAATTTATTCAGAGGTAAGTTCACCGGGCCCGTGTCTTTTCCTGATGTCGATAACATTTATCGTCGGCAAGTGCTCTCTGAAAAGTTTCTTTTGATTGCACCTCAGCAACACGATGACTTACCAAAAGAAAAGAGCGAACTGACCACTTTTGCCAATACCTTACCGTATCTCACCTACAACCCAAGCTCTTGGGACAGCCAATTGACCGCACGATTTCTGAGAACTTTAGGTCTTGAGGTTTCTCGCACGCTTCAAGCGGAATCATCTTCTACGTTGTTGGGACTTATTGCTCAAGGTCAAGGTTGGACGTTGATGCCGGCAACGAATCTCTTTATGGGATTGACTTTTGCCGACAGTGTCACCATTCGTTCTTTAGCGGATGTGAATCTCGTTCGCCAACAATACGTCTTAACGCAATCCGAAGGTTCCCGACCGTTGGTTGATCAGATTGCTAATGACTATGCGGAAATTATGCAGACTCAGATCTTGTCTCAACTCAAGCATATCCATCCGACATTAGCGCATAGTGTCTCTCTAGTTAAGTAACTCTTAATTTGTGAGTTAGTTTCTCTAATATTTTGAGCAATCAATACAGTTCAGCTTCACAATGGTGTGAGTTAAACAAATTTCGCAAGGAGCGAACATGTCTACTCGCATCGAAAGAGATTGTCTCGGGGAAATGGAAATTTCCAACGATTGCTACTACGGTATTCAAACCCATCGAATGCTGAAAGTCTCGGGCGTAGCCCATATGCCCATTGTGTTTTACCCGGAAATTTTTCGAGCACTGGCACAAATCAAAAAAGCTTGCGCTCAAGCCAATGCCGAGGTCGGCGCCATGAAGCCTGAAATCGCTCAAGCCATTGCCAAGGCTTGTGATATGACGATGGATGGCAGTTTCGATGATCAGTTCCCGCTAGATATGTGGCAAGGCGGTGGCTACACGTGCCTTAACATGAACATGAACGAAGTCTTGGGCAATATGGCCAATGAATTGATGACGGGCAACAAAGGTCAAGAAACCGTTCACCCCAATACCCACGTCAATATGGGGCAATCCACGAACGACACGATTCCGTCAGCAACGCATTTAGCGTGCTTACCGATGATTGACAGCATCATCACCAGTGTCGAAGCCCTTCAAAAAGCATTTGAAGTTAAAGCAGATGAATTCGCCGATGTGGTTAAAGTCGGTCGCACTTGCTGGCAAGATGCCCTTCCCTTGACGCTTGGTCAAGAATTCGGTGGCTACGCCAGTTTAATGCATCGCACTGCTCAAAAGTTTAAGCGTATCCGTCCGGAATGCTTAGAACTTGTCATGGGTGGTACCGCTGTCGGTACTGGTTTGTCTGCCGCTCCCGGCATGAAGGAAGCCTTTTACCGCCATATCTCTGAAAACTTAGGTGAAGATGTTCGTCCGATGGATAACCTCTTTGATGGTTTCCAAAACAGTGATTTGATGGTGAGCCTTTCTGCTTTGGTAAAGGAACTTGCTTGCAGCTTGAGCAAAATCAGTAAAGACCTTCGCCTGATGAGCAGTGGCCCTCGTGCCGGTTGGATGGAAATTGAGTTGCCGTCCTTGTCACCCGGAAGCTCTATCATGCCGGGGAAAATCAATCCGACCGTTCCTGAAATGGTGATTCAAATTGCGCATCAAGTGGTGGGCAATGATGTGGCCATCTCCATGGCTTACGATGAAGGAGAGTTGGACCTTAACGTTTGGGATGCAACGTTTTATAAGTGCTTGTTTGAAAGCATGCGTTTAGTCTCTGAAGAACTTGTGATTTTGCGTCGTGATTGCGTTGAGGGCATTAAGGCAAAACGAGAACGTTGCCAAGAAGAAGCCGAAGGCTCGATTGCTTTGTCGACGGTCGTGGCTGCATCTTTGGGTTACCCGGAAGGTGTACGTGTTGCTCATTACGCTGAAAAGCATGGCGTGACGGTGAAGGAAGCCGTTTTGGCCATGAATTTGATGACTGAAGAGGAAGCTCAAATTTTGCTAGATCCCATCATTATGACCGATCCCGCAAAAATGGCGCCGGCGATTGCTCAATTTAAGAAATTGAAGAACAAGATCTAGTTTTCAAAACTAAGAAGGAAAGAAAAAAGGCACTCCAAATCGGGGTGCCTCTTTTCGTAATAAACGTTCGGAAAACCGACTGTTTATTAGGCCTTCTTGGCCATGTTGGCGTACTTGGCGCGGAACTTTTCAACGCGGCCAGCTTCAACGATACGCGTTTGAGCGCCCGTGTAGAACGGGTGGCTGTCAGAAGACGTATCCAACTTGATCAACGGATAGGTCACGCCATCAATTTCAACGGTTTCTTTCGTTTGAGCCGTAGACTTGATGATGAAGGTCTTGTTGATGGACAAGTCGCAGAAAGCAACTTCACGATATTCCGGGTGAATACCTTGTTTCATTGTTAAATTTCCTAATAAAGAGTCAGGCGTCTGGAGTGGCCTTGCGCACCTGCCTTTATCAGTAAAGGTCTTAAAGCGGGCATGCCAAACTGCGTTTCCGACAGAAGGACGAAATTATCCGATATTTTTCAATAAATTGCAAGGCGCTGAAAGAGTCTTCCGGCGCCTTGAGAGATGTGCGTTTTTGAAGCTAAACCTCAAAGTCGAGCGAATTAACCGCCGCGACGCATCAAATCGAAGAAGTCTTGATTGGTCTTGGTGTTCTTCAAGCGTTCGAGCAAGAATTCCATGGCTTCGACTTCGTCCATGTCGCTCAAGAGCTTTCTCAAGATCCAAACCTTTTGCATCACGTCTTGCTTCAAGAGCAATTCTTCGCGGCGGGTGCCGGAGCGCAAAACGTTGATAGCCGGGTAGATACGCTTTTCAGCCAAGCGGCGTTCGAGGTGAACTTCCATGTTACCCGTGCCCTTGAATTCTTCATAGATCACATCGTCCATGCGGCTGCCGGTATCGACCAAAGCCGTAGCGATAATCGTCAAAGAACCGCCTTCTTCCAAGTTACGAGCGGCACCGAAGACGCGCTTGGGACGGTGAAGGGCGTTGGCGTCCACGCCACCGGAGAGCACACGACCGGAGGTCGGCATCACGTTATTGTAAGCACGAGCCAAACGGGTGATGGAGTCCAACAAGATGATGACGTCTTTCTTACTTTCGGCCAAGCGCTTGGCCTTTTCAATCACCATTTCCGTGACTTGAACGTGGCGAGAGGCCGGTTCGTCAAAGGTCGAAGCAACGACTTCACCTTGAACGGTGCGTTGCATATCGGTCACTTCTTCTGGACGTTCGTCAATCAAGAGAACGAAAAGCACACAGTCAGGATGATTGGCCGTGATGGCGTGAGCAATGTGTTGCATCAAAACGGTCTTACCGCTCTTGGGAGATGCAACGATCAAAGCACGTTGACCCTTACCGATCGGAGCGATCATGTCGATCACACGACCCGTGAGGTTTTCGTCACCGCGGATGTCTCGCTCTAACACCAAGTGTTCATCCGGGAACAAGGGCGTTAAGTTTTCAAACAAGATGCGATGCTTGAGGTTTTCCGGCGGCAAGCCGTTAACCTTTTCGACTTTCACCAATGCGAAATAGCGTTCGCCTTCCTTCGGCGTACGAACTTCCCCTTCAATGGAGTCACCCGTGTGGAGATTGAAACGACGGATTTGAGACGGGGAGATGTAGATGTCGTCGGTGCTGGCAAGGTAAGACGTTTCAGGACTACGTAAGAAACCGAAACCGTCGGGCAACACTTCAAGTGTGCCATCACCGAAAATTTGTTCACCCTCTTTGGCACGCTTTTTCAAAATGGCAAACATTAATTCTTGCTTGCGCATACGGTTGGCGTTTTCGATGCCAAGTTCAAGAGCCCAGTCAAGGAGCTTGGAGACGTGCAGGGATTTGAGTTCAGAAAGATGCATAACGAAATAGTACGTAAGTACTTATAACTAAAAGCAAATTGAAAAGTCGAGCAAGGGTATGAAACCGAAGCTGCGTTACTGATCGTGATTGAAAAAAGGATTTTTTGCGATAAGAAAATAAATGGGGCCGATGACCGACCCCACGCATCGCGAGATGTATTTTAGATGAATTGCTTCAAAAAGTCTTCTAATTGAGAATAACCCATGCCGCCGGTTTGTTGGTGAACCAACTCACCGTCCTTGTAGACGGCCAACGTCGGGATGGAACGAATACCCAATTTTGCAGCGTATTCTTGAGCTTCATCGACGTTATATTTAGCAATGCGCAATTGACCGGCAAAAGCGTCAGCGGCTTTTTCAAGGCTCGGAGCCAAAGCACGGCAAGGACCGCACCACGGTGCCCAGAAGTCAACCACCACAACGCCTTGAGCCACTTCGGCTGCATAGTTGCTGTCGTCAAGATGAATAATGTTACTCATAGTCATATACCCCTATCAAAGGTGTTCAAAAATTCGATAGTCCAACTTTAAACGATTTTGATCGAATTTGTATGTATAAAAGTTTCCAGTTATGGCATTGATTGTTTTAGTCTAAGGCGCTTTTTCAAGTTGGTGTGGATTTTTGAGATGGGGAAGATTGAACTTTTGCGGGAATGTTTGGTAAACTTCGCCTCGGCGGGTCCCCTCGCATGTATTCGTCGTTAACCTGGTCAGGTCGGGAACGAAGCAGCTATAGCGAACTGAATGCAGTGCCGAGGATAAGGCTCGCCATCTTCATTTTAAGAAAACCTTTAATAATTAAAGTGTTAGCTTAAAAAGGAGTTGGTCAACAAGATCAACTTATCGGAGACAGTTCGTGACCATCCTGTCTATAAATAAAACTACGGGAGAATAAAGGATTCTTCTATTGTGGGAGCATCCTTATTTTTTTGTCCGCTCTGTCGCCTCTATTAAATTGTTTTGAGGTGCAGTCTTTGTCAAACCCCATTTATTGTTGTGCGGAAAATCTTTCGTACAAAGAAAAACTCAGTCAAAGTTTCTCTGAGTTTCAACTTCTTCTTCAATCGGTTCCCACCGTTACGTTTACGCTGTTTGTTGTTGCCGTTTTTTCAATGAATTTGATGGCCAACAAAAGCATTGCCGTTCCTTTTGATTGGCTGGCGCTAGATTGCGGGATGATCGTTTCGTGGTTTGTGTTTCTTGTTCTGGATGTCTTAACGAAACACTTCGGTCCCAAGGCTGCTACGCAACTATCCATCTTTGCAACGCTTTTGAATTTGGCGCTTTGCGGTGTTTTCTTTCTGGTGAGCATCATTCCCGGTACTTGGGGAGAGGCTTACGTCGAAGGCGGTGAGGCCTTAATTAATACGGCACTTAACAACACCTTCGGTGGAACGTGGTATGTGATTTTCGGCAGTGCTACGGCTTTCATGATCGCCTCTTTTACGAATAATTTCTTGAATTATTTCGTGGGAAAAGCCTTTAAACGTAATCCCAATGGGCCGGTTGCGTATTTCTGTCGTTCTTTAACATCGACGGCCTTTTCACAATTCGTGGACAACTTTGTTTTTGCGTTTTTAGTGAGTCGCGTCTTTTTCGGTTGGTCGTTGGTGCAATGCTTTTCCTGTGCGCTTTTGGGCATGGTGGTAGAACTTTTGTGTCAAGTGCTCTTTTCGTGGTTTGGTTATCGTGTGAGCGAGACGTGGCGTAAAAATAATGTCGGAACGCCCTATTTGGGTCAGGTTGTTCCGGTTGCGAGGTAATTTTTAATGAAAGTGATGGTAACGGGAAGCAGTTGCGGTATTGGTAGAGCCATTGCCGAAGAGTTTTTAAAGCACGCCCATGAAGTGATCGGTTTGGATATTTTGCCTTCAAGCATTACTGACGCTCACTATACGCATTTTGTGACCGATATTTTCTCAGGCGACTTACCCGAGATCGACGGGGTTGAAGTCTTGGTGAATAACGCCGGCGTTCAAAATAGCGGTCGAGACATTGATGTGAATCTGAAAGGTACGATTCGAGTCACGGAACGCTATGCGATTCAAGACAAAATCAAAAGCGTTGTGTTTATTGCTTCGGCGAGCGGTCAAACGGGAGCGGAGTTTCCGGAATACGCCGCAAGTAAAGGTGGGATGATCGCGTACATGAAAAATGTGGCGCTTCGTGTAGCTCCTTTTGGCGCAACGTCCAATAGCCTTTCGCCAGGTGGCGTGTTAACCGACATGAATGCGCACATCATCGATGATCCCGAGCTTTGGGCTCAAGTGATGCAAGAGACGCTTTTACCCAAGTGGGCTACGGTTGAAGAAATCGCGAAATGGACGTACTTTGTGGCGGTGGTGAATCAATCGATGACGGCGCAGGATATTTTGATTGATAACGGAGAAGCCGCCAAATCAAACTTTATTTGGTAGTTAGGAAAGAATTGCAATAACTTATTGATTGCAATAACGAAAAATTGTTGTAAGATAGGAGTTGAAGGAGTTTCACGCTCCTGCTGGGTTTCCCCAGCAGGATGTTCACGCTAGCAAACTAGCAATAGCACAAGGCCAATCAGAAGTCTCCGATGGCGATGAATCCATGCTAGAATGCGAGGCAGAAAGTTATGGGATGACATAACGATCTCCTTTAAGACGACTCGTTTTCCTCTGGTACAGGATTTCGAGTCGTTTTGCTATTAACCGTTGCCCTCGGGATTGAGGATAACGGATTGGGGCGCAACGCCCAATTTTTTGCCCCAAAGAAAGTTCCCATTTTGAAGCGACAAATCTAAAATTTTACCCAAAGCAGTACCTAAAAATCATCACAAAACTTTGATGTTGTGCGATTGCAGGATAGTGAAAGTATCCGGTTTAATATCGAGTCAATTTTGGTATTTGATTAAAAAAGGGCGAGTTCAAAAGAGCTCGCCCAAACTGAGTATGAGTCAGGAGATTATGCAAAAACCATTAATAGTTGTGGGACAAAGATAAACAGAACCAACATTGCAACATAAGCCGCAAGGTAAGGCAGCGTTTCTTTAACCACAAGCTCAAATTTAACTTGAGCAATGTTTGAAGCAATGAAGAGGTTTAGCCCGACTGGAGGAGTAAATTGTCCAACGGCCAAAGCAATAATAGTAAAGACCCCAAAGTAGACAGGATCAATACCTAACGCATTAACAACACCCATCATTGTCGGAACGAACAATACCAATGCAGCGACATTATCCAAAAACGTCCCTAAAACCAATAACATAAGCAACACCATGATCATGACCATTTCTTTACTACTCGTATAGCCAACAATCATTTCTGCCAATGTTTGCGGTAGGCGTTCTGCCGTAATAATGAAACCAAAGAAATTCGCCGTTCCCATAAGGAACATAATCAATGCGGCATTTTCACCGGTGCTTTTGAGGATTTCAAACAGTTTCTTAAGCGTTAACGTACGATAAACAAAGAAACCGATGATTAAACCGTACAAGCAAGCGACAGCGGCTGACTCCGTTGCTGTGAAAACACCTGCATAGATACCGCCCAAAATAATGAATGGCATGAAAAGAGCCAAAATACTGTCCTTGACAATTTTCCCACGCATTTCAGGAGGAATCGGGGGTTCGGCGGCCAACCCTAATTGCTTGGCGCGCCAGTAGTTAATGGCAGCAAGCATCATGGCAATCATGATACCCGGGACAATCCCACACAAAAAGAGTGCACCAATGGAAGCGCCAGACGAGACGCCATAAACAACCATGGTTAAACTTGGCGGGATAATCAATCCCAATGCGCCAGAAGCGGCGACAACTGCTGCTGAGAAGGCTTTTTTATAGCCGCGTTCAGTCATCGATGGAATCATAATCGATCCGATGGCAGCTGTTGTTGCTGGAGCAGAACCGGAGATTGCACCGAAAAATGCAGAGGCGCCGGTACTCACTTGTGATAAACCACCAGGATAGCGACCAACCATTAAAGATGCCAACCCAACCAATTTGTCGGAAATCTTGGCCTCTGCCATGATATTGCCTGCTAACAGGAAGAGGGGAATTGCCATATAGGGGAAGGAATTCACGCCGTTGAAAATCTTTTGAGGCAAAAGAAGCAACGGCATATGACTTCCGAGCAAAACAGAAATAACCGATGCCACCCCCAATGCCGCTACAATCGGCACGCCGACAATCAACATGAAGAAAAAGGCAATAAACAAAATCGTAACCATAAAATTGCCTCCTATTCTTGATGTTTGTTACCGAAGAAATCTTTCACTTCGTTATAAAACTGCTCTGCAACATAGAGCATTGAAATAACGGCTGATACAGGCAAACTTCCCATGATGTAACCCACGGGAATGCCAGTGGACGGTGAGCGTTGGAACATTGACCTTTGCGTCAAAGACCAACCTTCGTCAGCTAAAAGGTAAAAGAACACCAACAGAGCGACATATGCAAAGCATCTTACAAAGAAAGCCAACGCTGGAGGACAACGGTCTACAACAAATGTAACGGCAATGTGTGTTTTTTTATACACGGCAACCGTGCTGCCAAACATCACAACATAAACCATGGCATAGATTGCCAATTCCTGACTTTCTGGGAAGGGTTGAGACAAGATATAGCGATAAATAACTTGCAAAATGACCAAAATGGTCATAAATGCAAGGACTAACGCAGTAAAGCCCATCACAATGTCATTTAAGATTTTGAGAGGTTTCATAGAAATTCCTCTTCTTTCAAAGACTAAAAAGATTCAGTCTTTACGATCTTTTGTACAACAGATCTACAAAAGTAAAAGAGGGAGTGAAGTCATTATT
>DBFZTP010000076.1:0-21634 GCA_048520025.1 Candidatus Aphodousia sp.
GTGATCAAAAAGCGATTCCGAGACATCACCAATCGAGCAAATCGCCAAGATTTCTTCATCTTCCGTGAGTTTTAACAATTGACGAGGCTTTGCGTGGTTGGCAAGCAATCGGCAAGTACAACCGCGCCCCAAAGCGGCAGCTGCCATGTAGGCCGCTTGTACCTTAGCGCCTACGTCAATGGCACGAGCCACAACGCTGATTTCATCTTGAGAGACATCCACGTCAAACGTCTTTTCAATAATTTTGGTCGTAAAGGTTTCCATTTTGCGCTTGTCTGAAACAAAGACCAAGTGTTGACTCGCCAGCTTCATCCAAGGCTTGATTTCACCGAAGTGTTCTCGCTGATCATTGCCTTCAATGAAAAGAAGAACATTGCGTTTGGGCAAATATTTCCAAATACCATTGGCCTGAACCACGTAGATATCGACTTCTTGCCAGTTAAAAGTCGAAGGTGTGGTGCGCTTTAAACTCGGACGATTAATACCGTCACAAGCCCATAAAATGGCAGCAACCTCTTCTTCCGGAATCGTTTCACCGGAAAAGTCTCGTGTGGAGCGGCGCTTCATAAAAGCGTTATCCAACGTCATCGAGAAGTGAGCACGGGGAGGCAATTCACGGATAACAGCGTCTTCGGGCAAACGTTCAAACGATTCGCTATCAATTTTGAAGCGATCGATCATGCGTTCCAACTCATCGATTTCGTATTTATCGATGAAGTCATCCCACTTTTCACGAGACTTCTCTTGAACGTCATCCCACTCGATGGCAAGCGCTTTTTGCTTGCGACGAAAGCGAGCAATCATTTTGAGTTGATTGCTTTTGAGTTCCTCTTTAAGTTGTTGCTTCTTTTCCGACAACTCCTCAGAGAGCTCCATGCGCTTACCCTTAATTTCATCAGAGAGTTCTGAGAACTCTTCACTGATGCGGTTTTTCTGAGTTTTGACCTGTGTCTTTAATGATTCAAGCTTTGTGTTTAATTTTTTGCCAATCATATTTTTACTTCCTTTCCTGTGTCTTACCTATCATTGTGTCACGGAAGAACATCGGAAACATTTGGTAATCCGTAAAGGATGTAACAGATTATTCGCTTTTGGCCTTTTTACGTAATTCCCGCGGGTGAGGAGGGGCTTTTTTCAAAGCTCGCAACAAATGTTCCGAAGTTAGAATCGGGTGATAAAGAAGCATCGGTGCGCCAGAGGTTTTCATGACGGCTTTAATGTGGGCTTTTTCATCACTTTTGTGGCAGCGAACAACGCATTTTGCGCACGTTGGTTTCTCTTCCCCATAAGGGCAACAGGCAAGGCGCGCCAAAGAGTAACGAAGATGCTGACGGCAATCGTCACATAACGCATTCGTTTTATGGGTCTTTTGGCAGTAGTACTCTGCCATAGCAATCAAGAGCTTTGCCTCTCTGCCCAAAAGTCCCTTTTCCAAACGCTCAACGTGCGGAATAGGGGGATCAAACTTGTCCCACATGTGAGTGTCCTTTCCTTATTTGTTTCCTAAATTTTTAACGGCATCCTCAATCAACTGCCAAAAACGCTTGTGATCAAGTTTGGTAGCAACAAACGTGTGGCAATCTTCAGGGGCTTTTTTACGAAGATCCGTTACCGTCATACCGTTGGTGTACATGCCTCGGTATTCAACATGCACGGGGGCTTGACGAACCTCGATGCAATCGGGGTCAATGACGTAGGCCACGGCGCAAGGGTCATGCACGGGTGGCTCATCAAAGCCTTTGCTCTTTTTGTACGTCATGGAAAATTGCGTGAGTACATCCGTTAAGAATTGCCCAACCGGTGTTTTCATTTCTGCAATACGAGCTTTAACTTCGTCAGTTGCCAAGGCTTGATAGGTGAGATCTAACCCCACCATGACGATTTTCCATTTTTCTTCAAAAACGATGTGAGCGGCTTCGGGGTCGTTTTCAATATTAAATTCAGCCATCGGGCGGATGTTGCCGATGTGGTAACCGCCTCCCATTAAAACCACTTCTTTAACGCGCTCTACAATGCGTGGTTCCATGCGTGCAGCCAGGGCAATATTGGTCAATGGGCCAATAGGCACAAGTGTCACCGTTTTCTCAGGTTCACTCATAACGATTTCGATAATCATTTGAGCAGCGTGACGGGAATCAACCTTAAAGTCGGTCTCCGGTAACGTCGTACCGTCAAGACCGGATTCACCATGAATGTTGGCGGCCACGACGACTTGATCACGCAACAAAGGGCGAGAGGCGCCCATGGCAACAGGAACATTTTCCATGCCACAGAGCTTAGCGATGCGCAAGGCATTCTTCGTTACTTTTTCAATCGTTTGATTGCCGGCAACGGTTGTAATGGCCAAAACCTCGATATTGGGATTACCGGCTGCTAACAAAAGGGCCACGGCGTCATCGTAACCAGGATCGCAGTCAATGATGATTCTTTTCTTCGTCATGATGAAACCTTTTAGGTTAAAGATTTTCGAAATTGTTGGACTTCTTCCATCGTCGGAATCGATGCTACGGCACCGGCGCGTGTAACGCTAATGGCTGCAGCCAATACAGCCGTGTCCAAGAGCGCATGGAAAGCTTGAGCATCGTGCGCTTCAAACCAAGAGCAAATGGCATGCATAGCATAACCCACAAAGGTGTCGCCCGCTCCCGTTGTGTCAACCGCTTTCACGCAATAACTATCAATGGTGCGCGGTGCTTCATGAGGCAAGGCATAAACAATACCCTTGGCACCCAAAGTCAAAATGATGACGGCGTTGGGTAGCTTCTCTTGTAAAGCTTTAAGAGCGCTTTGTGTGTCCAAGAGGTTTTGTCCCAACATACCTTGCGCTTCCGTTTGATTAAGAATGAGAACATCGACGCATTCCAAGGGGTAGTTGCAAACGTTGGCATCAAAAGGCGCAGGATTGAAAATGGTGAGAAGGTTGCGCTTTTTCGCTTCTATCAAAATCCGATCAATGTCGTTGACTTCGTTTTGAAAAAGAACAAGGTCGTTTGCAGACAAACTCTCTAGCGCTTCACAAACCAAGTCTTGGGTGACTTGGTGATTCGTGCCCGGAAAGTAGAGAATGGCGTTTTCCGCATCGGGTGTCACTTGAATGAAGGTGTGACCGCTTGCAGAGGATGGATCAATGCGAACATGATCAATGTTGATCTTGGACGTCTTTAAAAAGTCATAGAGAAATTGACCGTCTGCGCCTAAAACGCCGGCGTGAGATACGTCAAGACCGCTTCTGGCGATAGCGACCGTTTGATTTAAGCCTTTGCCACCCATAAAGACCGAACGATGCGTGGCCTCTAGCGTTTCACCGCCCGACACAAAGTGAGGTGTTTGGTAGACGTAGTCAATGTTAATAGACCCAATATTGAGAATGCGCATTGAATAAACTCCACATAAGGATGCGGAAATTTTAACTGAAAAGGCTAAAGAAAAAGAGGCGCATTTTGCATTGCGCCTCTTGTAAATGACTATCTTTCGAAACGAAGTTTTTCAGCCTCGTTGGGATTTCTTCCCATTAACCATAAGCCCGTCATCACGATTAACCAAGCACCCGTCATCCAACCGATGTAACCGGGAGCCATGGCAATAACAGGTGTGTCGGCCGGCATCATGCCGACAACAGCATTGGGGATACCGGCACCGACATAGGCTAAAAGATAAATGCCAGAGATAACCCCAGCACGTTCTTTTAGTGTTGTATCTTGCAGTAAAAGTTTAAGAGCACTCGTACAACTGCCGCCGTTGCTACCACCGCAAATAGCGACCGTAATTAAGAAAAGTACCGGCATATGATAGCCATAGGCAACGAAGGTAAGGCTGCCTGCTATGGCAAACGTGGTGATGACCAAACGCAATGCATTAACCGCATAAAAGCGACCGATCACCAAGCCCGTAGCCGCATTGGGTACCATCAAAATAAGGTAGCAAAGGGCGGCAATCAATGTGCTTTGAATACCAAAGGTTTCTGCGGAAATAATGGCAATAAAGCCTTGGAAGAAACTTCCCATCCCCCATGTGCCGATGTAAGCCGCGCTTGCAATCACAAAGAGGCGCCAGAGGCGACGAGGCACGGCAATCTTAGGAATCAACGTCGCAATTAAAGGCTCCATCCCAAATTGCACGGACTCGGTGCCCGTAGAGACCAAGACCAAAACGCAGGCAATCAGTCCCATAAAGAGCATGAAAAGGGAGGCCGGATCAAAGAGGTTATATTCAATGCAAACACCGGTTAAAAGCGTGCCTAAGCACAGACCGACGTTGGGGCCGGCTGCGGTAAGAGCAGTGCCCAACCAGCGCTTTTCGGGGGGAGCTGTATCGACGACCCAAGCCATGGCTGCGCTTGATGCCAATCCGCAAGACAGGCCCTGCAAGAATCGACCGAGATTAAAAGCCCAGACGTTATCCATCACGACAAAGGTAAAGCTTGCAGTCATGGCCAGCAACAGCGTCGTGATGACAACGGGTTTGCGACCGAAGTAGTTGGAGAGTCGCGCAAAAAAGACAAGCGTCAAAATACAACCCAAAAAGTACGCGACGATGGAGTTGGCAACATCGGCGTAACTTAATGCAAGCATTTCGCGATAAACCGACATCAAGGGAATCGGAGCGGAACTTGCGGTAAAGCAGACAATCAAAGTCGATGCGGCACCAATAAAAGTGCGCATACGGTTGGGTAAATGGTCTGCTGTCAGTTTGTGGGGTGTTTGAGCGGCACTCATCTTTTCTGAAGAATAAAAATCGAAGCGGAGATTTTAAGAGATTTCTTTAAAAAAAGAGTATTGTCAAAAGAGATTCCTTTGACACTTCTTATTGTATTTAGGAGAAGACAAATGCCTGATATTTGCGTAGAAAAGTATTTGCCCGATATGGTGGCCATGCGTCGTAAGTTGCATACGTATCCTGAAGAGGGATGGACTGAATTTGTCACGACGACGCGCATCATTGAAGCGCTTCGTGCTATGGGGCTAGAACCTAAATTCGGTAAAGACGTGATTGACGTCAATGCCGTGATGGGACGTCGAGAAGCGATTGTTGAAAAAGCATGGAACGCTGCTCACGAGGTCAAAGACATTGATCAAACGATTTTGGATTCCTTAGATCGCTACACGGGCGCGATGGTTGAAATCGATACGGGGCGCCCGGGGCCCTGCACGGCTCTGCGCTTTGATATCGATTGCGTGGTCAATACCGAAACCGATGATCCCAATCATGCTCCGAACGCCCAAGGCTTTGCCTCCATGCGTCCCGGTCTCATGCACTCTTGCGGGCACGATGCTCATACGGCTTTAGGTCTTGGTGTTGCTCGCTGGGTGGCCGATCACAAAGACGAATTAAAAGGTCGCATTAAGATCGTGTTTCAACCGGCTGAAGAAGGTGTGCGTGGTGCAAGCCCCATGGCTCAAAAGGGTATTGTTGACGATGCGGACTATTTGGTGGGTTCTCATGTCGGGTGTGAGTTCGGCTTGGGTGAAGTCGGCGTCTTAAAGCACGGCTATTTGGCAACCACCAAGATGGACATCACTTTTGAAGGGCGTAGCGCTCACGCGGGCAGTGACCCTGAAAAGGGACGTAGTGCGTTGGTTGCGGCAGCGGCAACGGTGATGGCGCTTCAAGGTATCAGTCGCCACTCTGGCGGAGACTCGCGTGTGGCCGTCGGGACGCTTCATGCAGGCGAAGGTCGAAATGTAGTGGCCGCTAAAGCCATGATGCAGGTAGAAGTTCGTGGGGCAACCACGGAAGTCAACCAATTCATGACCGATGAAGTCTATCGTATCGTGCGTGGGATGAGTGAAGTCTATGGCGTAAAGGGAACAATTGAAAAGATGGGCGAAGCCAGTGTCTACGAGTGCGATGAGGAAGTCTGCGCGATGCTGATGCAAGCTGCGCAAAAAATTCCGGAACTCAAGAAGTCGGAACTCTTTGAAACGTGTCGCGGTAGTGAAGACTGCAGTATGTTGGCGAACCGCGTCCGAGAAAAGGGTGGTAAAGCCGGTTACTTCTGTTGGGGGTGCAATCATCATGGGCACCATCGTCCTGACTTCGATGTGCAAGACACTGAGAGCTTAAAGGTGGGCTTTAAGATGACGGTGGGCTTTATCAAGAAAGCCAACGGTTAATTATTGAGTCTCGTAGAAGCAAAAATGCCTGAGTGAAAAATATTTCCTCAGGCATTTTTCATTAAAAAACGCCCCGAAGGGCGTTTTTGGCGTTAATCGAAGAATCGATTACTTAACGCGGGAGCGGTATTCACCCGTACGCGTGTCGATTTCGATCTTGTCGTCCGTGTTCACGAAAGCCGGAACTTGCAATTCGTAACCCGTCGTCAAACGAGCCGGCTTCATAACCTTACCGGAGGTGTCACCCTTAACGACAGATTCCGTGTATTCGACTTGGCGAACAACGATCGTCGGGAGTTCGATGGAGATAGCGCGACCTTGGTAGAAGACCACTTCAGCGGGCATGCCGTCTTCGAGGTACTTCAAGGCGTCTTCCATGACGTCAGCTTCAACTTCGTATTGGTTGTATTCTTCGTCCATCCAGACATAGTGCGGATCGGCGAAGTAGGAGTACGTCACTTCCTTGCGTTCGAGGATCAAGTCTTCAAACTTGTCGTCAGCGCGATAAACCGTTTCCGTGCCAGCGCCCGTCAAGAGGTTCTTCAACTTCATCTTAACGACAGAGGCGTTACGACCGGACTTGGAGTATTCAGCCTTCAAAACGACCATCGGATCCTTACCGATCATCACAACGTTACCGGCGCGCAATTCTTGTGCGATTTTCATTTGTTCAATTTCCTTCGTTCTCAGTCTTAAGTTTTTATCAGTAGCGGGGGAGCGACCTCCGAAACTGCCCACTTAAGCATGAATCGATATTTAAAAGTGTTATGGGTCAAAGCCCAAAGAAACGTTTCTTTTTTCGCTTACACAAAAAGCGAAAACACGCATTTTAGCGTGTTTAGCCGTTTTTAGAAAATTTTTGAAGATTTAGTGGCTACTTTTGGCTACGAAAGAGTCAAAGTTGAGATTTTTTGAGCCAAAGAGCCATTGCTCTTTAAAGTCTCTGACCAGCGTTGGGCTGCCAATGACCAAGCGCCGTGCTTTTCTATCAATTCATTCAAAAGTTCGGCATGGACACAGCTTTGATTGTAGGCACGTTGGAATTTTTGCCAGGAGTTAAAGAGTGCTTCATCCGCAAAAGCATCACGCTCACGATTGGCTAGAGCATCTAACTTAATAAGATGCGTGTCTTCTTCTTGGGCGTAGATTTGCCAAATAGTAGGAACGCCTGCAATCATGGCGCGCGCGGCACTGTCTTCGCCTCGAATAAAGGCGATGTCGCTTTCCCAAAGCAATTCATCGAAATGCTCCTGATCAACGAAGGGGAGGTTAACGACTTCAATATGAGGACAATCCAACGCACTAAGAGCTTCGTTTAACATTTCAGAAGCCTTCGTAGGCGTTAAAAGCAACTGAAGCGGAGCTTTAACTTGAGAGAGCGCACTGGCCAACTCTTTTAACGGTGCATAGGGATACCCGAAAAAGAGCACTTTTAAGGGTTCCGTCTTTGGATGCTTTGCATCAAAAGCTTGTCGGCGCTCTTCATAAGTGGTTTCAATCGTCAAAGAACCGGACTTTGGCGTCACGCCGGGGAAATAAAAGAGTTTCTTTAAGCCCAATGATGGATGGACGCTTGGCATCATATGGCACTCTTCAATCCAATCCTCAGCACTAAAGTAATCAACATTGATCCAAACGGGGGCTTTTTCCATTTGACTCATCTTGACTTCAAAGTCATGAGGCAATTGGCAAGCAAATCCCTCGATGACGGCAGACGATGGCTTCAAAGGGGTGGGGTTTTCATCCCACGATTTTTCCCAATGAATGACCTCGATGCCGAACGTTTCTTTATAGCGAGATAATCCATCACTTGGACTGAAACCCGCTAAAGGAGCGAGCGTTGTTTCATCGTCAATGATAAAACGGACGGGATGCCCTAAGAACTTCAATTCGCGTGCCAAGCGCCAAAGAACGCCTGCGTCACCGAAATTATCAATGACGCGACAGAATATATCGATTTGAGGTCTTAAAGTGGAGTGTGCCATACTTCGAATGTTAGATTTTTGTTGATCGTATTATGCCTGTTGAAGCTACAAAGCACTTCGATGCCAAAGCCATTTTAAAGAATTTACCGTCTTTGCCCGGGGTGTACCGCTATTTTGATGAAGAGGGGAATTGCCTTTATGTGGGCAAGGCCCGTGATTTGAAGCGTCGCGTCTCAAGCTACTTTCAAAAAAATGATTTAAGTCCTCGTATTGCAATCATGGTCTCTCAGATTGCAAAACTCGAAACAACGGTGACGCGATCAGAGGCAGAAGCGCTTTTGCTTGAAAATAATCTCATCAAGACGCTTAATCCCAAATACAACATCTTATTTAGAGACGATAAGAGTTATCCGTATTTAAAAATCAGCTCAGAAGCTTTCCCGCGTGTGTCGTACTATCGAGGTGGCGTGGATAAAAAGAGTCATTTCTACGGGCCTTATCCCAACTCTCAAAGTGTTAAAGAAGCGATTCAAATTTTGCAAAAGGTGTTTCGCTTAAGAACGTGCGAGCCTTCAGTTTTCAATAACCGTTCTCGCGTTTGTCTTTTAGCGCAAATCGGGCGTTGTTCCGGGCCTTGCGTGGGCGCCATCAATCGAGAAGACTATGCACAAGACGTTGCCCGAGCCGAGAAATTTTTAAATGGGGATAGCGCTGCCATTTTGAATGATATGCAGTCTCGCATGATGGCGCATTCTGACGCGTTGGAATTTGAAAAGGCGGCGGTTGTACGTGATCAAATCGCAGCGCTTTCCAATATCTTGCACCAGCAAAGCGTGGAGACAACCGGAGGCGATGTGGACTGCGACATTATCTCCATTACCTCTCAAGGCCATACCGTTTGCGTGAATTTGGCGATGGTACGGGGCTCTCGACATTTGGGTGACCGTGCTTATTTCCCAACGTTACCCAAAGCGGGGGAACCGGACTTTGTCGAAGTCTTTGAAGCGTTTGTCAGTCAACACTACGAAATGCTTCCGATTCCAACTTTGATCATCACGGATGTAGAGGGAGAAAAGACGGAGTTGGAGAGCTTTTTATCGGAACTCTCTGAGCGTCGCATTGCGGTGGTGCATTCACCCACGGGTGTTCGACGTCAATGGTTGGAGATGTGTCAAACCAACGCCAAGATTGCCTTGGCCCGCCACTTGGCGTTAGAAGGCTCTCAATTGGCGCGCTTGAAAGAACTCTGCGAAGTTTTGGACATTACGCCGCCAAACGAAGATTGGATGAAGATTCGAATGGAGTGCTTTGACATCAGTCATACCGCCGGTGAAGCGACTCAAGCGTCTTGCGTTGTCTACGAGGGTGCTACGATGGCTCACAATCTCTACCGACGCTTTAATATCGCGGGGGTGGAGCCTGGGGATGACTATGGCGCCATGCGTCAAGCGGTCGAGCGTCGCTACTTACCGGTGTCAAGAGGTGAAGGGGAGTTGCCAACCATTGTTTTAATTGACGGTGGTCGAGGACAAGTTGAGATGGCGCGACAAGTTTTTGAAGACTTGGGGCTGGATACCTCAGTCATTGTGGGGGTTGCCAAGGGCGAAGGGCGAAAAGTGGGGTTAGAGACGCTGATCTTTGCCGATGCCGGGCGAGAACCTTTAGTGCTTGGTCGCGAATCTCAAGCCTTAATGCTCATTGCCGAAATTCGGGACGAGGCGCACCGCTTTGCTATAACGGGGATGCGGGCCAAACGCGCCAAAGTCAGAAATATGTCTCGATTGGAGGATTTGGAAGGTATTGGACCCAAGCGTCGGCAAAAACTTTTAACACGTTTTGGCGGAATGCGTGGATTAAAAAACGCAAGCATCCAAGATATTGCTACAATCGAGGGTATATCCCAAACCTTGGCTCAACGTATTTATACGCAATTGCACGGAGAGTCAGTTCATATTAAAGAATAGAAAGAACAATTAACATGAAACCTCAACGTTTATCTGTCAATGTGCCGATGATTCTGACGTGGGCACGTATTGCTTTGATTCCGCTCATTATCGGTGTTTTCTATATTCCGGATTGGATTCTTTCTCCCTTCATGCAAAACGTTTGGGCTACGATTATTTTCGTTATCGCTGCTTTAACGGATGCCTTTGACGGCTACATTGCCCGTAAGTACAACATGGAAAGTGCCATCGGTGCATTCTTGGATACGTCCGCCGACAAATTGATGGTTTGCGCCGCTTTGATTGTTTTGCTCGACTTCGGTCGTGTTGACATGATCGTGGCCTTGATCATTATTGGTCGCGAAATCACGGTGACGGCGCTTCGTGAATGGATGGCTAAGGTGGGTGCTGCTGCCCGAGTGAAGGTCAATTGGTTTGGGAAGATTAAGGCCATTGCTCAAATGGTTGCTATTCCGATGCTTCTTTTCTGGGAACCGTTCATGGGTATTTCCATGGCTTGGTTGGGCACGATTCTTATTTATGTTGCCGCGATTTTGACGATTTACTCCATGGTCGTTTACATGCGAGCTGCAGGTCCGTACTTGAATTCGGATCCGAAGTAAGACTCTCAAAAAATCATTTAAATTCAATCGAGCACTCAAAATTGGGTGCTCTTTTTTGGGGATTTCCCAGGGAATTTGTTAAATAACCGGCATTTAATAGTCCAACTTACTTAATTAACCTTTTGAGACAGTGGTCATTGTTTGTTACAATGAACCACTTTTTTTCGATTTGGGCCTTTTATTGGCTTTTTTTTCATAGGGTTATCACAGATGGATCCGTTTAACGCCGGTTGGCTTTCCATTTTGCCGCCGATTATTGCCATTACCTTGGCATTATTGACGAAGGAAGTGATTTCTTCTCTTTTGATTGGTATCGTCTCCGGTACTTTAATCTATGCTGTCGGCATGAACCACCCCAACATTTTGATGGGTACGGTCGAAACGACGTTTAATCTTATGGCCACCAAAGTGGACTTTAACATCTTGGTTTTCTGCACGATGTTGGGTGCTTTGGTTTACACGATCAGCATGGCTGGCGGTAGTGTGGCTTACGGTAATTGGGCCACTAAGCGCATTCAGAACCGTCGTTCCAGCTTGTTGGCTACGGGCGGTTTGGGTGCTTTCATCTTCATCGATGACTACTTTAACTGCTTGACGGTCGGTACCGTGATGCGTCCGGTGACGGACCGCTATAACGTGGCTCGTGCCAAGTTGGCTTACATCATTGACTCCATGGCCGCTCCGGTTTGTATTATCGCTCCGGTTTCTTCTTGGGCTGCTGCTGTGGGTTCGAGCTTGAAGTCTACGGGCGCTTTCGAAAGTGACTTCGTGGCTTTCGTCTCTACCATTCCGTACAACTTCTACGCTATCGGTTGTATTGCCATGGTGTTCATCATCTGTTTGACGAATTTGGACTTCGGTCCCATGCGCAAGGCCGAAGAAAGTGCCAAGAAGGGTGACTTGGGTGACGCCAATGCCAGCTCTCACGCAGTGAAGGCCAGTGAAAAGGGTACGATTTGGGACATGTTTGTGCCGATCGGTGCTTTGATCGTTTTCGCTGTTTTGGCTTTAATGTACAGTGGCGGTTACTGGGGTGAAGATCCTGCTTATCATTCCTTTGCAGCCTCTTTGGGTAACAGCTCTGCATCGAGCGCTTTGGTTTGGGCCTCTTTCGGTGCCATGATCGTTGCCTTCTTGATGTTTGTGCCGCGTGGTGTGGTGAACTTCCGTGACTTCATGGACGGTTCCGTTGAAGGCATGAAGATGATGTTGCCCGCCAATATTATTTTGGTGCTCGCTTGGACGATTTCCGGCGTCTGCCGAGACCTCTTGCAAACGCCGATCTTCGTGCAAGCTTTGGTGACCGACGGTGGCTTCTCCGCCTTGTGGTTGCCAGCTGCCATCTTCGTGATCGGTGCTTTCTTGTCCTTCTCTACGGGTACGGCTTGGGGTACGTTCGGTATTTTGATTCCGATCGTTGTGCCGATCGCTCAAGCGTTGGATCCGAGCTTGGTGGTTGTGTCTTTGGCTGCTACGTTGGCCGGTTCCGTCTTCGGTGACCACTGTTCTCCGATTTCCGATACGACGATTCTGTCCTCGGCCGGGGCCGGGTGCTCGCACATCGAGCACGTTGCAACCCAAGCGCCTTATGCTTTGGTGGTGGCCTTTGCGAGCTTTGTGGGTTACGTTGCTGCCGGCATCACGCATGGCAACTTGATGATTTCCTTGTGTGCCTGCTTAGGCTCCTTGGTTGCGATGATCGTTGGTTTGCACTGGTTTAGCAACAAAAAAGAAGCTGCTGCTTAATCGTTAAGTCAAACGCTAAAAAGCTGTCGAATTCAACCTCGGCAGCTTTTTTTCTATTTTGTTGCTTAAAAATGGGAAAATTTTTTGCTTAAATGCCCGAAAAACCTTGAAAATCATTTGCCATAAGAGAAATGATTGCGGTAAAATAGCTCGAATTTTTCTTGAAGCCCTTCGGGGTTTCGTTTTTTTATTGCAGTATCTACTGCTTTTACTTTTGACACAAGAGGTAAAAAATGGTTGTTATTCGTCTCGCTCGCGGCGGTTCCAAGAAGCGTCCTTTCTACAATATCGTTGTTACGGACTCTCGTAACCCCCGTGACGGTCGTTTTATCGAACGTTTGGGCTACTACAACCCGATGGCTTCTGGCCAAGCTGTTAAGTTCCACATGGCTGAGGATCGTCTCACGCACTGGATCGGCGTTGGCGCACAAATGAGCGACACGGTTGCTCGTTTGGTTAAGCAAGCTAAGAAGGCTGCTGCCTAATTATCAGCAAACCTAGCGTTTGCTCGAAAAGGACAATTTTTCAGGTTCACGCTTTACATTGACAGTTGAGAGTACTCGTTTGAGTTACTAAACAATCGGAAATTGTGTCTACCGTTTGGACTCAAACCCCGACCTTTCACTGCAGTATCTACGATGTAGAGTGATTTAGAATCAAGGAAATTGTCCTTTTTTGTATCCTCAAGATTTAAGAGTCGTTATGTCAAAAGAAATGGATTTAATTGAAGTCGGTCGTACGGCCGGTGCCTACGGTGTCCGCGGTTGGGTGCGTGTTGTTCCGGGTAAGCGTGACGGTGACTTTTTGTTTGAAACGACCAATTGGTGGTTTTTACCCTATCCGCGAGTAGCCGGCGTTGAACCGCGTCTTTTAACCGTGGCTGAGATGAAAGAGCACGGTAAGGATTTGGTTGTTCGTATCAATGAGATTCCGACGCGCGAAGATGCCATGGCATTAAAGGGCAGTCTTTTGATTGACCGTAACGATTTGCCGGAATTGGAAGAAGGGGACTTCTACGATCACGACATTTTGGGCATGAAGGTGGTGAACCTCAAGGGCGAAACGTTAGGTGTAGTGGAAACGGTGACCGATAACGGTGCGCATGACCTTTTGCTCGTTAAGCCTGAAGGTGAGGGCGCCTCAATTCTCATTCCCTTCGTTGAAGCCTATGTTGAAGAAGTGGACTTAGAAGCCGGTATCGTCACGGTTGATTGGTCGCTCGACTGGCTCTAATCAAGCTCCAAGAAAAAAAACTGCATGCCTTTCGGGTTCATGCAGTTTTTTTTGATCATTGTGATTTTTTCTTAAACTCACACAAATCAGAAATCGGGCAGTGCGGACAATCAGGGTTAATCGCTTTGCAGCAGTAGCGTCCGTGCAAAAGCAACCAGTGGTGCGAGTCTTTCATAAATTCTTTGGGCATAAACTTTAAAAGCTTTTGCTCAACTTCTTCCGGGGTTTTGCCCAGGGCAAACCCCGTGCGGTTACTGACTCGGAAAATATGGGTATCTACAGCAATCGTTGGAAGACCAAAGGCAACATTTAAAACCACGTTGGCGGTCTTACGGCCCACGCCCGGTAAACTCTCCAAACCCTCTCGATCGCAAGGGACTTCACCACCGAAGTCATCCAACAACTTTTGACTCAAGGCAATGACATTTTTCGCCTTATTGCGATAAAGGCCAATGGTTTTGATGTAGGGGATTAACCCATCAACACCAAGCGCCACCATGGCTTTTGGGGTATTGGCGACAGGGAAAAGTTTTTCGGTTGCAAGGTTCACGCTTTTATCCGTGGCTTGAGCCGATAACGCTACGGCAACAACCAACTCATAAGGTGTTGTGTAATTGAGCTCACTTTTGGGCTCGGGGCGTTCTGCCGCGAGCCGCTTCATGATTTCGTAGCGTTTGTCTTTATTCATTTTTTCTGGGCCCGTTTAAGAATGTCTGCAATCAGATTCTTTTTCTTTTCTTGCGTGGTTTCTGCCGCCATGCGCTTATCATGCGCTTCACGCTTAAGCTTTTCACGGTGCTGTTTAGCCTTATAACGGTCGCGAGCAGCGTGGGCACGCTCGGTTGTCCATTCGAAGGTGGCAGGCACCATTTCAACACAGTCAACAGGGCAAGGGACGACACACAATGCGCACCCAGTGCACCAATCGGTGATCACCGCGTGCATGCGCTTGGGCGCGCCAACAATGGCGTTGGTCGGGCAAACCGCAACACACTTTCGACACCCGATGCAAAGCTCCGGTTTGATGTGAGAGACTTCAAGCGGCACTTCATGACCGTATTCGGGATCGAGTTCAATGACATCACGCCCTGTGACTTGAGCTAAAGCTTCAATCCCTTTCTTACCACCGGGAGCGCAACGATTAATCGGTGCTTCGTCCATGACAATTGCCCATGCGTAAGCACGGCAACCGGCATAACCGCATTGACTGCATTGCGTTTGCGGAAGCACATCATCAATTTTGTCAATAAGAGAAGACATGAGTTGTTTTACCAAAAATTTTCTGAAACCAAAGTGCCAAGCGTTTCACCGCGAGGGGCCGTAAAGCCTTTATCCTTCAAAACTTTTTTCATCGTTGTCACAAATTGCGGGTTGCCGCAAAGCATGACGCGTGTTTCTTCAGGATTGAGGGCAACCCCCAAGGCTTCTAAGGTGCCTTTTTCAATAGCGGAGGGAAGTCGCTCGTTGACTTCTCCCATTTTATCGGCATTTGTCTCTTGTGTCGTTACACGAATGAATCGGAAGTGATTCAATTGATCTTGACGCTTGGCTGCTTCCATAAATTTATCAGTCACCGTGAGGTCATCTGCCGTGCGTGCACAGTGAATGACAGTGACACGATCAAAGCGCTTCCATGCGTTAGCACGAATGACCGATAAAAAGCCCGAGATTCCGGTGCCCGTACCAAAACAAATGAGGTGACCACCGGCTTTTAAGCGTTCAGGAAGCATAAAGCCATAGGCTTGCTCGTCGACCCAAACGGTGTCACCTTCTTTGAGATCAAAAAGGCGACCGGAGAGCTCGCCATTAATAACGCGAGCAATGTAAAACTCAAGTTTGGGGCTTTCCTTGCGGCTCGCAATCGAATAAGGGCGGACCAGAAAATCTTCTTCCGTTTGCGGGTTATCCTTGAGAGCAAGACCGATTCGGATAAATTGACCGGATTCAAAGGAAATGTTGGCAGGCTTTTCAAGCGTTAAGTACAAAAGACGATCGTTGTGCTTTTCAACCGATAAAACAGAAACAGGACGAAAACTCATAGCAATTAATCCTCAACAAATCACGATTGATTCTAACAAAAGGTATGGTTAAAAATAATGCCCTTTAGTGTATGACTAAAGGGCAATTTGAAAAGAAAACGTAAACGTTTGTCTTATTCGGTTTTTAAGTGTTGACGCTTGTTCGGAACACCGTGCCACTTGTCAGCATCTGCAGGACGCGGGCGTTGGCGGGTAATCGAAGGCCACTTTTGGCAAAGTTCGGCGTTCAAACCGATAAATTCTTCTTGACCGGCAGGCACATCATCTTCGTGATAGATGGCTTCTTCGGGGCATTCGGGGACGCAAACGGCACAATCGATACACTCATCGGGGTCAATCACCAAGAAGTTGGGACCGACGCGGAAGCAGTCGACAGGACAAACCGCTACACAAGCCGTATCGGTGCAATTGATGCAGGATTCACAGACAACGTGTGCCATGATGTCACTCCATTAATAGAAAAATACAAGAAACTATTCAAGAAAGTTTGTCATTGTACTCCAAATTTCTTAGACTTCGAGAGATAGAGCATATCTGAAAGGACATAGTGCCGTGATCATTGAGTCATTATTGGACACCGACCTGTATAAATTTACGATGATGCAGTGCGTACTGCACCAGTTTCCGGGCGCTGATGTCGAGTATCGCTTCCGTTGTCGCAACGCCGGTGTCGATTTAACTGCTTACATGGATGAGATCAACGCACAAATTGATCATCTCTGTACCTTACGCTTCACTGACGACGAGTTGGATTATTTAGGAAACTTGCGCTTCATTAAGCATGACTTTGTCGATTTCTTGAGTCTTTTCCAATTAAAGCGAAAATACATCAAGGTTTTCTCAGACAACGGGGAACTCAATATCCATATCAAGGGACCCTGGCTTCATACGATTTTGTTTGAGATTCCGGTCTTAGCCATCGTCAACGAAACCTATTTCCGACATGTGGCAGCGGGCATTGATAAAGCAGAAGGTCGCCGTCGTCTTCAAGAAAAGATTGAAATGATTAAAAATGAGCCTGACACGGATCTTATTTCGCTGTCGGACTTCGGTACGCGTCGTCGTTTTTCCCGTGAGTGGCAAAAAGAAGTCTTAGAGACGCTCAAGCGCGAGTTGGCCGTTCAATTTGCCGGCACGAGTAACGTGATGTACGCCAAAGAATTGGGCCTTTTGCCCATCGGTACCATGGCTCACGAATACCTTCAGGCTTGCCAAGCCTTGGGGCCTCGCTTGCGTGACTCCCAAACCTACGCATTTGAAATGTGGGCCAAAGAGTATCGAGGGGACTTAGGGATTGCTTTAACGGACGTTTACGGGATCGAACCTTTTATCAAAGACTTCGATATGTACTTCTGTAAGCTCTTTGATGGCGTGCGTCAAGATTCTGGTGACCCCTTTGCTTGGGGGGAACGCATGATTGAGCACTACCGTGCCAACCGTTGTGACCCCTCGACGAAGACTTTTATCTTCTCCGATAGTCTCACCTTCCCTCGCCTGTTAGAGCTCTTTAGACGCTTTAAAAAGCGCGTGAGAATCGGTTTTGGTGTCGGTACTAACTTAATGAATGATCTAGGGCCTGAACCCTTAAATATTGTTATCAAGATGGTTCGCGCCAACGGTCAACCCGTTGCCAAGATTTCCGACACGCCGGGTAAGAGCTTGTGTGACGATGAAAGTTATCTCACTTACCTTAAGCAAGTCTTTGGAATTAAAGATTAATTACGATTTTTTGCTTAAATCATCTATAGCCACTGTACTTTCGGTGGCTATTTTTTTTGCTACCGTGCATGAAAAAATGCGTAAAATGAGCGAATAACTTTTAACTTAAATCAAAGGGTTACTTCGATGAATTTTAAGTGTGTAGTGGCAGCGGCCTCTCTCTTGGGCTTACCTGCCATCGCCAGTGCGGCGTCATTAAATGGCGCTGAACTCTCAGTCCTTTGGGCAATTCCTTTCGCTGGGATTCTCTTGTCCATCGCTTTATTCCCGCTTTTTGCTCCCCATATTTGGCATCATCACTACGGTAAGATCGCTTTATTCTGGGCCGCTTTGTGTACGATTCCTTTGTATGCAGTCTATGGCGGAAGCGTCGCAACGGGAGCTGTTGCTCACGCTATGATCGGTGACTACATTCCGTTCATCATTTTCGTGGGTACGCTTTTCATTGTCGCAGGCGGCATTCATATCCGTTCTTCTTTTGTCGGTACACCGGTACTTAACGCCTCTCTTCTTTTCATCGGTGCGTTATTGGCCAACATTATGGGTACGACCGGTGCTGCCATGCTCTTGATCCGTCCGTTGATCAAGGCCAATGAAAATCGTAAGTTCCGCATGCACACCTTTATTTTCTTCATCTTCTTAGTGGCCAATATCGGTGGTAGCTTGACGCCTTTGGGCGATCCTCCCTTGTTCTTGGGCTTCTTGCGCGGTGTGGATTTCTTCTGGACGGCTGAGTATTTGATTGCTCCGATGCTCTCCACGGTGATTTTCTTGTTAGCGATTTATATGGCAGTTGATTACTACTTCTATCGCAAAGAAGATCAAACGGTGTTGCATGCCGTTGAAAAAGTGCCCTTTAAGATTGAAGGTTGCATCAACATTCTGCTTTTGGCTTGCGTTTCTGGTGCTGTGCTTTTGTCTGGTTTCTGGAAGTCCGGTGTTTCTTTCGAAATCTTGCACGTACCTTTGACGCTTGAAGGTTTGACGCGCGATGCCTTGTTTATCGTGATTGCCGTGCTTTCCTTGGTATTAACGCCCAAGGCCGTACGTGAAGCCAACCAATTTACGTGGGAACCGATCCTTGAAGTGGCGAAGTTATTCTTCGGTATCTTTGCCTGTATCGTGCCCGTGTTGGAAATGCTTCGTGCTGGTCATGCCGGTGCCTTCGCTCCGTTGGTTGCCTTAGTCAGTAACGCAGACGGCACCTTTAATAACCACATGTTCTTCTGGTTAACGGGTACGTTGTCTGCTTTCTTGGATAATGCTCCGACTTATCTTGCCTTCTTTAATTTGGCCGGTGGCGACGCCTACACCTTGATGCACACGGACTCTCACACCTTGATGGCGATCTCCATGGGCTCTGTCTTCATGGGTGCAGTGACCTATATCGGTAACGCTCCGAACTTCATGACGGTTGCGATTGTGCAAGAACGTGGCATCAAGATGCCGACCTTCTTCGGTTACATGCTCTGGTCCGTGGGTATTTTGGTTCCGTCCTTCTACCTCATGAATATGTTCTTCATTTAAAGAACGTCTGACCTAACAAAATGCCGAGCTTTAAAACTCGGCATTTTTTGTCTCTTCAATCGATTAATCCATGGCTTTTTTGATGTCAGCAGCTGCTTGAGCGTTAAAGCGGTATTGGAAGTCATGGAAGTCTTTGTTACGGTCAATGAGAAGGCCTGGCAAGACTTGGCGACGGGGAGAAGTGACTTCAACAAACGCATAACGCAAAGCTTCGCGTTCACTGGCTTTGATACCCACGTCACGAGAGTCAATCTTATCGGGGAAGGTAAGCGCCATCACTCGGGTGCCGTTAACCGTTTTGATTTGGAATTTCCCTAAAGCCACACGCTTACCTACGGCTTCACAGAAGACGCTAGAGCGTTTGGCATGGAAGATTTCAATTTCACCGTTGTTGCCCTTTCGATTGATAAATCGGATGGCATAGGGTTGATACCCGGAGCGCTTTTCATAACTCAAACAATTGGGAATTTTGCCCGAGAATCTTTTGAGAAAGTTTTCAATGTTTTTTTGCCCCGTTAAGACGTCTTTATTGGGAATGACAACTTTATCCGTGACGGTTTGAAAGGTCGGTACGTAGGCGACTGAGCCTTTACTGAAGCGGTAGCCCGTGGAAATGTTTTCTGCCGTTTTGGTCGGACGACTGTTGTGGCCCGTTAAAAAACTTTGAATAGGCTTGCCTGATACATCATAGGCTTGAAGCGATACCACTAACGCATCGCGAGCGTGACCTTCAACAGAGACACGATCATTTTTCAGTACACGAAGTCTTTGAACCGCCGAGGGCTTTTGCATATGGCCGTTAACGACCACCCAATCACGGTTGCCCCCGTAGCTAAATTGCTTGGGCATCCCTTGGCTAAATGACGTTCCTAATCGGTATGTACTGCCTTGGCGTTTGCCCGCTTTGAAGAAACTCTCGTTTTTTTCATAAAAGTGATAAACGCCCTCTTTGAAAACATCCAGCGTTTTTACATTGGGGATCAGTTTGGCGTTGTGAGGAACTTTGTATTCTTGGGGAGCTGCAATAACCGAAAAAGAAAGGGCAACACCGGTCAAAGCAACGGAAGTACGAACGACAAATTCGTTTAATGAGTACATGAGGGCCTCATTGGAGAAGTCTTTAAACAGATGTTTCAATTGTACCTGCTATTGAAGGCAACAAACGAAGGCCAAAAGGCAATGTGTATCCGTTCATTACAAACAATGATGAAGACGAAGTTATTTTCAGCAGTCGAAATTGGTAGCATGACGATGAAAAACAGTATTAACGTACCACCCATGTGCATGTGGTATGCCAAAGACGGTTTTGTAACCGCTGCCAATCTTCAACACTATGCAAAGCTTGCCGCTTCTGGTGTGGACGCCATTACGATTGAAGCCACGGGTGTCTTGCTCGATGGTCGCATTTCTCCGAATTGCCTGGGTATTTGGGACGATGCTCATGCAGAAAGTTTGCGTGGCATTGTTGAAATCATTAAAAAGACGTCGCCCGATGTGAAGGTGATTTTGCAACTTGCTCACGCCGGTCGAAAGGGTAGTTGCAATCCGTCTAATGATACGACCGTTACTGCGGAAAATGGAGGTTGGCAAACCGTGGCCCCTAGTGCATTGACCGCCAAAGCAACATTAGCCATGTCTAGAGCGTTTGAGAATGATGAAGTTAAATCCTATGTGAAAGCATTTACCGATGCTGCCAAGCTCGCGGTGGAAGCGGTTTCGATGCTGTAGAGATTCATGCTGCTCACGGTTATTTAATCCACCAATTTTTGTCGCCACTCTCAAATATTCGCACGGATGAATACGGTGGAAGTTTAGAAAATCGTATGCGTTTTGCTAGTGAAATTATGCAAGCTGTCAAACATGCGGTTCCGAATGATTTCCCTGTAGGAATTCGCATTTCCGTAACCGATTGGATTGAAGGCGGATGGACCTTGGATGACAGCATAAAACTCATGACAATCGCAGAGCAATTCGGTCTTGTGTTTGTTGATGTTTCAACGGGTGGTCTTTTGCCTTGTCCGATTCCTGTGGCTCCTGGCTATCAATTGCCCTTTGCGGCTGCGATTCGTCGAGCTGTTTCAATGAAGGTGTTCGGTGTCGGATTGATTACCAATGCGTTCCAAGCTGAAACAGCCTTACAACTTGAGGCTTGTGATGTCATTGATATCGGTCGTGCGATTTTGTCTGATTCCAATTGGGGATGGAACGCTGCTAAAGATTTGCACGAATCCATCTAACACTTAACAAATGCCAATGATTGGGAAGCCTTGGGTGAAAGCTCAAGGCTTTCTAGTTATTGAAAGGAGGTAGAGTAGTAGGCTGTATTGGAGTTAGCTGTAAGGTGTCATAAATGACAAAAAGGGAGAGCTACACTCTCCCTTAAATTTATAGTTCCAATTTGTTAATGATTAATTAGAATCATTGACATAGGCCATTGCTCGTGCGCGAATTTGGGATGAGTATGAGTATATATCTTCAACTTTTGTTATAGCGTGCCACTCAGCATTTTTATTTTCGTCAATAAGCTCAATTGCCAAGTTCTCTGAAGATTGAAAATAGAGTTTTACCAGAGGCTTTCTAATGTTGTCATCAAACAAAACTAAACAACGAGTTTGTTTATCACGTAAATATATACGGTCAGGCGAGATAATATCTGAGAGGATAGCCTTTACAATATAAAAGCCTTGCATTTCGAATTCGTTAGTAACAACAGTACTTTCTTCTTCTAAACGAGCTTCTGCTTCTTTTTCTTGCTCTTCTTGTTCT
>DBFZTP010000077.1:0-24348 GCA_048520025.1 Candidatus Aphodousia sp.
TATTTCGCAATTTTGTTACAAGCAGTTTGCACGATTTTTTATTGAAAAACATTGGCTAAACAACAAAATTTTCAAATATGTACAAACGAATACAAAAAGTTTTTTAATCACACATCCTCCTATGTCTAAAATGGGAGAATATCGGTATCATTTCGGCTTTTGAGCAATTTTTAGCGAATTGACATTTCATGCCACCTAAGATTTTAATTTTCCACCACGATCGCGTGTATGAAGCGCTTTTGACCGACTTCTTAGTTTTCTGTAACTATGTAGTCTGTCCTGCCTATTCGCATACCGATGTGATCGAACAAATGCGGGAAAATGATTTCGATTTAGTGGTTTTGGATTTGGCCAACGAAAATGATTTGGCTTTGGTCGAACTCTTCCGAAAAGAGCTCCCCGATCTTTCTCCGCTTTTATTGGTGGCACCTGATACGCCCCAAGACATCGTTAATGCCGTCCAAGGCAAAAACGAAACGGTCGTTCAACTGCCAGTTCCCTTGGTCGATATTTTGACCTTGGTGCGAACGATGCTTGAAAAGCAAGAAACGCAAAAATTAAATGCTCGTGCTCCCATTCAAATCGGTGGGCTCACGATTGATGCGGTCAACAACACAGCCAAAATCGATGATCAACCGCTCACGTTAACCGTGACGGAATTCTCGCTATTGAACTTGTTGGCAAGCCACTGCAACGAAGCGGTGAGCAAAGACGATATTTATCCCACGGTCTTGGGTCGCCCTCGCGGTCAGTTTGACCGTTCCATTGACGTTCACATTTCCAGTATCCGTCACAAACTTCAAGAAGCCGCAGGCGCTCGTTTCTGTATTGAAAGCGTCCGTGGCGTGGGCTATCGCTTCAAAACCCAGCTTTAATCTTCGGGGTTTTCCCTTTGAAAACCCCCGCAACTTCCGCTAATTTCCGCTAAAACAGCGACATATATCAAATCCCCCTATTTTCTTTGGACACAAGCCAAAGAAAAGGCGCACAATAGAACTATTGCTTATAGCTTTTAATCCATTAAGGGGGTTTTATGAGTCAATATCCTGTTGAGAATATTCGTACTGTAGCTTTTGTTGGCCATGGTTCCACGGGTAAAACATCTTTGGTTGAAGCCTTGCTCTATCGCAGTAGCATGATCAAAGAGGTTGGTGCCATCGAAAAAGCCAACACCGTTTGTGACTTTGATCCCCTCGAAAAAGAAGTTCAACACTCTCTTCGTACGAGTGTGACTCACTTAAATGCTCAAAAAGATGACGGCACGCCCGTCAGAATTCACTTACTTGACACCCCGGGGTATCCCGATTGCGTGGGGCAAGCTTTGGGGGCTTTGGACGCTGTTAAGACGGTCTGCGTTGTTGTAGACGCTACCAAAGGCGTTGAATTGATGACGCGTCGCATGATGGAATGGGCCAAGGAACGTAACCTTTGCCGCATGATCGTTATCAATAAGATTGATCAACCCAATATCGATTTTATGAAGTTGTTGGGTGAATTGCGTGAAGCCTTCGGCAATGAAGTACTTCCGTTGAACTTACCGAATAAAGATTGCACCCACGTGATTGACTGCTTCGATAACGATAAGGGTGAGGCCAATTTCGCTTCCGTGGAACGAGTTCACCAAGCTTTTATTGAACGCGTTGTTGAAATGGATGACGAAACGATGGAACGCTACCTCGAAGAAGGTTCCGTTGATCCGAAGAGCTTGCACGCACCGTTGACCAAAGCTTTGCGTCTTGGCCACATCATTCCGGTATGCTTCACCTCTGCTAAGAATTTGATCGGTATGCGTGACTTAACGAAGGTTTTCGTTCGTCACCTCCCGAACCCGACCGAAGCCAACGCGCCGTTGTTCTACCGCGCTGACGGTTCTGAATACACAACGTTGCCAGATGCCGATCGTCCTGTGATCGCTCACGTCTTTAAGGTGGTCAACGACCCCTACATCGGCAAGATCGGTTTATTCCGCTTGCACCAAGGTCGCATCGTCAAAGATACAACGTTGTTCGTTGATGAAAGTAAGAAGCCCTTCAAGATTACGCGTCCGATGATGATGCAAGGCAAGGAGGGCCTCGAAGTTGACGAAATGAATCCGGGTAACATCGGTGCCGTGGCTAAGATCGATGACATTGTCTACGGCAGTGTCTTGCATGATGCCTCGATTGAAGGCGGCATCTACATGAAGAAGCTGAACTTCCCGAAACCGATGTTCGGCTTAGCCGTGCGCCCCGCTCGCCGTGGTGATGAAGGTCGCATGTCTGAAGTGCTTGAAAAGATGGCAAGCGAAGACCCGACGCTGAAAATCGGTCATGACGCCGTCATGAATGAAACCGTGTTGCGTGGCGTGAGTGAACAACACCTTAAGATCGTCATCAAACGCATGGCGACGCAATTTAAGTTGGAAGTCGAAACGAGCACGCCTCGTGTGCCTTATCGTGAAACGATTGCCGCACCTGCAGAAGGTCATGCCCGTCACAAGAAGCAAACGGGCGGCGCCGGTCAATTCGGTGAAGTCTTCCTTCGCATCGAACCGTTGCCGCGTGGCGCTGGCTTTAAGTTCGTTGACCAAGTCAAGGGCGGTGCCATTCCCTACAACTTGATTCCTGCCGTTGAAAAGGGCGTTCGCGAAGTACTCGATCAAGGTTATGTTGCCGGTTACCCGATTTATGACGTTCGCGTCACGGTTTATGACGGTAAGTATCACCCGGTCGACAGTAAGGAAGTGGCTTTCGTTTCTGCCGGTCGTAAGGCATTCTTGGATGCATTGCAAAATGCCAAGGCCACGTTGCTTGAACCGATCGTTCGCATTGAAATTTTGGCACCCGATACCTTCATGGGTGACATTGCAGGCGACCTCGCCAGCCGCCGCGGTCAAGTAAGTGGCACCGAAAACTTAAACGGTGGCATGATGCTCATCACGGGTCGTGTGCCGTTAACGGGTTTGGATGGTTACGCCAACCGCCTCAATGCTTTAACGCAAGGTGCGGGCAGCTACTCTGTTGAGTTGGATGCTTACGAACCGGTTCCAGCTAGCGTACAAGCTGACTTAGCCAGCAAGTACCAACGCAAGGAAGAAGAAGAATAACTTCTTTGACTAGGCTATAACAACATCGCAGAAATTCTTTCGGGTTTCTGCGATGTTTTGTTTTGCTTTGATGGGTCAGAACGAGGGCATTCGTACAAAAAACGTCACTTTCAGGCTAAAATACTTCGATTAATTCTTTGGGAACTCTTTTCCCGTCAATTGGGAGCATTTATGCGTACCGAATATACCGGTCTTATCAATGAGTCTTTCATTGGTCAAACGGTGACCCTTTTTGGTTGGGTTCACCGCCGCCGTGACCACGGTGGTGTGATTTTTATTGACTTGCGCGATCGCGAAGGTTTGTTGCAAGTCGTTTGCGACCCGGATCGCCCGGAAGTTTTCTCCACGGCCGATTCTGTTCGTAATGAATTTTGCTTGAAAGTTGTTGGCTTAGTTCGCGCCCGTCCTGAAGGCACGACCAATCCTGACTTGGTTTCCGGCGGCGTCGAAGTGCTCTGCCAAGAATTGGAAATCCTCAATAAGTCTGAAACGCCCCCGTTCCATTTGGACGACGAAAACTTGTCTGAAACGACGCGTTTGTCCTATCGCGTTTTGGATTTGCGTCGCTTGCAAATGCAACGTAACCTCAAGTTGCGTTACAAGACGGCTTTGACCATCCGCAACCACTTGGATCGCCATGGTTTCATCGACATCGAAACCCCGATGCTCACGCGTAGCACCCCGGAAGGCGCTCGTGACTACTTGGTTCCGAGCCGTGTGCACGACGGTCACTTCTACGCTTTGCCGCAATCCCCGCAATTGTTTAAGCAATTGTTGATGGTGGCTGGCTTTGACCGTTACTACCAAATCGTTAAGTGCTTCCGTGACGAAGACTTGCGTGCTGACCGTCAACCGGAATTCACCCAAGTGGATATTGAAACGTCCTTCTTGAGTGAAATCGAAATCCGCAACATCATGGAAAACATGATTCGTCAAGTTTTCAAGGAAACGATTGATGTTGACTTGGCCGATCCCTACCCCGTGATGACGTGGCACGAAGCCATGACGCGTTTCGGCTCTGATAAGCCCGACTTGCGCATCAAGGGTATCGAACTTCGTGAAATCACCGAACAAGCCAAGACGAGCGAATTCAAGGTCTTCCGCTCTGCTACGGAATTGGCCGATGGTAAGGTTGTTGCCATGAACGTTCCGCACGCTGCCAGCATGCCGCGTTCTGAAATTGACGCCTACACGGAATTCGTCAAGATCTACGGCGCCAAGGGCTTGGCCTACATTAAGGTTAACGAAAAGGCCAAGGGCCGCGAAGGCTTGCAAAGCCCGATCGTGAAGAACTTATCCGATGAACTTTTGGCTCACATCCTTGAAGTGACGGGCGCTCAAGACGGCGACGTGATCTTCTTCGGTGCTGACCGCGCTAAGATCGTCTACGACTCTTTGGGTGCTTTGCGCTTGAAGATCGGCCACAGCGACTTCGGTAAGGCCAACGGCCTTTATGAAGAAGGCTGGAAGGCTTTGTGGGTTGTTGACTTCCCGATGTTTGAATACGACGAAGAAGACAACCGCTGGGTTGCTTGCCACCACCCGTTCACGATGCCCAAGGAAGAACACATCGACCTCTTGGAAACCGATCCGGGTAAGTGCTTGGCTCAAGCCTATGACATGGTCTTAAACGGCTGGGAAATCGGTGGCGGTTCTATCCGTATCCACCGCGCTGACGTTCAAAGTAAGGTCTTTAGCGCCTTGAAGATCGGTCCGGAAGAAGCTCGTGCTAAGTTTGGCTTCTTGCTCGATGCATTGCAATTCGGTGCTCCTCCGCACGGCGGTATCGCCTTCGGTTTGGACCGTATCGTCACCATCATGGCCGGCGCTCCGTCCATCCGTGACGTAATTGCCTTCCCGAAGACGCAACGCGCTCAATGCTTGCTCACGCAAGCTCCGTCTCCTGTGGACGAAAAGCAATTGCGTGAATTGCACATCCGTTTGCGTAACCCGCAACCGGCAGAATAATCCGCAATAGCCCAAAAAAGAAGCGCTGACGTAAAAAATCAGCGCTCTTTTTTTGCCTCGATTTTCTTAATTAAGAATCAAAGAGTCTCCGTCATTATCCCAGGGATCTTGTGTAATCGCCCACTCGGTAACAACATCTTTGCGGTCAAACTGCACCCAAAACGCCATGCGATGGCCTCCCACTTCTTCAAAGCGGTACATGTAAGCGGTTTGATCTTGAAGTCGGAATTCGTACTCCTGAGCGCAACGACCAAAGAGTTGATAAATGTCTGCCTTGGTGTGAACACCCACCTTCACTAATTTGAAGTGCTCTTCGTTCATGGTTCTTTCTTTACCGATGAAACGACCGTCTTTATCGAAGTGCATCCAATAGGTTTCAAATCCAAAAGGCTGCCCTGAATAAACCAAGGTAAAACGACCGTCCGGATGCTCGATACGAGAGTCCGGTGCGCCGATTTGATTCACAACGGAAGCCTCTTCTTGGCCGGGCTTAACCCAATCCGGGTGCATGGCACAACCGGATAACATTCCCATTCCCAAAGTAGCACATAAAAGCGCAATGATTTTTGTTTTCGCTGGCATGACTTGTTCTCCTACTCTATGGAAAATTGTATCTCAAAAGGCGGTTACAACTTGAACAATATTCTGTTTCAGGATGTCTCCGGCGCTTAACAGAGTATCATTGGTCGTATATCTCAGAATATTGTTATGCGCTCTGTCATTCCACTTGCTCTGACTTCCACCATGGTTGTTCAAACCATGGCTACGGCTTCGACCGTGACGTTGTCTGCCATCGCTCCGTTGGTAGCGGTCTCTCTTGGCGTCCCGAGTTCTTTTATCGGTACGTACGTTTGTTGCCTCTACATTGGCGCAGCCATATCAGCGGTGATTGGTGGCACCATGGTGACACGCTACGGTGGCATTCATGTTTCGCAAGGAGCGCTTGTTTTAGCCGCCATTGGCTTGCTTTTAAGTTCCTTTTCCCACTTTGGTGTAATTTGCTTGGGAGCTTTCTGTTTAGGATTGAGCTACGGCCCCATCACTCCGGCTTCGAGCGACATTTTGGCGCACACCGTTCCCAAAGAGCGCATGGGTTTTGTCTTTTCGCTTAAACAAACCGCCGTCCCCTTAGGAAGCGCCTTAACGGGATTAATTATTCCTAGCATTGCTTTGTGGGCCAACGATTGGCACGCAGGCCCTCACGTTATGGCCATTTTGGCACTTTGCGTGGCATTGCTTGTCATGTACCATCGCGATCGCTTGGACGATCACATGGATCGGACGTTTAAATTCAGCATTCAATCGGTGTTAAACGCATTGAGATTGGTTACCACCGATAAAGGCCTTCGCAGTATGTGCGTGGCGTCCTTTGTCTATAACGGCACACAAATGTGTGTTTTGAGTTTTTTGGTTGCCTACCTCGTTGAAGACATCTCGATTTCCATCGTTGTCGCCGGGATGCTTTTGACCGCAACCGGTATTGGCGGCATCGGTGGACGTCTTTTTTGGGGCATTTTTTCCGATTGGATTCACTCGGCCCGAATCACGCTGTCAATTCTCGGCTTTTTAATGGCAGCGATGCTTTCTTTAACGGGCTTTTTTAACGCCGACACCTCGATTTATTGGATGGTCACTATTGCTGTTTGCTTGGGCGCTTCGGCCATTGGCTGGAACGGCGTTTATTTAGCCAACGTTGCACGCATTGCGCCTGAAGGTAAGGCAAGTGTTGCCACCGGCGGCACACTCTTTTTCACGTTTGGTGGCGCAATTTTCTTGCCACTACTTTTTGGTTGGATTCATAGCCTCTCGGCTCACTACTTTATGAGCTTTTACAGCGTGGCGGCACTGTGTGCAACCACTGCACTTTGGCTATTAATTGGAAAACGCTAAGGATGAACTTGGTGCTCTTTGATATCGGACTCGATGCTATCGACCAATTTATGAAAATTTTGACGCACCTGTGCTTCAGAGCACCCCAATACCAAGGCATCTTCTAAAGCATCTTTGAGTAACGTACGAAGCTCTTCGTAATTTTCGTTGAGAACTTTGACTTTTTCGGTGCAAGACACAGGAGAGCCATCAGGCTTAATCCAACAAGGTGCACCCAAATTATTTTTGTTTGCCATACGTTTTGAACCTTTCTTGAACAGCCTTCATTTTCTCAGAATCTAAAATTTTAGGTCTCCCTAATTGGTAAACCACTGTGTACGTCTTGGCTAAATTTTCGACTTCATGAGCAAGTTTGAGCGCTGCTGACAAGTCCATCCCCGTGGCCACAACCCCATGATGCGACAATAGGCATGCATGACGATTTTCCAAAGCTTTAGCACAATAATCTGCAAGCTCCGGTGTTCCAAATAAAGCATAGGGCGCACAAGGAATATCATCACCACCAGCCACTGCGACCATATAGTGAAACGCAGGAATAGACATTTCTTGACAGGCCAAAGCGGTGGCATACACAGAATGCGTATGAACAATGGCGTTAACGGTCGGCTTTTGACGAAAAACTTCAGCATGCATCAACCATTCGCTCGACGGTAAACGTTTGGCGTTGATATCGTCTAAAGATTGCGCATTAAGAGGCACAAAAACCAAATCATCCGTTTGGAGAGCTTCATAGGGAATACCGGTCGGCGTAATCAGAAAACCTTCCGTTTCTCCCTTTTTCACTCGCACAGAGACATTCCCGCTTTTGTTGACGTTAATTCCTAAGCGGTTCATGTCACAAGCGGTTTGAATCACCGCTTGTGCTATTTCAAATAACGAGTCGGACACCAGTGGCCTCACCAACGCGTTGAAGCGCGAGCCCCTTCAGGGAAAAGGCGCGTTAAAAATTCAGGTTGACACACTCCGCGTTCCGTGATGATCCCTGTCACTAAGCGAGCAGGCGTTACGTCAAACGCAGGATTTTCCACGTTGATTTGGGGCGGAATCAATTCAATCTTCGTTAATTGACCATCATCGTTAACGCCTTGAACATAACGCAATTCATTGCCGTCACGATTTTCGATTTCAATACTGTGTTTGCCGTCTTGAATCGTCCAGTCAATGGTCGAGAAGGGCGCTGCCACATAAAAAGGCACATCCATGTCTTTTGCCGCCAAGGCCTTTAAATAGGTACCGATTTTATTGGCCACATCACCCACGGCCGTGACTCGATCAGCCCCCACAATCACCATATCGACTTCACGGTGTTGCATCAGGTGACCGCCGGCATTATCGGCAATGACCGTATGAGGGACACCAAAAGAGGCCAATTCCCAGGCTGTCAACAAACCTTGATTGCGAGGACGTGTTTCATCAACCCAAACATGGAGTGGAATACCTTGCTCAAAGGCAATATAAATTGCAGACAAGGCCGTCCCATAGTCAACGGTCGCCAACCAACCAGCATTACAGTGCGTCAAAATATTGACCGGTGTACGTTTTTTGGCATAAAGCTCGGCAATGAGCTTGGCGCCATGCGTACCAATCGCACGGTTAGCCAACACATTGGCTTGCGTCATTTCTTCTGCTTTTTTAAGTGCCACCACAAAGCGATCTTTAGGACTTAAAGGCATAGCCGCCTTAACGATACTATCCACGCCCCATTGCAAATCCACTGCCGTAGGACGCGTTGAAATGAGTTCACTTCGAACTTGGTGAATCGATTCGTCACTGGGGTCATCTTTAATGGCCAAAACCATGCCCCAAGCGCCAGTAATACCAATCAAAGGAGCACCACGCACCATCATCGTTGCAATGGCACGTTGAACTTCTTTCCAAGAACGAAGTTCGACCTTTTCAAAGGCATAAGGTAGTTTGGTTTGATCAATAATGCCGATCGCCTGACCGTTATCAATTGACCAAATCGTCCGGGTAGGTACACCATTGACTTTCATATAAAAACTCCAATGACTTTTTCTTTAATCCTTACCATCCATTTTAATCAAAAGACCTCTTTGTTTTCGAGCTTTTCGACGGCATCGTGGAGAGAAAATCCTCTCTGTACTTCTTTTTATATTTCTCACAAATTCCACATTGAGGAGAAATTTCTCACTTTGCTTGCTTTTTGACGTCTTTAAACCTCGAGAAAATTTTTGTACAAAATCGAAAAATCAAGCGTTTAGCCCTGTCTCTTACGGTACAATAGACTGTTAATCTTTTGCTTATTTATTACTGTTTAAAATGGTTTGCGCCCATCATTTAACCCCCGCTTTGATTCCGAATTCCGTGGCCGTGATCGGAGCCAGTGACCGAGCAGAGTCTCGAGGCACGGTTTTATGGAAAAGCCTCATGGACGGCAATTTCTCCGGCAAGGCCTATCCCGTCAATCCCAAGTACGATTTTCTTGGTGACGTGCCTTGCTACAAATCAATCAAAGACATTGAAGAACCCGTTGATTTAGCCGTCATTGCGACAAGCACCAAAGTCATTGAAAAGGTACTCGAAGAGGTCGCCGCTAAAGGTACGCGTTTTGTTGTTTTAACGCCTACGGAAGCCTCGGTAACGAGCAACCCCTCTTGGCAAGCTCATATTGTTAACAAGGCGCACTCTTTAGGCATTCGTTTGATTGGTACCGATTGTCTCGGCATTATGCGTCCGGAAATCGGCTTTAACGCAAGCTATTGGATGCAAATTCCCAATAAAGGCAGCATTGGTTTTGCTGCCCAATCGGGTGTCATTTCTACGTCCGTTCTTTCTTATGCTCAGGCCAACGGCCTTGGTTTTTCATCCTTGGTCAATACGACCGATGAAATCGATGTCACGATGGATGAAGTGGTTGACTTCATGGCGCAAGACCGCGCTACGCGCGTCATCGTTTTGCATGTTGAAGGGATTCGTAATCCTCGTGAATTTTTCTCGGCCGTTCGAGAAGCTGCCCGTGTAAAACCGGTCATCGTGTTGCGTGGCGGCAAGAGCTTACAAGCCGGCCAGCTTTTGGCAAGCCGCATGTCGGTGCCCGCCGGCGACGATGATGCTTTCAATGCACTTTTAGATCGTGCCGGTGCCATTCGCGTCTACGACTTGGATGAATTGTTAGCTGCCATTGAGATTTTCTCTTCTCGTCGCTTGCCCCGTGCCAACCGTATCGGCATTATCAGTAACGGTTCAGGCTTTGGCGTGTTGGCCGCTGACGCTGCCAGCAAGTACGGCGTGAAATTAGCCAATCTCACGAGTGCTACAACGCAACGTTTAGGGCAACTTTTCGATAACCCCTTGCCCTTTACCAACCCGGTTGACCTTTGGGCCGATGCCGATCCCCGTCGCATGAAGTTGGCGTTGGACGCTTTAAACCAAGATGAAAACGTTGACGGCATTATTGTGATTGCAGCACCGACCTTTACGATGCCCGTCAAACACTTGTGCGATGCTTTATCGTACGCGACGGAATCCACCTATAAACCCGTTATCACGGCTTGGGTGGGTGAAGAGCAAGCCGTTACGGCTCGCCACCTATTGGATGCTCAACAAATTACGGCCATTAAGAGCCCGGAGCGTGCTGTTCAAGCCTTCTCATGGTTAAGTCGCCACGCAGAAAACCGCCGCTTTATTGCCGGCGCCGTCGCCGAAGGCAACGCTTTGTTGCCCATGAATATCCAAGCAGCGCAAGAACTCATCGGAAGTAAACTTCAAGAACAAGACTTCACGCTCGATGAGTTGGAAACCAAGCGCATTTTGGCCTCCATGGGCCTTTCCACCGCAAGCGGTATTTTCACGACGTCTCCGGTAGAGGCTGCCGACGCCGCCCAATCCTTAGGGTTCCCGGTTGTGTTGAAGGTCTTGGCTGAAGGTGTTGTTCATAAGAGCAACGTGGGTGGTGTGCGTCTTAATGTTCGCAATATCCAACAAGCTCTGGAAGAAAGTGAAGAGCTTTTAGAAAACGTTCGCACAAAAGCGCCTTACGCTCGCATTCGTGGCATTTTCGTTCAACGCCAAATCAACGTTGAAAACGGACGAGAACTTCGCATTAACATTCAAACGGATTCCCGCTTTGGTCCGGTGATTCGCTTTGGTGCCGGCGGTCGCATGGGCGACATCTATCAAGACAGTGCGTTAGAGCTTTTGCCTTTAACGGAGCCGCTTGCCAGAAAGTTAATTGAAAAACCGCAAATTGCTCAAAGTTTGAACAATTTCCGAGGCATGCCCGAAGTCAACAAAGACGCATTAGTCCAAGTATTACTTCGCTTATCAACGCTTGTGACGGAAATTCCGGCCATTCGCAATCTCAATATCGATCCCCTCTTGGTGGACGAAGGTGGGTGCGTTGTGCTTGATGCCCACATCGGTATTGCCGATATGCCGTTAAAGAAAGACCAACAGGCCTCTCACTTGATGCTGTCTCCCGCCCCCGTGTTCGATCACGAGTGGTTGCCGGTCAAAAACGGTTTTATTCAATTGCGTAGCATCCGCGAGCACGATTACGATGCGGTGAAAGCCTTCCTTTCTCGCTTATCGCCGCAAACGGCCTACTTACGATTCCATATTTCTTCGACCGAATTGGCTCGAGAAAAGTTGGTGGAACTCACCAACATTGACTACAACCGCGAAACGGCCATTGTCGCTTTTGACATGGATGCGCCGGAAGAAATCAGAGCCGTTGCTCGCTTTAAACGCCTTTACGGTTCGTCGGTTGCCGAATTCGGCGTCATCGTTGAAGATGCATGGCAACAAAGAGGGCTTGCTCGCATTTTGATGACGACCTTAGCTCAAGAAGCTAAGAAAAAGAAAATTACGAAACTTGTCGGTTATGTCCTCAAGGGTAATGAAGGGATGTTTGCCCTCATGAAGGCATTGGGCTATCAACGCCAAGAAGAAACCGACAACGACAACTTTATTACTTTTACGTTAACGCTCTAAAACTATGTCCGACCTTAATGTTTCTATCGATCAAGGGATTTGCCAAATTGAAATTGCGCGTTTAGCCAATCGCAATGCTCTTGATGCCAAAAGCTGTGCAACGTTTGTTGAAATTTTGGTTCAAGCCCAAAAAGACGACGATGTTCACTGTGTGGTCATTCGAGGCCAAGACGCCATTTTCTGTGCCGGGGCCGACCTCAAGGAAACACTTGAGCGCACCGATGTCACCGAAAGCGCTTATGACGCCTTGATTGAAGCGCTCATCGCTTTTGATAAACCCATTTTGGCCGCCGTTGAAGGGCCTTGCTTGGGCTTGGGCGTGGCGATTCTCTCTTATTGCGACATGGCCTATTGCTCTGAAAAGACGCTTTTCTCCATGCCGTTTACGGCTTTGGGTTTAACGCCTGAATACGGTCTTTCTCAAATTGCCATGAGTAAAGCCGGTTATCAAAAAGCCGCCGAAAAGCTTTTGTTAAGTGAACCGATTTCAGCCATCGAAGCCAGTGAAATGGGGTTGATTACCGGCATTTGCAAGCCCGGCGAAGTCGTCCAAGAAACGCTTAACCGCGCTGCGCGCTTAACGCAAATGCCCTTGGGTAGTCTCCGTGCAACCAAGAAACTCTTGCGTCGTCACTTAGCTCAACAAATTCGTTCTACACTCACAATGGAAAAGGAACAAACGCTCTTGCGCCTTCAAGCCAATGAAACGAAGGAAGCAATTGCCGCCTTCCAAGAAGGTCGTAAGCCCAACTTTAGCCGTTGTTAAGGAATTTTTTCAATGATTGAAATTCGCAATATCAGCAAGTGGTACTCTGAGTCGTTTCAAGTCTTAAAAAATTGTTCGGCCACAGTCGACAAGGGTGAAGTCGTTGTGGTGTGTGGTCCTTCGGGTTCCGGCAAATCGACATTGATTAAATGTGTCAACGCTTTGGAACCTTTCCAAGAAGGCGAAATCATTGTCAATGGCATCAATGTCGGGGATCCTAAAACCGATTTGCCCAAATTGCGCCAACACATTGGTATGGTGTTCCAACACTTTGAGCTTTTCCCCCACTTGTCGATTACGGACAATTTGGCCTTGGCACAAATGAAGGTTTTGGGTCGCTCTCGAGAAGAAGCAGTCAAGCGCGGCCTGGAATTACTGGCCCGAGTGCACTTAGAAGATCACGCGAATAAATTCCCTGGTCAACTCTCCGGCGGTCAACAACAGCGCGTGGCCATTGCCCGCGCTTTGGCCATGGATCCGGTGTGCATGCTCTTTGACGAACCGACCTCTGCACTTGACCCGGAAATGATTAATGAAGTGCTCGACGTTATGGTGGAATTAGCCCAAGAAGGCATGACCATGATGGTTGTAACGCACGAAATGGGCTTTGCTCGCCGAGTCGCCGATCGCGTTCTTTTTATGGAAAACGGTCAAATTCTCGAAGATGCACCCACGCAAGAATTCTTTACACAACCGAAATCGGATCGTGCGGTTCAATTCTTATCGAAGATTTTGAATCACTAATTTGTGAATTCTTGAACGATTTGAAACACTTAGCCTTTTAATGCCGTTATATAGGGATGGTATTATTAATTGGTTAAGAAAAGGATTTGAAATGATTGCTCATGCAAGTACAAACGAGTCGACACTTAAGTTAGCTCAAACGGTTTTAACGCAAGAAGCTCAGTCCTTATTGGACATGTCTTCTCGTTTGGGAGATGAATTCCTTCAAGCCGTCAAAATCTTATTGGACTGCAAAGGTCGCGTCGTTGTTTCCGGTGTCGGCAAGAGTGGGCACATCGGTCGCAAGATTGCAGCAACGCTTGCCTCGACCGGCACGCCTGCCTTTTTCGTTCATGCTGCCGAAGCCGCTCACGGCGACTTGGGGATGATTACCAAAGACGATGTCGTGCTTGCCATTTCTAATTCCGGTACGACGAGCGAACTGCTCACCATTATTCCAGTTCTTAAGCGTGAAGGTACACCCTTAATTGCTATGACGAGTGCGCCCGAGAGTGCATTGGCGCAACACGCTGATGTTCATTTGGATATTGGTGTGCGTCAAGAAGCTTGCCCCCTTGGTTTGGCACCAACCACCAGTACCACAGCCACTTTGGCCATGGGTGATGCTTTAGCCGTTGCCTGCTTAGATGCTAAGGGCTTTAAGCCCGAAGACTTTGCCCGCTCTCACCCCGGTGGCGCCTTGGGTCGTCGCTTATTGATTCACGTGGGCGATATTATGCGCACGGGCGATGCCATCCCGAAGGTCACGGTGGGGGTCACGGTTTTGGATGCTGTCCGTGAAATTACGCGCAAGCGCATTGGCATGACCTCTGTTGTTGACCAAGACAATCGTGTAGTTGGCATCTTCACTGAAGGCGATTTGCGTCGCTTGATTGAACGCGTGGGCGACATTCGCGAAGTAAAAATTGATGAGGTGATGACCAAGTCACCTCGCGTGATTGCTCAAACGGCCTTGGCCACGGAAGCTGCTCACATTCTTAACTTGGCGTTGTGTAATCAACTTTTGGTCGTTGATGAGGCCGGTTGTTTGATTGGTGCCTTGCACATTCAAGACTTGATGACTGCAAAAGTTCTGTAAAAGAGGAAAAAGCCATGACCAATCAGGAAGTCGCCGCCAAAATCAAACTTTTGATTTGTGACGTTGATGGTGTTTTAACGGACGGAAAGATTTACATCGGCAACGATGGGGAACTGTTTAAAGCCTTTAACGTCAAAGACGGCTTGGGCATCAAAATGCTTTTAGCCAACCAAATTGATGTGGCCATTTTGACGGCACGCAGCTCCAAGATTTTAGAAAAGCGCACACAAGAGCTTGGCATCACCAATGTCTTACAAGGCCAACGCGACAAGGTCGCAGGCTTGAAGGTTTTGTCTGAAAAGACTGGAGTTGACCCGCAGAATATGGCTTATATTGGTGACGATTTGCCCGATTATGCCGTTATTCAAAAGGTGGGCTTACGAGCTTGTCCGAGTGACGCCAACGATGAAATTGTTAAACTCTGCTCCTTCCAAAGTCGCTTTGAAGGTGGCAACGGCGCCGTTCGTGAATTGGCCGAGTTTATTTTAAAATCCCAGGGAAAATGGGAAAAGACCTTGGATCAAATGTTCCTTAACCCGGATCCGACGGCAAAACACCGCTATTAATATTAAAAAATTATGCGTGAAAGAATTACCGCCATCATCGCTATCTTTTTATTGCTGATTCTAATTGCAGCAAGCTATTGGTATGCGATGAAATCAACGTACGGCAATCTCAAATATCTTCCAAGTGAAGATTCCCCTAACTTTATTGCCACGGGCGCTACGGTTGTGTCTTTTGACAACAATGGGATCGCTAAAACCAAAGTCAAGGCGCAAGATTTCCAACACTTTTCCAATGATCGTGTCACGATGGAAAAGCCCGAATACACATCCGTTTCGCCCAATGAACCGGTAACACATGCCAAGGCCGACCACGGTCAATCCGATGACGGTGGGGCAACGGTGCATTTCCAAGGCAATGTCGAAATTACTCGGGCTGCCAGCGACAATAGCGACATTACGCGTTTACAAACGCAATCATTGACCGTTGAAACGGATACCAATCATTTTGAAACGAATGATTTTGTCCATATCACCAACGGTGAAAATACGGCAACGGCTGTGGGCATGACGCTTGATAACATGGAACGAAATATTGAATTGAAGTCTCGTGTCAAAACCATTTCCTTACCCAAAGCTGGCAATGTTGATTTGTTGCCGCATTCCAAATAAGGACGCCAAATGAAAACTTTGACCATCATCGCAACCGCTTTGATTGCTCTCAGTAGCTCTGGCGCTTGGGCTGAAGCTGCCGATCGTAATAAGCCTATCGTTGTTGAATCCGACACCTTTTTAGGGGATGAATTGCGCCAAACAGCGGTTTATTCCGGTTCCGTTACGGTTGACCAAGGTACCATGCACATGACGGGCAGCCGTCTTGAAATGAAAGAAAATGCGCAAGGCTATCGCATTGGTACTTTGACCGGTAATTTGGCAACCTTCCGACAAAAGCGTGACCCTAAGGCCAAAAATGTCGAAGAATGGATCCACGCAAAAGCACAAACGATTGTCTATGAAGAGCGCACGGGCTTAGTGACATTGATTGGTAATGCCGAGGTTCAACGCCTAGAAAATGGCGTAATGAAAGATCGAGCCAACGGCTCCAAGATCACCTACGATACGGTGCGTTCACGTACAATTATCCAAGGTAATAAACAAGGACGAGCTTCAACGGTTATCGCACCGCGTGCGCGAGCCCAATCTTCTCAATCGAGTACGACTCGTCCCACACGACTTAATTCTGCCACGGGTCTCTCGCAGCCCTAGCTCAAAAGGAATTCACTGTGTCTGACATCAATGAAGAAAAACAGAACGTCCAACCCGAAGAAGCTTTAGAGGGGAAAGAGACGCCGGCAATGCCTGTTGCCTCTGAGCCCGAAGCCGAGTCTGAACCCATTTACACGCTTAAAGCCAATGGACTTAAGAAGCGTTACGGCAAGCGCTGGGTTGTTAAAGACGTCTCGTTAGCGGTTCGCAGTGGCGAAGTGGTTGGCCTTTTAGGTCCTAACGGTGCTGGGAAAACCACCACGTTTAACATGGTGGTAGGGTTGGTTGTTGCCGATGGTGGCACCATTGAGTTAAATGGTCAATCGATCGCTCACTTGCCGATTTATCTTCGTTCCCGTTTGGGCGTGTCTTATCTTCCGCAAGAAGCTTCCGTTTTCCGTCGCATGACGGTTGAAGAAAACGTGAAAGCGATTTTGGAATTGCAACGAGATGAAAACGGTAAGCCCTACACGCCGGCTGTTATCGAAGAAAAACTCGATAGCCTGCTCGATGAACTTCAAATTACGCGTTTACGCACCAACAACGCTTCGAGCTTATCCGGTGGCGAACGTCGTCGTACGGAAATTGCGCGCGCATTGGCAGCAGAGCCGAAATTCATCTTGCTTGATGAACCCTTTGCCGGTGTTGATCCGATTGCTGTGATCGAAATTCAACGCATTATTCGATTCCTCAAAGACCGAGGCATCGGTGTGCTAATTACGGACCACAATGTCCGTGAAACGTTGGGGATTTGCGACCATGCCTACATCATCAGCGATGGCGGTGTATTAGCTAGCGGTCACCCCAATGATATCGTTCAAAATGAAGATGTTCGCCGAGTTTACTTGGGCGAAGCCTTCAGGATGTAAGTTGTGAATCAAATTTTCCCGTTATTGCCGAGCTCAAATGTCATCTTTTTGAGTTCCATGCATCACCGAACCAAAAAGCGTGTGTTTGAAGAAGCCAGTTTGGTTTTTCAAATGTATGGGGTCCCTCATACGCAAGTTTTTGAGGCGCTTTTTGCTCGTGAACGTCTTGGTAATAACGCCTTGGGAGCGGGTGTAGCCCTGCCCCACTGTCGCCTCAAAGGCATTGAACGTCCGTTGATTACGATTGTGGTTTTACCGCGTCCTATCAACATTGATCCGACTCCACCCGATACGAAACCCGTTGATATTTTCTTCTTCCTCGTTGTGCCTGATGTCGACGACGATGAAGCCTACTTGCCACTTCTGCGTGAGTGCATTGCGATGCTAGAAAATCGCAAGATTTGCGACGCCATCCGCAATGCTGAAAATGCAGTTGAAGTCTGTGCCGCAGTCATGAATTGGACACCGCCCTCTGCTCTCATTATTGAAACGCAGGATGATGCTTTGGCCAAAGAATGGGAAGAACTCAACGAGGAAGTGGAAAAGGTTGAGCAAGCTCAGGAAGAGCTTTTCGAAAACCACGAACTGGAAGAACCCCCAGCCGTTGTTGCCGTTGAAACCGATCCGGATATCAACCGCAATTAATCCATTCTTTGCAATTGGAGACTATCTTGAAAAAACTGATCATTGTCACAGGACTTTCTGGTTCAGGGAAATCGGTGGCGATTCGACAACTCGAAGACTCCGGTTACTACTGCATTGATAATTTACCCCTACCTTATTTAGTTCAAGTCGCTCAAGACTTGGGAAAATCGCAAGACTGTGTCGCTTTTGCAGTGGACGCTCGCTCTCACGTGATTGATAAGGATCAACCCAAGCAAATCATTCACGAACTCAAGGAAAATGGCTGGGATGTTCGAGTTCTCTTTTTAACGGCAAGCACGCCGGAGCTCGTGCAACGCTTCTCTGAAACGCGTCGTCGCCACCCGCTCACGCTTCGTTTATTAAAAGACGACCCCAACATTTCTTTGAATCAAGTCATCGCCGCTGAACGTGAGTTATTAGAGCCATTTACGCTTTTTGCCAACGTTCTTGATACCACGAACTTGCAAAGCAATACGTTGAGAACTTGGGTGAAGAATTTCGCTGATGCCCCTCAAGCCGATTTAACGCTGACGTTTGAGTCTTTCGGTTACAAGCACGGAATTCCCATTGCGGCGGATTTGGTTTTTGACGTTCGCAATCTCCCCAATCCTTACTACGATCCGGCCTTGCGCCCCTTTACCGGACGCGATGAACCGATTATCGAATTCATGAATAATCAACCCATGGCCGTAGAGATGGTCGATGACATTGCCAACTTCATCAATAAGTGGCTACCTAGCTACATGGCAACCAATCGCCAATACCTCACCATTGCAATCGGTTGCACAGGCGGTCAGCACCGCTCGGTTTATGTGGCCGAGCAACTTGCTAAACGCTTTACACAAACGTTTAGCTCCGTTGGCGTTCGTCATCGCATTATTGGTCAAACGAAAGCGCCAACAAAGGGTATGACCCAAGCGGCTTAAAAATTTAAAAAGCGCTTTAACAAGGTCTCAATCGGTGCGGGCAACCCCACTGTAGAGACCTTTTCTATTTCAAGCCAAGTCCCATTCTCGACAATGGCCTCTGTATTTCTGACGTGAACGGCGATTGGTTCAATAAAGAGACGGTAATGAGAGAAATCGTGAGTCACGGTCTCCATACGTTGCCAATTCCGAATATTAAAAGCAGTCTCCTGAAGATAATGTTCAATTGCATCATCGTTTAACTGACCATCAACTTCCGGCAGACTGTGTAAGCCTTGCCAAACCCCTTTTGCTGTTCGTTTGACTAACAACACCGCGTCATCGTGCCAGAAAAGAAAGAACGTTCTGTGCTTTTCGGGTCGCTCACGCTTAGGCTTTGCCACAGGAAGCGTTTTCTCAATGCCTTGTTGACGAGCCAAACAACTCTCTTGGAAAGGGCACTCCTCGCACTTAGGCGTTCGAGTGCAGACCGTGGCTCCCAAGTCCATTAAACCTTGCGTGTAGCTCTCGATATCGTTATCGGGTAAAAGAGATTGCGCCAATGCCCAAATCTGCTTCTCTACCGCAGCGGTCATGGGTTGAGTAATCGCAAAATTTCTAGATAAAACACGTTTGACGTTGCCATCCAAAATCGCCTCTTTTGCACCAAAACTAAAGGCGGTAACAGCGGCTGCCGTGCTTTTGCCTATGCCTGGCAACGCCTCCCATTCTTCTCGCTTTTGGGGAAAGACGCCACCGTATGTTTCTACAATCGTTTTGGCGGCTTTATGTAAGTTTCTTGCCCGAGTGTAGTAACCGAGTCCCGCCCAATAACGCATCACCTCGTCTTCGTTAGCCGAAGCAAGGTCTGTCACCGTTGGGAATCGCTCCATAAAACGGTGGTAATAGTCGATCACCGTGACCACTTGCGTTTGTTGCAACATCACTTCGGAAATCCAACGGGCATAAGGTTCACTTACTTGCCACGGAAGCCCATGGCGACCGTAAACCTTCTGCCATTGGATTAATTGTTGGGAAAATTGAGACATTTTTCGTAACCGTTATTAGACATTGTGATTGTATTCAAAATCACGGAGACTCAGTACAATTGGAGAATTCGAAATGTGACAAAGATTATGCGTGTTTTTTCAAGACCCTTCTCCTTTCTGAGTGCTCTTCTATTAGCGGGCTGTTTTACTATAGGCTCGGCCGTGGCCGCTCCTATTGCAGAAAAAGACTTACCGAAAAATGTCTTAACCGGTGAAACGCTTTTCCAAATTATGGCTAGCGAAATTGCCTTGCAACGCAATGATCCGTCGACAGCGTACCAAACCTACATGGAAGTCGCCCGAAAAACGAAAGACCCTCGCATTGCGCAGCGCGCCTTTCAGATTGCCGATGCTGCACACGCCTTTCATGAAGCCAAACTCGCAAGCGACCTTTGGGTCAGTTTCTCCCCTAAGGGCTATGAAGACGCAAATTTTTCAGCTCTTTTGGCACGTCTGAGAACGGGCGATTTGAGCAACAAAAACAAAAATGACGCTCTTAATTGGTTAAAAAAGGAAAAAGACCGCAAAGTTCGTTTAACTAAATTTGAAGGGATTGCATTGCAAGCAGAGTTAGGGACGACAGACTCTAAAAAAGTTCTTGACTTTATCCTACCGTTGGCTGCCACTTGCGAAAATCGTGGCCAAGCCGCCTTATCACTCAGTAAGCTCTACCGACGATTGGGAGATAAAAAGCAAAGTCTTCATTTTGCCAAGATTGCGCAGCAAGACCTCCCCGATAGTGCTTCTGCCGTATTGGAATACGCCGATGCGCTCATAGCCGACAATGCCGCCCAAGCGGTGAAACTTTTAGAGCGCTTTACTCAAAAGCACCCCGACAACATGGATGTGCATTTGGGATTAGCGAAAGCCTACGCACGCACGAAAAACGTTGACGGTGTCAAAAAAGAATTACCCCTTTTAGAACCCTACTCAAAACGTTCTGCTGCGCTTAGTTTTAGTTTGGCTTCGATTTCGGATGCCGTGGCGCTGGATGCTCAAACCAAGCGTTACTTATTAACGTTTGAACGTTTAGCAACCGAGCATTCCGTGATGGCTGAAAGATTACCTCAAGCCTATTTTTCGCTGGGGTTGCTAAATCTTCGCCAAAAAGAATACAGCTCGGCCGTCGATTGGTTTAAAAAAGTTCCCTCCAATGATGAGTTTTATGTCAGAGCCCGTATGCTTCAAGCACGTGCGCTTGAGCAAAGTGGGAAGGTTGACGATGCCCTTGATGTATTAGAGAACACCAAGGCTTCAAAAAACGCCAAAGCCGAACTTTTGCAAGCGCAGGCTCACATCTACCACAAGCAAAAGGACTTCAAAAAAGCCTACAAAAAGCTTAAAGAGTCGCTTGCTTTACTGCCGGAGAATCCCGAGCTTTTATCCCAAGCAGCCTACATGGCAACCGAACTCAAGCGAAACGATGAAGCCGAAGAGCTTTTGCGTAAAGCCATTAAAAATTCACCCAAACGAGCGGACTTCTTTAATTCGCTCGGTTATTTGTTGATTGATAAAAAAGGTGGTCTTGAAGAGGCGGGCGAATTATTAAAACAAGCCATCGAAATGGAGCCTGAAAACATTGCCATTCAAGACTCGATCGGTTGGTATTACTTTAAAGTTCAAAATTACGAGTCTGCGAAGCTTTACCTTGAAAAGGCCGCTACCGGCAGTCAAGATGAAGAAATCTTGATGCATTTAGGCGAGCTCTACCACGCCACGGGTGATGTTAAAAAGCTCCAAGAAGTGATTAGCAAACTCAAACAACAAAAAGAGTTGGAACCTGCTACCAAGCGCTTTTTAAAACAATTTGATACTCGTCATTGAGGAGTTTGATCGTGAAAATCAATCGTCTCTTACTGTTGTGTGTCTGCCCGCTTTTGATTTTGACGGGCTGTATGAGCCTTCCCTCAAAAGCACCGTTAAATACCTGGCAAGGACGTTTTTCTGTCACCGTTAAGGATGTTCAAGGCAACCATAACGAAAGAGGTCGGTTCGAGTTTTTGGTCTTTCCCGATGAAGAAACCGTTTTAGACCTCAAGTCTCCCATTGGCGGCACGATTGCTCGTATTGAAAAAAATAAGGATGTTGCTCGCATGCAAGCGCTTGGTCATGAAACGATTCAGGCTAAAGACGTCAACACCCTTATGACACAAACGCTTGGCTTTACGGTCCCTGTTGAGGGTTTGGTTTATTGGATTAACGGTGAGCCCGACCCAAGAAGCGCCTTCATCGTCACGCCCGAGCAAGCCCCCATTAATCGCATCGAACAAGATGGTTGGCAAATTGATGTGTTAGCCCGAAATGAGATGCAACAACCGACTCGCTTGCGATTAACCCGACCTGCCAGTGCAACCGAGCCCGGCATTGTCATTACGTTACTCATCCAAGGAGTCATTGCTCATGACAGAAAATAAACTTTCACTTCTGGCTCCGGCCAAATTGAATCTTTTCTTGCATGTGACAGGACGACTTCCGAACGGTTACCACACTTTGCAATCGCTCTTTGTTTTAATTGGTTTGTATGACGAGATTGAACTAAAAGTTCGTCAAGACGGAGAAATTATTCGTACAGGAGATGTGATCGGCGCTCCCGAGAAAGATTTATGTGTCAGGGCCGCTCAATTATTAAAGAGTCGCACCGGCTGTCCCTTGGGCGTAGAAATTTGCGTTAAAAAAACGATTCCTGCCGGCGCCGGTATGGGCGGAGGTTCGTCTGATGCGGCCACGACCTTGATGGGGCTAAATTATTTATGGAATTTACATCTTCATCGCCAAGAGCTCATCGAGATGGCGCCCAAACTTGGAGCAGATGTGCCATTTTTCCTTCTAGGAACAAATGCTTGGGTTGAGGGTATCGGAGAGAAATTAACGCCGATTGATGTCCCTGAAACCTCCTTTGCCGTCATTTGGCCTGGAGTTCATCAAGGCACACCTGAAATTTTTTCGCATAAAGACTTGACAAGGGATACGAAATACGTCAAAATACCGAACTTCGAGAGTGACCTCACTGAGGAAACCCTCCGAAATCTGGGGCATAACGATCTAGAACCGATCGTTAAAAAGGTCAACCCCGAAGTTGCTAGATTACTAGATAACTTTCAGAGATTTCGTTTAACAGGTTCGGGTTCTGCAGCGTTTGCGCTGATGACAGAAATCGAAGCTGAGGGAGTTTTTAAAGACCTTCCGGAAAACTGGCAACATTTTTTCGTAAAAAGTCTTAAAATACACCCGGTATCGTCAGCATTACCATGCTGACCCAGAATTTGTAGGGGTGTCGCCAAGCTGGCCTAAGGCACCGGATTTTGATTCCGGCATTCGAAGGTTCGAATCCTTCCACCCCTGCCAACTTTCGGGAGCAAGCATAATGTGCTAGCTCCCGTTTGTTTTTGTGCGATTCGTTTCGCTTTAGATTCCTTTTTAAGGATTCTAAAAAAGGGCATGACAGGTCCGGCTCGCTTGTGAAGTGAACAGCGTAAGCTGTCAGCAGCAAGAACCCACCGTCGTGTCTCGACTGTTTGGTCGAGCGCGAGTTCCTGACTCTCAGGCGGGAATGTCAAGGGAAACAGTTCAAAAAATAGAACTGTTCAAGACAAACAGAAGAGTTATCTCTTCTCTCTTTTGACGAGTGATAATCATGGTTCCGATGGTCCCGGATAATCTCATGGTCTTTGCGGGCAATGCCAATCCCAAACTTGCCCAAGCTGTCGCTGATCACCTCAACGTTCCTCTTGGCCAAGCCACTGTCAGCCACTTCTCCGACGGTGAAGTCATGGTGGAAATCGACGAAAAGGTTCGCGGTCGCGATGTCTTCATCCTCCAAAGTACTTGCGCTCCCACCAATGACAATTTGATGGAATTGACCATTATGGTCGATGCTTTGCGCCGTGCTTCTGCTCGCCGTATCACGGCTGTGATGCCGTACTACGGTTATGCACGCCAAGATCGTCGTCCTCGTTCCGCTCGTGTCGCCATTTCCGCTAAGGTTGTTGCCAACATGCTTCAATCCGTGGGTGTTGACCGTGTTCTTACGATGGACTTGCACGCTGACCAAATTCAAGGCTTCTTTGACGTTCCCGTGGACAACATCTACGCTACGCCGATTTTGCTTCGTGAATTGCGCAGCCGCAACTACGAAAACTTGATCGTTGTGTCTCCGGACATCGGCGGTGTGGTGCGTGCCCGTGCTTTAGCTAAGTCTTTGGGCTGTGATTTGGCCATCATCGACAAGCGCCGTCCTCGTGCTAACGTTGCCGAAGTCATGAACTTGATCGGTGACGTTGCTGGTCGCACCTGCATCATCACGGACGACATCGTTGATACGGCCGGTACCCTTTGCAATGCTGCTAAGGCATTGAAGGAACGTGGTGCAACGAAGGTTTGTGCTTACATTACGCACCCGGTTCTCTCCGGCCCTGCCGTTGAACGCGTTACCAACTCCGAACTCGATGAACTCGTTGTTACGGATACGATTCCGTTGAGCGAAGCTGCCGAAGCTTGCAGCAAGATCGTTCCGGTGTCTGCCGCACATCTTCTTGGCGAAACGATCTCTCGTATCGCTCGTGAAGATTCTGTGAGCGCCTTGTTCGAAGAGTAAGATTTTTCGAACCGCCATTAGGGGAAAGAAAAA
>DBFZTP010000078.1:0-10124 GCA_048520025.1 Candidatus Aphodousia sp.
TATTTTTTCTTCTGCGAGAGGTCGTGTCTGTGACAGTTTTTTATGACTTTGAGAACGATTACACCCGCTTGTACATGAAGCCTTTAAATACTCCATGTCTCAAATGTAACGTGCTGTGTAAAAATCCGTAACCTAGGGATAACCCTATAATTTCATTGCAAATGACGCAAAATAGGATTGTAAAGAGAGTGTAAAGGTCTTGATTTGCCTTAATATTTCAGGGCTTTTAACCATTGAGCACAAGGGGTTGCGGTACGGACCAAAAAAAACGGCAACTTTTGCGTTTGGACAAATGTTTGTGAAATGATGAGGCGCTCTAAAGGGAATAAAGCCTCATTGTCTTGAGCATCATTATCGTGCAAAAAGTGACTGAAACGATTGTAGCGACCCATCCGAACAAAAAAGTCCTTGTCTTTGGCCAGTTTGGTCAATAAGAGATAAGACAGCGCCAAACGAGAAATCGAGGATAAATTTGACTGCTCGCTCTCTATAAATTCATCCTGACCCAACTCCAACTTAAGAAGTTTGGCTTGCTCAATCGCATCTAACCCTAAAAAGAGATTGCGATAAATTCTCAAGGGTGCCTCGATTAACCAAGTTTGAAGATCTTCGGTTGCATCATAGGTAGGAAAATCTTCTCCTCTTAACGCAATTGAAGCGTTAAACGCCACTTCCGATCCCTTCTCATCAAAAGCTTTAACACTTAAGCGGCCGCTGACATTGCCTTGGGGGTAATGCAAGGTGATTACTTCATTGGCTTGGGTGGGAAATGACGCATTAATAAATGCAGTAAGTAAAGAAGACTCGTTTGAGCGATGCGTCCCCCAACTTTGAGCGCCCAAGGTGGAACGACTCATAACCGCTACTGGGTTAACTTTTTCATCATAAAACACCATGGTCGTGATTCTGGGAGGCTGAGGAGCCTCTTGCAAAAGATGGGCTTTATAAGGATTCGGACGAGCAACAGGACGGGGGCTGATTCGTTCTCGACGAACCGGCGCACTTAAAACTTTTTCACTTTTCTCACTGCCCTTCTTAAAAAGGTTGATCAATAAAACAACCACCAAACCAAAGGCCAGAGCCGAAAGAATTAAAAAATAGTCAAAATTACCGTTCATGTTACAAACTCTCTCAATTCAATCTGAGATTGTACGTTACTTGACATAGCTCAAACAGTAAAATCGAAAACATTTGGTTTAACGCAAAAAGTCCTCGATATCGTTCGCATAAAATGAAATGTAACTATGGCACATCGGGGGATAAAAATGAATATGACGACATATAAACTCTCAAATAACGAAAGCATCCCTTCGATCGGTATTGGTACTTGGCAAATCCCCGAAGGTGAAAACCTCATCGAGTCGTTGGTCAATGCTATCGATTTGGGCTACCGCTACATTGATACGGCAGCCATTTATGAAAATGAGGCTTCAGTGGGAGAGGCCATTAAACGCACGAGTGTCAATCGTAAAGATCTCTTTATCCTCAGTAAGTGTTGGACATCTAACCGCACATACGATAGTATCATGCGAGCTTTTGATGCCACGCTCAAGCGCCTGCAACTCGACTACCTTGATGCCTATCTCATTCACTGGCCCTTCACCAAAGGCGATCCCTTGGCTTGGCAAAGTGTAAACGTCGGCACGTGGCGTGCGTTCGAGCGCTTGCACGAAAGTGGTCTCGTGAAAAACATCGGTGTGTCCAACTTCCAAATTCATCACTTGGTAAGTTTTTTAGCACGTGCCAACATTGCCCCTGTGATCAATCAAATTGAATATCACCCCGGCTACATGCAAAAAGCCACGGTTCAATTTTGCCAACGCTCGGACATTCAAATTCAAGCTTGGTCACCCTTGGGCCACGGAGAGTTATTGCACAAGGAAGAAATTGAAACGTTGGCCACCAAGTATGGTAAGTCAGCATCTCAAATTATTTTGCGCTGGATTGCTCATCACAACATTATTCCGATCACAAGGTCGATGAATCCGGAACACCAAAAGGAAAATCTTGAGAGCTTTAAGTTTGAGCTTAGCGAAGACGATATTGAACTCTTAGACAAATTGCCGATGATGGGCTTCTCAGGGCTCGAACCCGACCATGTAAGCTTCTAATTTCTTTCACACTCTTAATCACGAAAATCGCCATTGATCTCGAAATGATTCAATGGCGATTTTGTCTTTCAAGCTTTAATCCAAAAAGGATCATGCCCAATGGTATTTGTCGAACACCCGATTAAAGAACTTTACAAAAAGCCCCACAGTTAAAGCAGAGATTAAAGTCCCCTCACCGATCCCGTAAAAAGACCCCAAGAGCCACCACCCTAAGATAGCGGCCAAAATAACCATCGTGACATCGTTGACGATTTTAAGATTAGAAAAACTCTTTTTGAAAACAACGGAACAAGCAATAACAAGACCTTCACCAGCTAACGGAATGCTCTTGGAACGGACTTCTAACGTCACACCTAAGCCTAACAAGACGTTGCCTAACATCGAAAGCGAGAGTTTGGTGAGATAGAGTTGCGGATCGATGAAACTCAAAATCCACATACAAACGTCCAAAAAGAAACTGAATACGAATGCCAAAGGGATTTGAAGCCAATTGATATGGTCAAAGCGCTCCCCTAACATCAGCTTTTGAATAAGGACGAAACTCGCATTAAAAAGAAACGTTGTTGTACCGAACGTCACACCCGCAATCTCCGCCGTTACCAAAGGCAAACTGCTGATGGGCGTCGTGCCGATCTGAACGCGGGTAATGAGACTGATCCCCAGAGCCATGAAAAGCATCCCAATAAAGAGAAGCTTCACGTTTCCCAATGATTTCAAGAGATTTTTTAGCATCGAAAAGCAGAATTTAAAAAACCGGGAAGTCTTTCAACGTCCCGGTTCAGTTATTTGTGTCGTATCCTAATTAGAACGCAGGAATCACTGCGCCTTGGTACTTATCTTCGATAAACTTCTTGATTTCAGGCGAAGTTAAAACCTTCGTCAAAGCTTGAAGTTCCTTACGATTATCACCTTTACGCACTGCCACGATATTGGCGTACGGAGAGTCCTTCCCTTCGATAAAGAGAGCATCCTTCATCGGGTTCAAGTTCACACCCAAAGCGTAATTGGAATTAATCACAGCAAAATCCACGTCTTCCAAAGCGCGCGGCAAAACAGCGGCTTCCATTTCAATGACTTGGATGTTGTGCGGATTATCAATGATGTCAGCAGGCGTACCGTTCACACCCACACCAGCCTTCATCTTAAAGAAACCGGCGTTAGCCAAAATGGCCAAAGCACGACCGCCATTGGTGGGATCGTTAGGAATAGCGACCTTCATACCGGTCGTCAAGGCAGAAACCGACTTCACCTTCTTGGAGTAAACGCCCATCGGTTCAATATGAACGGCAACCAAGGATTCAAGACTCAACTTTCGTTCTTGGCTAAAGTTATCCAAATAGGGCTTGTGTTGGAAGAAGTTAGCATCCAACTCTTTATCTGCCAAAGCCATGTTCGGTTGAACATAGTCCGTAAATTCAATCACTTGAAGCTTTACACCTTCCTTAGCCAACAAAGGCGTAGCAGCCTTTAAGATATCAGCATGAGGAACCGGAGAGCAACCGATCTTCAAGACACCAGCTTCTGTAGCTTTATCCGAACAACCGGTCAAAATACTACCAGCGGCAACAACGCACAAAGCGCTTACCAATAAGGAACGTCGTTTCATGAATGCTCCAATAGGAAATTTTCGACTCCCCTATTATGCTCGAAATTGCACCGACTTCATATAAGTCGAAACGACTAGACCGGTCGCATTCACTAGGGACTTTTCCTTATTGCATAGATAAAGAAAAAGCCAGTCTTGCGGCTGGCTCCTTAGTGTCTTACCACTTTGGGATTAGCATTGATGCGTTTGACGATAAGTCACCAAATCTTCCACTGATATCACGCACAAATCATGCTTATCGGCAAAAGCGCACACTTCAGGCAACTTGGCCATTGTGCCGTCGACATTCATTAATTCGCACAAAACGCCGGCGGGATTAAGACCGGCTATACGCATCAAGTCCACCGTGGCTTCGGTGTGACCGCGACGTTCAAGCACACCACCCGTACGAGCGCGCAACGGATAGACGTGACCGGGGCGCAAAAGATCTTCGGGCTTACCTTCGGGATTAGCTGCTGCTTTAATGGTCGTCACGCGGTCAGCGGCGCTCACACCGGTCGTGCAACCGTGAGCGGCTTCAATCGAAACCGTAAAGGCCGTGCCTTGCGTATTGGTGTTATTGGTCACCATTTGGTCTAACTTTAAACGACGGCAGTCTTCATCACGCAAACAAACACAGACAATGCCGGAGCATTCACGGATCATCAATGCCATTTGTTCAACGGTCAAAAATTGGGAGGAAAGAATCAAATCGCCTTCGTTTTCACGATCTTCATCGTCAACAACCATAACGCCCTTGCCGGCGCGCAAGTCATTTAAAGCGCGTTCGACACGAGCCAAGCTGTCGCTGCCATAACGCATTAAAAGGTTTTCAGACTGATGCATGATAGTCCTTTCTTAAAGAAGAAATTTCATTGATAAATTGCATCAGGGGGGAAGGATCTTGCCAGACACCGCAAAACCCACACGCTAAAGTAAGAACGCCCTAGCGCTACTCTTTCATCCGGACTGTACCGTCGGTATCGGAATTGCACCGATTCAACTGACCACGCCTCGAAATAAACTTCGAGGCGTGCGCTCGTGGACTATTACCACCGGTGGGGAATTTCACCCCGCCCTGAGTCAGATACGCATTTTAGCGCGTTTTCTTCGGCTGTGTATAGCGCTTGCCTAACAATTGCCAAAGTCTGCGCACTTGCGGGCTCACGCGATCGCGCTTTTTGCTGCGATATTCACAGTGAAGCATTTCATGAGCCAAGTGACTACCCGGTTCTCCCAAGTTTTCCTCATACATCGCAATGACTTGAGGATTCTTGTGAGATTCACGAAGCGTTAATTTTTCATCGATATCGTAAAGGGCTTCTTGACGCACTTGAGCAAACGGTTGATAACGGTTTTTCTTGCGAGGCGTGCCGCCACCGGCAATACAACCGCCGGGACAAGCCATCACTTCAACGAAGTCATAGATCACTTCGCCTCGGCTCATGCTCTCCAACAATGCGTTTGTACGGCTTAAACCGTGCACCACAGCGATACGAACATCACCATAAGGTCCAAGGTTCACCACCGATTCCTTCACGCCGTCTAAGCCACGTACGGGCGTATAGACAATGGGGGCCAAAGTTTCGCCATTGTGAGTAAGGCTATAGAGCGTACGAATGGCGGCTTCCATCACGCCACCCGTTGTACCGAAAATAGCACCGGCGCCGGAATAATTCGTGAAATGAGCGTTACTATCGTAAGCTTGCGGTTCACAATTCTTTAAGTGCAAACCACTGCGACGAATAAGTTTTGCCAACTCACGAACCGTCAATACCGCATCCACATCATAGAGTTCCGGTTCACGCATCAAGGTATCGCGTTGCGCTTCACCCTTTTTGGCCGTACAGGGCATGACAGAAATCACACGAAGGTTTTCTTTCTTAACGCCCAACTTTTCAGGCAAGAATTCTTTAGCCAATGCACCGAAAACCGCTTGAGGCGAACGCGTCGTTGACAAGTATTCCATGATCATCGGAACATGCTTTTCAACGTAGTTGATCCAACCCGGGCAGCAAGACGTAAACATCGGCAAAGCAACGGCTTCACCCTTTTGACGGGCTTGAAGACGCGTTAAGAATTCCGTACCTTCTTCCATGATTACCATGTCGGCTGCGAAATTCGTATCCATCACATAGTCAGCACCGATTTGACGAAGGGCGCTCACGATCATGCCTTCAACATTTGCCCCCATCGGCAACCCGAACTCTTCCCCCAAAGTCACACGCACTGCCGGCGCAATTTGAAAGACCGTTGTGATTTCCGGATCATCAATCATGCGAAGAACCTTATCGTTTTCGTCCTTCTCACTCAAGGCACCCGTCGGGCAAACGAGCGTGCATTGACCGCATTGAACACATTTTTCCGAATCAACCCAATTCTTGGCACCAGTCATACCGACGCCGCTCATCAAGCCAAAATCGGCAATTGTCAAAGCCCCAATACCTTGGACTTGACGGCACACTTCCACACAGCGACCACAACGGATGCACTTATTAACGTCACGAACGATCCCTGCGGAGGTGTCATCAAAGGGGCGCTTCGCTAAATAGTGACCGGCAAAAGGCGTGCGTTGCATGCCAATGAAAAGGGCCACGTCTTGCAACTCACAGTCACCGTGTCGAGCACAGCTCTTACAATCTTGATCGTGATCGGCAAAGAGCATGTTCATTTGCAAGCGTTGCATGCTGCGAACACGTTCATTACGCGTAAAGATTCGTTGATTAGGCTTTAAGGGCGTCGTACAAGCCGTCACAATGCGACCCGTTTCTTCATCTTCTTCAAAGACTTCCACCAAACACATGCGACACGTACCCGGTGTGTGATTCAATGGCATGTAGGCGCAAAGCGTCGGAATAAAGATTCCGTGGGCTTTTGCTACCGTTAAAATCGTTTCACCCGGCGTAAATTCAATCTTTTGGCCGTTAAACCAAGCAAAATTTTCCATGATGCTCCCCTTTAGACGGCTTGATTTTGAGTGTGGCTCGTATTACCGGGGATCGGCAATTGGGTCACAACGCCATAGATGCGGTAACAACGCATACAACGATTGGCTTCACGAATGGCTTCTTCATCACTCATGGAAAGGTCCACTTCTTCGAAATTGCCCTTACGTTCTTCAATCGTTAAGGTATTTAATTTGTAGCGCTCTTGCGTACACAAATCAAAAGGTTTGCCGTTGCGGCTCATAAGGTGTCCGTCTTTAATTAACTGACTCATGCGTCGACGGGCAACAAAGCCCACAGAGCCGCGCGTTAAGTATTCGTGAATGGATTGAGCGGCGATTTGACCCTGGGCCATACCGTCAATCAAAGTCGTCGGGCCCGTGGCAGAGTCGCCGCCTGCGAAAACGCCGGGACGGGTTGTTGCCAAGGCGTCAGAGACTTGGATATTGCCGCGACGGTCAAAGATAATGCCATCATCGTCACAAAGCACGCTTTGATCCAAACGCTGACCGATGGCTGCAATCAAGTTGTCACAGCTAAGGACACGTTCCGTGCCTTCGATTTCAATCAACTTACCGCGCTTGCTGCCGGGCACTGCTTCTTCTCGCATGGAAGAAATCTTCAAGCCCGTCACGTGACCGTCTTCGCTCATAATTTCTTTTTGCAAAGACAAGAAGTGGAATTGGATGCCTTCAGCCTTAGCTGCGACCACTTCTTCGTGGTCAGCCGGCATGCTTTCTTCCGTACGGCGGTAAACAACGTGCACTGTACCATCGGTCATACGAACGGCCGAACGAGCACAGTCCATGGCGACGTTGCCGCCACCCACGACGACCACGTCGCCCTTTAACTTCATCGGACGATGACCCGAGACTGAGCTTTCAACCTTGTGCAAGAAATCAATACCGTTAAAGTAACCATCGAGTTCAGTATCTTCGTTTTCAAGACCAAGGTACATCCCCTTAGAGCAGCCCACACCAATAAAGATGGCGTTGTAACCCTTATTAAAGAGGTCCGTTAAGGAGAAGTCGTAACCTAAGCGTTGACGGAAGTGATAACGGCCACCCAATTGCGTAATGACTTCGGTTTCACTCTCAAGCAACCCCTTCGGTAAGCGATATTGAGGAATACCCACTTGAGCCATGCCGCCTGCGTGAGAGTTGGCTTCAAAAATGTCGACCTTATAGCCTTGAAGCAATAAGTGATAAGCACAGTTAATACCTGCGGGGCCTGCACCCACAACAGCCACTCGAGGACTTAAGGGATTGGTTTGTTGATAGGCTTGAGCGAAAAGCGCTTGCATGTTGCCAGTAGCGTCCGCGGCATAACGCTTCAAATTCTTGATATCAACAGGTTCGTCCAACAAACCACGGTGGCAAGCCTTTTCACAATAGCGCACGCAAACACGACCGCAGCTGCCCACCAAAGGATAGTGTTTCAACAAAACAGCAGCGGACATTTCAGGCTCGCCCGACTTAATGTAGTCAATATAACGCGGTACATCGACGTGAGCGGGACAAGCTTCAATGCAAGGTGCTGTCAAAAGAGTGTAGTAGTCATAGACGTTAGCGGGCACGGGCATTGCATTTTTGAGCTCTTCCGGGCAGTACTTCAAAGCACCCAAAAGGGCTTCAGGCGTTGTCATCCCGATACCACACAAACTCGTCTCTTTCATTTGAAGAGCGACCGACTCGACAAAATCCCAATCGACGTCTTTAGCTTGACCTTTAACGGTTTTCGTCAAAGCATCAGCAATGACCGAAACGCCAATACGGCACGGCGTACACTTACCACACGTCTCTCTTTCGGCGCGTTCGTAATAGCGCCAAAGGGAAAAAGCTAAATTCGCACGACGATCTAAAACTAAGAAGCCTCGATCACAAACAAATGACATGATCGGGTTGCCGGGATTGAATTGAGAAAATTGATCTAACGGAATCTCGTCAGGTGACGTAGGGGCATAAGTTTGGCGGTTGTCATAGAACTTGCCATCCCATACACCAAAAATCAACGGAGTCATTGCTCGCACCCTCTGTTTAAAAATACATACACATAGGGGGCTATTTTAAATCATTATGTGTTGCCTTTTAGCTACTTTCGGCCGAAAACCCTAATATTAATATACAAAATAAGTCTGAACCTATACAATTAAAGAGCACCTCTCAAAAAGGAGGGTACTATATGCGTTCGCATTTGCTTATGTTGCTTCAGACGATTTTCCTCTTTGTGTCAGGTATCTCTGTTTTTTGGGTCGCTTATCGCATTAGACAATTAAAAAGACAGCAAACCAAAGAGGATGGCAACAAAAAATTATTTGTAGGCACGGTTGTTAATCGTTTGCGCAACCGCGCGAGTACCGGATGGATATTGTTTGGTACGGTTTTAGGTGTTGGTGTGGCCAATATTCTTGCCCACTAACAACGATTCTGAGTGGCGTGTTTTAACGGAGCACGCCATTTTCAAATCCATTTCAATAAATCATTTAGCTGGGCTTGAACGTCCCTTACACCGCAATCATAGGCATATTGAACTGCCTCCGGATCTCTCGTCAAACGCCCTACATTAAGAGATGCTTGAGGTCTAATGACAAACACTCTCCCCGCTTTTTCTTCCTCTTCAATATAGCGTTGAGCCTCTTCATACGTTTGTGGAGAGCATTTAAATGCCTGACAGAACTCGGGGTATTGACGGTAAAAAAGAGGTGCTAACCAGGCATCCCGGTCTTTAACTTTATGAGTTCGGGGTTGAGTTAAAACAACAACATTGCGATCAAAGCCCATCTTTTGAAAGGCTTTTACAGGAATTCTGTCAACACAACCGCCATCGAGCAATTTCAAGCCACGGAACTCCACGATCTTAGAAAGGTAAGGCAAAGAAGCAGAAGCCCTTAAACCTTCGATCTCTGCAAACATATTTTTGAGTTCAAGGTATTCAGGTTTACCAGTTTCAACATTACTGCAACCGACAAAAAAGCGAGTTCCTGAAGCTTCAAATGCGGCTTCGTCAAAGATGTCGAGCTTTTCCGGAATATCGTGATAACAAAATTGAGTGTCTACAATATTGCCGGTCTTAATCAGAGTTTTAAGGCTAAAGAAACGGTCATCCGAAATAAATCGCTTGTAGTACCGAAGACTGCGGCCTTTTTGACCAGAGACGAAAGAGCAACCATGAATCGCACCCGCCGAGACACCGATCACGCCATCAAAATGAATTGGCAAATCAGAAAGTACATCCAAAACTCCAGCAGCGTACATTGCACGAACGCCACCGCCTTCAACTACTAGACCTAACGACATGTCATCCTCATCAGATTCGGAAACTTAAGTTTAGTCGAATTTCGGACTCTAGAAAGAGTAAAAGCCCTGAAGTTTTCACTTCAGGGCTTTTAAATGGGGAGCCAGGCAATGTCCTACTTTCACTGGAAATACAACCAACTATCATCGGCGCTAAGGCGTTTCACTGTCCTGTTCGGAATGGGAAGGA
>DBFZTP010000079.1:0-24746 GCA_048520025.1 Candidatus Aphodousia sp.
ATTAATGACATTTCGTCATTGTTTAGGATTTGTCAGTTAAATTCAGAAGCAAATAGTGTTGATTTAAAGTCTTTGTTACAATACGCCACTGACTGACCATTCAGCCTTTTTAAGTAAATGTTTCATAATCTATTTGTTCGCGACGGGAATGCGCCCACGGCGCTCACGTTCCCCTATCACTATGAGCCGCATCCCTGGGTGGAGAAAGCGGCCCTTTGTGTTCGCACGCATTTAGAGAACAATGCTCAAGGCCAACCCGGTCGACTCATTGCCGTTTTAGTCGTTCAAAATGAAAATGGCGACTATGGTTTTTATGCAGGTTGCGATCAATTTGACTCGGAAGACGCTTTCTTCGTTAAGAGCTTTTGGCAACAGTTGCCTCCCGCTCATTTCCCGACGTTAAAAACGGATTATCTTGAAGCGGCACTTGATCGACGCTCTAAGGCCGAAGAAGCCTTTGTTGCTTTCCGTACGGCCGCCCGTGATCGTAAATCCAAGCGTCGTTTAGCAAGAATGTCGCCCAATGCCGACTTGGCGGCGCTCGCTAGCGAAAGCCAAAAGGATTCTCGTGAATTGGATCGCTTAAAAGGGCTCTTAACGAACGCCATCTACGAAGAAGAACGAATGCATGCTCGCATTCAAACGGAAACACAAAATGCCCTGATGGCAGACTGGCGTCAACGCTTGAGCACCATTGAACTGACAAACGCTTGCCAAGAAAAAGTCTGTCTATTTCATTTGCTTGAAGGTTACTTAGAAAAAGAAGAGTGGCTTAAAGCCTTGTTGCGCTCAAGTCTTCCGGCTCTTTTGAAAACCGCAATTGAGAAAAAAGAAAAACTCATTGCCTTTGGCTCCTTTTGGTGGGGAACACTCCCCTCCCACGATGCGCGTCAAGAAGGCGTCTTTTACAGTTTTTCCAAAGAACGTCACGCACCGCTTCTTGATTTTCAATTAAAGGGGTTAAAGCTTGAAGCAAACCGCTTAGCGATTGATCATTTTGCCCATTGGCAACCAGAAATCATTTATGAAGATGATGATTTGGTGGCAATCAATAAGCCCGCAGGGCTTTTGTCTGTTCCGGGAAAACACGCCGTTCGCAATGTCTACGACACCGTTTTAAGTCTCTACCCCAATGCCACCGGCCCCATGCTTTTGCACCGCTTGGACATGGCCACCTCGGGCGTTCTTCTTTTTGCAAAAACAAAGCTTGCTCATCAACAACTTCAATACGCCTTTGCCCACGGTCACATTCAAAAGCGCTACGTGGCACTCTTAGAAAAGCGACCTATTGACGATTTTGGTGAAATCAATTTACCGCTTTGCTTAAATCCTCTTGAGCGCCCTCGCCAAATGGTGAGTCGCGCCTACGGCAAATACGCCTCCACTCAATATGAAGTTTTAGAGCAACAAGGCCAGTACACCTGCGTTGCCTTTTACCCCAAAACGGGACGCACCCATCAGTTGCGTCTTCATGCTGCGCACCATCGTGGTCTAAATTCTCCCATTGTCGGAGATGAACTCTATGGTCATCCGGCCGACCGTCTTTACCTGCACGCTCAATCCTTAACGTTTACGCACCCGCGTACTCAAGAAGTCGTCACTGTTGTGGCAAAAACGCCTTTCTAATCAACAGGCTCTTCACAAAGCAAAAAAGTTGTACAGTCAAACACCGAAAAATTGCTCAATGAAATATCGAAATTTTGTATAGTGAAAAGCCGAAATTTTGTATAACAGAAAGTCGAAATATTGCATAATGAGAAAATATTCACTTTCAAATCAAATAGATAGAACTACTCAAGATTTCTTCAAAAACCTGCGTTAACATTTGCTCATTGCATGCATAGTTTATCAGTCATCATGACACTATTTTTGTACCACCTTGAAGTTTGTTTACCCCTTTTCCTGCTCGTTTTACTAGGCTGGCTTTTAATTAAGTGCAAACTCTTTAACACAGAAACCAGTCGTGCATTGGGTAGTTTCACTTTCCGCTTATTAATGCCTGTGTTGCTCTTTAAACTGATGAGCAATATCTCAGAACTTCCTGCCATTGATTATCGTGCAATCGGCGTTTTTGCCACCTCTTGCGTCATTGTCTTTTTCTTAGGCCGACTTTTAGGCAGAAGCTTTGGTTTAGATAACACTGGTAAAACCGTCTTTGGGATGGCGGCGATTTTTGGGAACAATGTTCAGTTGGGCGTACCCATCGTTCAAGTCAGTCTCGGCGATGGTGCTATTCCGACGCTCAGTCTTATTGTGATTTTCTCCGTCATCACCATGTGGACAACTGCCATTGCCTTTGTTGAATTCGGCAAACCCGGCAGCACCCAAAACATGAAAAAAGTGTTTGTCTCCATGACACGCGTCTTTAAAAACCCGATCGTTTTTGCAATTTTGTTGGGTAGCGCCTTTAGCTTCACGGGACTCAAACTTCCTCAATTTCTTGATCAATCTGTCAGCCTCGTTGCCCATGCCACGACACCCGTAGCGTTAATTGTGGTCGGTATGGGTTTGGCACAACACAAGTTCTCAGCAGGCTTACCTAAAGGTTTAGGCATTTCCGCTTTAAAGATTGTGGTTCAACCTTTATTGGTTTTCCTTTTAGCTCGCGCTATTGATTTACCCGATCTTGAAACCTACGCAGTCACTTTAACGGCAGCGCTTCCCGTGGCCATTAACATCTACATGATGGCAACCGATTTTAGAAGTGAAGAGGGAGCTGCGAGTAACGCCATCTTTGTTTCGACGTTACTCTCTGCTGTTGCGATTCCCATTACGCTAACTTTGATGGGAGTAGGTGTTTAATATTCAATAGAAAATTCTATCTAACACAAATATCTAACACAGAATAGCCGATATCTAACAATCTAACAATTAGATTGTTAGATACCTGATCCTAATTAAGAGTTTTTAATTCGATAACGGGTTGCAGGACCATTGCCAATCACTTCTAGCAAGTTCGCCTTGACCATTTCTCGCAAAGTATTAACCGTTGCCGACTGAGACATCTGCAAATAATCTTGAACTGACCTTCTTGTCACTTCCTTACGCGTTCCAACAAAGTCCAAAATTTGTTTAAAGTCTTGGCGCTCAATGAAAGTATTACTTAACTGGCGAGGAAGAGTAATCGTAAACGATGTCTCAGAAACCGAAAGTAATTCTTCTATCGACTTTGTTTTATAGGAATTGCGGATCCTGCGGAAACCACTTCCACGACTTTCCATCAGTTTCAACATATTAAATAGCATGGCCAACTTTTTATTGCGACACTCAGTGGCCATCCGTTCTGCAATATCTTCAATGCTCAAACCATCGACCAACCCACCAACAGAAGTCAGTTGAATAGAATCAGGCGTGATGTGGACGAGATTCGCCGGTTTTTTGGAATAATCCCTATGAGCAAGCATGTTTACCGTTGCTTCAAGAATGACTCGCGGATCAACAAAATAATGATCGATTCGCTCAGCATTGGGCTGGCTGGGTTTTTCGAGCCACGCATAGTTTGATTTTGCGACAAATGACGTAACTTCTTCGTACAACTTAAAAATAGACCCTACGACACGATCAGAATCAATGATTTCCATTTTGTCATTGTCCGCAAAATTAATCATTACAACCGCAGTGTCACTTTGATCGGAACAGATATAAGCCAAATTAGTATATGCCTGTAATTTATTGTTCCATAATCCAAAAGTTAAATTGATTTTTGGATCAATTTCAAGGCCACGCTCAGCACAAAAGCGCGAAAAATAGTTAAACGTCAAATTTTGTTCAATCGAAATTCTCTCTTCATACGGAATCGGATTACTATCGCGTACCATACGAGCAATATCATCAATAGAGGCAGGACTACTCGTATTGCCAATTCGAACATAAACACCCGAAGCCGTCTTGGGATCTAAACAATAAGGACGCGACCAACCTCTATCCACATGAACTTTTACGATATTTTTACCATCAATATTCATACGTTCTGTTGATATAAAACCTGCTAACGAAGGGGAAATTGTGTCGCGAACTGTTGATGCAAGTTTTTCTTCAATCTGATCAGGAGATTCCAAACCAACGATCTCCCCACTATCACTAACACCGATATAAAGGTCTCCTCCAGCCGTATTTGCAAAAGCAACGATCGTCTTTTTGATGGGGGCTCCATCTTTCTTTTCATCCCATTTTTCTTTGAATTCTACGGTTAAAGACTCATATTTTGGAATCATAAAAACACCTATCTAATTTTTTATCTAACACAAATCATATCATATCTAACAATCTAACAATTAGATTGTTAGATTTTTGTCAGATTAGACCATATAAAAAAGCCGAACTCTTTTTGGAAGAATTCGGCTTTGTTTTTTAAAACCGTTATTTAGGCGTAACGTTTGTTTTGACGACGCGGTGCGCGCTCCACCGTCTTATCTGCCGTGCGCTTGCGAGTACGCTTTTTGCTCTCGGCTAAACCTTCATAGCCCTTATCGAAAATGTCCTTTCGAGAAGCAAACTTACGACCGCCCTTATTAGCACCCATACCGGCCTTAGGACGAAGACCACTACGTGTCTTGGAGTCGTCAGCCACTTGCGTCTTTTCAATGCGACCGCGTTGCGTCACGCGCTCTTGCACTTCAGGCACAACGCCGCCTCGCGCTTTGCCGGCCTTTAAGTCATTGATCCAGCCCTTGACCCATTCATCGGACAACTCCATCTTGGCACCACGGGGCAAGTCCTTAGGCAACAACACGGCACCAAAGCGCACACGAATCAAGCGAGAAACCGTTAAGCCCACCGCTTCAAACGTACGACGCACTTCGCGATTGCGACCTTCGGCTAACGTCACGCGGTACCAGTGATTGGAGGAGACGCCCCCGATGTCTTCCACACGAGAAAACTGGGCAATGCCGTCATCGAGCTTCACGCCCTTTAAGAGCTTTTCCTTGCTCTCTTCGGTCAACTCCCCTTGCACGCGCACAGCGTATTCGCGTTCAATGCGATAGCGCGGGTGCATGAGCATGTTGGCAAATTCGCCACTCGTCGTAAAGAGCAAAACACCTTCAGTGTTGTAGTCCAAACGGCCCACGGCAATCCAGCGAGCCCCTTGCACACGCGGTAAGTGATCAAAGACGCTGGCACGACCTTCGGGGTCATCCATGGAAACGATTTCGCCGGCAGGCTTATGGTACAAAAGCACACGAGGCGCGTCTTCAGAAACCGATTGGCGTTTAACCAAACGACCCTTCACACGAATCATGTCGTTGGGACGCACGCGGTCACCCACCTTGGCCACATCGCCGTTGATCGTAACAACGCCCGTTGCAATTAAAGCTTCCATGTCACGACGAGAACCTAAACCGGCATCGGCCAACACCTTTTGCAACTTGTCAGAATTCATCGTATCGATGACTTTGGCCACCGTCGTTTCTTCATTTTGCACCATAGGCTTCACGGGACGCGCCGTGCGAGTAGGCAAAGCCTTTTTCGCAGGAGCTCGGAAAGGCGTATTTTTTTGCGTGCGTTGACCGCCACGAGCGCCCGTCGTTCGGGCACCACGACCACTCGTTGCACCGGCGCCTTGCGTGCGAGGCTTCTTAGTTGTTGTTCTCATCAGCTTCTTCCTCTACCAAAGACATTTGAGGCGTTTGTTCTTCCTCTGCCTTGGGTAATTCATTCGTTTGTTCGACCGCCTGCATGATAGGCATGGCCAGTTCTTCAAGCTTGGCGTGTTCGGCGTCAATGCTTGATAAATAATCTTCTGTGCTCAAACCTTCTAATTGAAGCGTTTCGTTTTGCCCATCGAAGAGTTCAAAGTCTTCATCGGGCGCATCATCTCGCGTTCCGATCGCAGGCAAATCTTCCAAACTGTTTAGCCCCAAATCCAATAAAAATTGGCGTGTGGTGGCAAAAAGTTCCGGATGCCCCACCGTCTCACGACGGCCGATCACTTCAATCCAATTACGATCAATGAGCGTTTTCATGGCGTTGGCATTTACGGTCACACCACGAATTTTTTCAATATCGCCTCGCGTCACGGGTTGCCGATACGCAATAACGGCTAACGTTTCCATGACGGTACGCGTGTATTTCGGCGCTTCCTCGGGGTGCAGTTTTTGAAGAATTTCTCTCATCTGCGGCACCGATTGGAATCGCCACAAACCATCTCCGACTTCTTTGAGTTCCAATGCGCGTTCTTTCCACTCGTCTTGCAACTCAAGAAGCATCGCGTGCACTTCAATGCGTGTGTAGCGACGGTCTAAACATTGACGAAGGCTCGCAATCGACAAAGCCGTCTCGCTTGTTAAAAGCGCGCCTTCCAAAATACGCTTTGGATGGTCAGTCAAAGCCATTTACTCAACCTCCCCGTCCACATAAAACCAAAGACCGTTTTCACGTACAAAGCGGCTTTTTTCCACCTGACGAAACGCACGACCTTCGATTTTGCCTCGCGCCACAAAAGTCACCGTCGCGGTATCGCCCGATTCGCTACTGTCTTTAATCTCAAGCCCCAACCATTTCACCGGGTCGGAGAGATCCAACTCAGTCGGTCTGGTTGTCGCGTGCCAAGTCTTTAAAAGATAATCCGGCAACACCTTGACGAAAGCCGAGTAACGACTTTTCATCAGGCTCACCGCATCAGGAGCGGGGCTGCCCGCATGAAAACGCCCGCAACAATCCTCGTAGCTCAAGAGGCTACCGCAAGGACAGGTTGCGGGCACTTTCTTTTTTTTCATAAAACCGAAAAATTAACTTCGATTATGCTTCACGTTCAGCACGAGCGTGACGACGGCGATCGATTTCCGTCAAATAACGCTTACGCAAACGAATGGTCTTCGGCGTAATTTCAACCAATTCGTCATCGTTGATAAATTCAACAGCGTGTTCAAGCGTCAATTGAACGGGCGGCACCAAGCGGATGGCTTCGTCCGTACCGGAAGCACGGATGTTCGTCAATTGCTTACCGCGAATCGGGTTCACAACGATGTCGTTATCGCGAGAGTGGATACCGATGATCATGCCTTCATAGAGCTTGTCACCGGGTTTGACAAACATACGACCGCGATCTTGCAACTTCCACAAAGCGTAAGCCACAGCATCACCCGTATCTTGACTGATCAACACACCGTTACGACGTTCACCGACATCACCTTCTTTGATCGGACCGTAGTCATCAAAAACGTGGCTCATGATACCCGTACCACGGCACATCGTCATGAATTCACTTTGGAAACCGATCAAACCGCGAGCAGGAATACGGTACTCTAAACGTACACGACCCTTGCCGTCGGGTTGCATGTCTTGAAGGTCACCCTTACGACGACCCAATTCTTCCATCACGGTGCCTTGGTGATCTTCTTCAACGTCAACCGTCAAGACTTCGTACGGTTCCATCTTCACACCGTCGACTTCCTTCATCAACACTTGCGGACGAGACACGGCCAATTCATAGCCTTCACGACGCATGTTTTCGATCAAAATCGTCAAGTGCAATTCACCGCGACCGGCCACTTCAAAGACCGTTTCGTCATCGGTTTGACGCATACGCATAGCCACGTTGGACTTCAATTCACGTTCCAAACGTTCACGAATTTGACGAGACGTCACGAACTTACCTTCGCGGCCAGCCAAGGGGCTGGAGTTGACTTGGAAGTTCATGGCCAACGTCGGTTCGTCCACCTTCAAAAGCGGCAGAGCTTCGGGTTGATCCACTGCCGTAATGGTCGTACCGATCGACAACTCTTCAATACCGTTAACCAACACGATGTCGCCAGCTTCAGCAGAATCCACCAACGTGCGATCCAAACCTTGGAACATCAACAATTGGTTAATCTTGGCCTTTTTCGGCGTATCGTCGGGACCATTCATGATGCAAACTTCGGTGCCCGCGTGGATGCGACCGCGATGCACACGACCGATACCGATCTTGCCGACGTAGCTCGAGTAGTCCAAGGAGCAAATTTGCAATTGCAACGGAGCATTAGGATCGTCATCACGCACCGGCACCTTTTCGATCACCGTATCGAAAATGGCACGCATGTTACCGATCTTCTTTAATTCTTCAATATCTTCAGTGAAACCGGCCACACCTTCCAATGCGGAAGCGTAGATCACCGGGAAGTCCAATTGTTCTTCCGTAGCGCCCAACTTATCAAATAAGTCAAACGTTTGGTTCAAAACCCAATCAGGGCGAGAGCCCGGACGGTCGATCTTATTGATCACAACGATGGGCTTTAAGCCTAAAGCCAAAGCTTTACGCGTCACGAAACGCGTTTGCGGCATCGGGCCTTCCACAGCGTCGACCAACAACAAAACACCGTCAACCATGGACAAAACGCGTTCAACTTCACCACCGAAGTCAGCATGCCCCGGGGTATCAATAATATTGATGTGCGTCCCTTCGTATTCGACTGCGCAGTTTTTGGCCAAAATGGTGATACCGCGTTCGCGTTCCAAGTCACCGCTGTCCATCACACGTTCTGCCACTTCTTGGTTAGCACGGAAAGTGCCGGCAGCGCGCAAAAGTTTGTCAACCATCGTCGTCTTACCGTGGTCAACGTGAGCAATAATCGCAATATTGCGAATCGCACGAGTACTAGTCATGTTTTGCCTCAATATCTTTCTTGTTGGCAATTAATCGTTCGGGTTCAAGCACGCCGCGATCATTCACGCGCGCTGTCCCCACCATTTGTTCGTCCGCGCCATAGACGCGAACTCGGTCACAGGCTGCCAAGCCCAACGGTAAACGTTGACCGTGACAGAAGCGAACCGTATCCGTTTCATTTAAATGCACCGCAGGTAATGTTTGCATTAACGCATCCACGGGCTTTAAGTAAGCTTGAAGAGCTTGTGCGTCGGTTGCTTTCAGTTGAGCAATCGTCACGGCTCCATCAATTGTCAAGTCGCCGACGCGCGTGCGTCGAAGGCTCGCGAGGTGCGCTCCACACCCTAAAGCTTTGCCGATATCCTCGGCTAAAACGCGAATGTAAGTGCCCTTTGATACCGTCACTTCAATCGTTAAAAGTTCATCTTCAAACGATAAAACATTTAACGCTTCAATGCGAACCTCTCGGGGCTCACGCTCAATTTCAACACCGGCACGAGCCAAGTCGTAGAGCGTTTTACCGTCACGCTTTAAGGCCGAAAACATCGGCGGGACTTGCAAAATATCCCCTCGAAACGCCTCTAATGTCGCCTCGAGCATTTCACGCGTTACATTCACAGGTTTTGTTTCAACGAACTCTCCTTCCAGATCGCCCGTTGTGGTTGTTACGCCGAGTTTCACCCCGGCAATGTACGTTTTATCGGCATGGAGCAAGTCAGCGGAATACTTCGTTGCTTCGCCAAACGTCACCGGCAGTAAACCGCTTGCCAAGGGATCTAACGTTCCCGTATGACCTGCCTTTTGGGCATTAAATAAGCGGCGTGCCGTTTGCAGTGCTGCGTTGGAGGTCTCCCCGTAGGCTTTATCTAAAAGGAGGACTCCGTCAATGGCTTGACCTTTGCGTCGCATCACTGACCTTTCGTTGTCTTCATTGCCTTGGCAATGAGCTGATCCATTTCAAAGCCGCGAGCCACGCTCTCGTCATGTTCAAAATGCAACGTCGGCACCGTATGAATTTGCAATAACTTAAATAAGTGATTGCGAAGCATCCCGGCCGCAGCATTTAAACCTTCACGAGCACTTTCAGGCTCGGCACCGATCACGGTAAAGTAAACCTTTGCGTGCGCATAGTCGGGCGTGATATCACAACCCGTTAACGTCACCAAACCCACGCGAGGATCTCGGACTTCCAACGGAATCAAGCGAGCCAGATCGCGTTGGATCTGATCGGCTACGCGCTGAGCGCGTCCCGGTTTTGCAGCTCTCATGAATTCAAATCCTTTTATTCTTATCGGCGGATGGGGACAAGTCTTTTTTACCCGTCCCCTCCATCCTTATTAATTACAACGTACGAGCGACTTCGGTCACTTCAAAGATTTCGAGTTGATCGCCTTCCTTGATATCGTCGTAGCCCTTTAACGACAAGCCGCATTCCATACCGGCCTTGACTTCGCGAACGTCGTCCTTGAAGTGACGCAAGCTTGCCAATTCGCCCGTGTAAATCACAACGCTGTCGCGCAACAAGCGAGCCGAAGCAGAGCGCTTAACCACGCCTTCCAAGACCTTACAGCCGGCAATCATACCGACCTTCGGTACGCGGATGCATTGGCGGATTTCCACCATACCCAACATCGTTTCGCGTTGTTCCGGAGCCAACATACCGCCCATGGCCGCCTTCACATCATCCACGGCGTCGTAAATGATGTTGTAGTAGCGAAGGTCAACGCCTTCAACTTCTGCCAACTTACGGGCTTGAGCGTCAGCACGAACGTTAAAGCCGATGATGACGGCTTGGCTAGCCAATGCCAAGTTCACGTCATTTTCCGTGATACCACCCACAGCAGAGTGAACCACTTGAACGCGAACTTCATCCGTGGACAACTTCGTTAATGCATGAACGATAGCTTCCGTAGAACCTTGAACGTCGGCCTTCACAATCAAAGCCAAGCTCTTCACGTCGCCATTGGCGGCATCGGAGAAGAGGTTTTCAAGCTTAGCGGCTTGCTTCTTAGCCAACTTCACATCGCGATACTTACCTTGACGGAAGAGAGCGATTTCACGGGCCTTACGTTCGTCAGGCAAAACCATGATTTCGTCACCGGCTTGCGGAACACCGGACAAACCTTGAATTTCCACCGGAATCGAGGGACCGGCTTCAGTCACGGCCTTACCCAATTCATTAATCATGGCGCGAACGCGACCGAACTCAGCACCGGCCAACACAATGTCGCCACGGTGAAGGGTACCGGCTTGAACGAGAATAGAGGCCACAGGACCACGACCCTTGTCCAAACGAGATTCCACCACGAGACCACGGGCAAAACCTTCACGCGGCGCCTTCAATTCAAGCATTTCAGCTTGCAAAAGGACGTTTTCCAACAACTCATCGACGCCTTGACCGGTCTTAGCAGACACGGGGATAAAGGGCACATCGCCACCCCAGTCTTCCGGCATCACATCGTTTTGAACGAGTTCTTGCTTAACGCGTTCCGGATTGGCTTCCGGTTTATCGATTTTATTGATGGCAACCACCATCGGCACGCCTGCGGCCTTGGAGTGAGCAATAGCTTCCTTCGTTTGCGGCATCACACCGTCGTCAGCGGCCACCACCAAAATCACGATGTCGGTGGCTTGTGCACCACGAGCACGCATGGCCGTAAAGGCTTCGTGCCCCGGGGTATCCAAGAAGGTCACAATGCCACGCGGGGTCTTAACGTGATAAGCACCGATGTGTTGCGTAATACCACCGGCTTCGCCTTGGGCAACCTTGGCGCGACGGATGTAGTCCAACAAACTCGTCTTACCGTGGTCAACGTGACCCATGATGGTCACCACCGGCGGACGCGGCAAGCTTTCTGCCACGTTTTCTTGCATCATGTCGCCCAAAATGGCTTCAGGATCATCGGGCTTAGCGGCGATTGCCTTGTGGCCCATTTCTTCGACCACCAACATGGCCGTATCTTGGTCCAACATTTGGTTAATCGTGCACATTTGGCCCATCTTCATCAACGTCTTGATGACTTCAGTGGCCTTCACAGCCATCTTGTGAGCCAAGTCAGCCACGCTCACCGTTTCCGGCACGCTCACTTCGCGAACCACCGGTTCGTTGTTTTGAACTTGTTGCGGCTTATTTTGTTCATGACGACGGCCGCCCTTACGACGGTTGCCGCCAACCCATTCATCACCTTGTTCGTCCATCACGCGAGCATTGCCACGATTGCCACGGTGCTTGTTGGATTCTTCCCACTTAGCGCCACCGGCGTTATGACCGCCACCTGCGTGCTTGCCGCCACCCTTTTTCTTGCTGTCATCGTCGCGATCTTGTTGCATCGCGTTCTTGTTGCCCTTTTTCTTATCAGAGGGCTTCTTGCCATCATTTTTCTTGGGTTCGGGCTTGGCCTTTTGAACACCGGTCTTGGGCTTACTCATCATTTCGCGAATAGCGCGGGCTTCTTCTTCGGCCTTGCGCTTAGCTTCTTCACGACGAGCCTTTTGTTCAGCAGCCGCCTTATCGTCAACCTTCGGTTCAGCCTTGGGCTGAGCCTTGGCTTGGGGCTTTTGCTCACGAGTCTTGTTGGCTTCGTGTTTTGCCTTTTCTTGAGCGCGCTTGGCTTCTTCAGCCTTACGAGCTTCTTCGGCGACAGCCTTGGCGCGAGCCTCTTCTTCGGCCTTTGCGCGAGCGGCTTCAGCCTCAGCGCGAGCAGCCTCTTCGGCCTTGCGTTGAGCTTCTTCAGCTTGCATCTTGGCGCGAGCCTCTTCCATAGCACGAGCGCGTTCTTGAGCGATCGCTTCTTCACGAGAAGCGTTGTTGCTGGCAGCGTTTTTCACCAAAACGCGCTTACGGCGCACTTCCACCTTCACGGTGTGTTGACCGTCGGCCTGCTTTACCGTCGTCGTTTCCTTACGCGTCAAGGTTATCTTGCGCGGCTTGGCTTGACGGTCGGTACGCAAAAATTCAATCAAACGACGCTTGTCACCATCGGTGACAGCATCGGTTTCGCTTGACTTTTGAATGCCGGCGTTCTTTAACTGCTGGAGCATTTCTTGCGCCGTCACATTCATTTCTTTGGCGAGTTCTAATACAGTCGAATTTGCCATATTTCTTCCTTCTCGATCTTTCTCTAACGTTAACTGTTTTCGTTTCGACAAAGTTCGACTTTAATTATTAAACCAGTGGGCGCGGGCAGCGAGAATCAACTTGCTGGCGCGATCGGTATCGATACCGCTCATTTCCACCAATTCATCAACGGCTAATTCGGCGAGGTCATCACGGGTCTTGACACCGTGGGCCACGAGCACATTAACCAAATCATTATCCATGCCTTCCAAAGCCACCATTTCGGGCTCGGCTTGGCGCAAGTTTTCTTCACGTTCCAAGTCTTGCATCAAGCACTTGTTACGAGCGCGTTCACGCAAAATCTTCACCGTGTCTTCGTCAAAGGCTTCAATTTCCAAAAGTTCAGCCTCAGGCACGTAAGCCACTTCTTCGATCGTGGAGAAACCGTTTTCGATCAAGATATCAGCCACATCGGCATCCACGTCCAACTTTTGCGTAAATTCTTCACGCATCTTGGCCGTTTCATCATCACGCTTGGCGCTGGCTTCTTCGTTGGTCATGATGTCGATCTTCCAACCCGTCAATTCACTGGCCAAACGCACGTTTTGACCGGCGCGACCAATGGCGATCGCCAAGTTATCTTCATCAACCACCACTTCCATCGTGTGGGTATCCTCAAGCATCACAACGCCCGTCACCTTAGCCGGTTCCAGGGCGCTCACGACAAATTGAGCCGGTTCATCATCCCAAACCACGATGTCCACGCGTTCGCCGCCCAATTCATTGGAAACAGCGTTCACACGCGTACCGCGAACACCGATACAGGTACCGACCGGATCCAAACGAGCGTCCTTGGCTTGCACGGCGATCTTGGCGCGGCTACCCGGATCACGAGCAGCGCTCTTGATTTCCAAGAGGCCTTCTTCGATTTCGGGCACTTGAAGGGCAAACAATTCTTTAATGAATTCCGGGCACGTGCGGGACAAGAAGATTTGTTGACCCTTGCTCATGCGATCAACGCGAGCAACGAAAGCACGAACGCGATCGCCCGGGCGCATCGTTTCCTTGGGCAACATTTCAGAGCGCGGCAAACGGGCTTCAACCTTACCGATTTCAACCACAGCGTCACCCTTGTCCATGCGCTTGACGAGACCGGAGACGATCTTTTCATCGCGAGCCAAGAATTCAACCAACATTTGTTCGCGTTCTGCGTCGCGCAAGCGTTGCAAAATCACTTGCTTGGCATCTTGAGCAAAACGACGACCGGAACTATTGATGTTGGCCACTTCTTCACGGATGTAGTCGCCCACGACCAAATCCGGATAATCTTCGTGAATGTCAGAGAACATTTCTTGGCGATCGGGCTCTTGAAGACCTTCTTCATCGGCCACCACCAACCAACGGCGCCAAGCTTGGTAGTCACCCGTTGCACGATCAACGGCCACCTCCACATCAGCGTCTTCACCTTGGAAGTTAGCCTTCTTAATAGCGCTGGCTAAAGCCGTTTCGAGCACACCGAAGACGACCTCACGGGGCACATTCTTCTCTTGGGCCAACACTTCAACCATTTCAAGCATTTCGCGATTCATTTTTTACTTTCCTTTGAAGTTTAATTCTGCAACCAAGTGAGCTCGATCCACTTGATCGATCGTAAAACTCACGAGAACCGGTTCAACGGCTGCGGCTTTCTTGCCGCTCTTTTTCAGAGCAATGCGTTCGCGTGCAGCTTGAGCCGGCGTTTTAGCGGGCTTTTCATCCGTAAATAAAAATTGGATTCGGGCCTCGATTCCTTCGCCTTCCACGCCTTTGATGCGGCCGTCTAACTTGCGACGACCGGCTTCCGGGAACCCTTCGGCCACTAACGGAGCAAAGAGTTCAACGTGGGCCAAAGCACCTTCAAAACGCTTCCAGTCAACGAGACGCTTTAAAGGACGTTCAACACCGGGTGAAGACACCTCAAGACGTTCGTAATTCACCTCTTCAACGGTAAAAAGGTGAGTCAATTGGTTGCTCACGCGTTCGCAATCATCAACGCCAACCCCCGTGGGGCTGTCCATCGAGACGCGAATCATGCCACGCGGCAAATACTCCAAGTCCACAAACTCGTAGCCCATGCCGGTAACCGTTTGCTCAACCATCGACACCAAATCAGTCGTAGATTCACTCATGTTTTTGAAATACTCTTTGCTTTTAAAATTGCAATAAAAAAGGGCCACTTGGCCCATCAATCACACATCGGAAATGCCTTATTTTCAAAGCCTTACCGAAGGTTTATACGGTGAAAATCCCTTCTCCCCGTATCCAGACAGTAGGACAGAAACAACAAAGGCACTTTAAGAAGTGCCTTTATTATTTTTATCTCTGCGCAATTATACAGGTTGCGACCAAAAAATCAATCACTTAGTCATTATTTTTTTCATTTTTTCCACAAAATTCCATCACAAACGTTGCCCCTAAAATCAAAGCCCCGCCAATCATGGAAGAGGTGGTTAACGGTTCATTCAAAATGAGCCACGCAAAGACCATACTCATCACGGGGTCGAGGTAGCTTAAAACTGAGATACTTTGCGTAGAAAGCGACGAAAAACTTGAAAAATAAAGTAAATACGCAATCCCCGTGTGAACAACACCGGCAATCAAAAGTAAGAGTGCCGCTTCATTGCTCCAAGCAATTGCGGAGAGGTCTTGCGTCATCGGAACATAGAAAACAAAAATCAAAGCTGCACACAAGAGTTGAATCATCGAGACATCGTACGGAGAAATATTTTTAATCTTTCGGTTGATCACAATGACTGAAGCGTAGAAAAGCGCGGCAAGAAGCGCAAAGACAATCCCCGTCACGCCAACGATTTCACCGCTATAGGCGCCGGAGACAAAAAACATACCGAAAAGCGCTACCAAGATGCATAACACTTGTTGGCGAGTGATGTTTTCTTTTAAGAAAATCGGCGCCGACAAAAGCGCAATGACAGGCGCTAAGTAGTAGCAAAGAATCGAAACTGATACCGTCGTATGTTTAAAAGCTTCAAAGAGAAAAAGCCAATTTAGCCCCAACCCAATCCCAGAGAGCAACAACCATCGTCCGTTTTCTTTAATTGCTTTCCAATCGGGACATCTGCGCGTCACCACGAAAAAGCCCATCAAAAAGAGTGCCCCAATGACACAACGGGCTAAAACAATAACGCTTGCTGAATACTCCACATTTTTTACCACCAACGCAATGGTGGAGAAAATGAGCATTGCAGTGATGAAACGCATTTTGGCCGACATGGGCGACACCTTTTAAAAGTGAAGGCTTAAATATAAGAAAACCACCGCTAAAAGTTTAACGGTGGCTTTCGAGAAAAGCTAAAAAGGATTACTTCTTAGCGGCAGCTTTCTTAGCGGGTGCCTTTTTAGCCGGAGCCTTCTTGGCAACGGGCTTGGCGGCAGCCTTCGGAGCGGCCTTGGCAGCAGGTTTAGCAGCGGCCTTCTTGGCAGGGGCCTTCTTGACCGGTGCAGCCTTTTCAGCTGCAGGTTTAGCAGCAGCCTTCGGTGCGGCCTTAGCGGCTACCTTTTTAGCAGGAGCTGCCTTCTTGGCGGGTGCTGCTTTCTTGGCGGCGGGCTTTGCAGCAGCCTTAGCGGCAGGCTTGGCAGCCGCTTTCTTAGCAGGTGCCTTCTTTGCCGGTGCAGCCTTTTCGGCTACGGGCTTGGCAGCAGCCTTGGCGGCAGGTTTAGCGGCGGCTTTCTTAGCCGGGGCCTTCTTAGCGGGTTCTGCTTTTTCAGCTACAGGCTTAGCAGCGGCAGCCTTCTTGGCAGGAGCCTTCTTAGCTGCGGGCTTTGCAGCAGCCTTAGCGGCAGGTTTAGCAGCAGCCTTTTTGGCAGCCGGTTTCTTAGCGGCGGCTTTCTTAGCCGGTGCTTTCTTGGGTTCGGCTTCGACCTTGACTTCAGCTTCGCCAGGAAGACCGTCTTCAGCCCAAGACAACATCACATCGCTTTCTTTGAGCATTTCAAAGGAGGCGTTCATCATTTCGGTGACTTGAGAAGCACGCAAACTGTTGTGATGGCCGTCGCTCAACGTGTCATACAATTCCTTGGTGATCAAACCAAGGCGATGATGGGCGCGTTTGTTGCGTTCAATGATTTCTTTAATGTCCATAATGAAGTTCTCCTCGAGAAAATAAGGCTTATAGAGACAAGATATCACCATAAGATCATTGTGCAGTAAAAAGAAGTTAAAAGTTTGAGCAATCTCAAATGTTTTTAGCCTCTTTGAGTATTAACGAGAATAATCAAAAGCGTTTTTGTTGAAATTTCGTTGTCTTAACACAACACCTTGTAGGACTTAGGTTGCCAAACGCTAGGATTTTTCCCTAGGAAAATGAGGCGGATTTCGATATAATTCGAGACTTCTCTGGAGAGATGGCAGAGTGGTCGAATGCGCCGGACTCGAAATCCGGTATACGGCTCGTCCGTATCGAGGGTTCAAATCCCTCTCTCTCCGCCAGAGATTCAATAGTAGCAGGCCCTCGAAGCCTGCTATTTTTATGCCCCGCAGATGTCCTACATTTTTTCAAATTTAACACCTCATCTTCTTTAGGTCATACACAAAGAAAATCGTTGCCGGAATCAACCAGTCAATCAACATCGTGCTCACGTTGTGAGACAAGAAATGCGCTCCTTGCACCATTCGACCAAAACCAAAAATAGCGCCCAAAGCCAAAGCCCCCACAAGAAGAATCAGACCCAATCGAGGGTTGTTGTAACGGTAGACAAAAAAGAACGCTAAAAGGGAAAAACCGGCACCGGCGTGACCGCCCGGCCAACAGGCATTTTTGCCCCAAAAGGCGCCCGCAAAAGGATTGACAGGAATTTGACAGCCACCCAAGCCCATCACATCCCACGGACAAGGCACGTCCGTGATTTGCTTTAATAACCACACGGCAATTAAGGAAAGTATCCCAGCCACAATGGCAATTGATAGGCGCTTCTTTTCATCGTAAAAGCGCTCCCCTTTCTTGAAAATCCACACCAAACGGATAAGAAAATAAAGATAGATCACGCCCGAGAGAACTTTGCCTCCCTTATGAATAATTTGGGTAAAAAAGAAATTCTTGTGCAGCGTCCAACCCAAGTCAGGATCGTAAAACTGTTGAGAAATCCAATAATCAAGCCCATGGGGCGGATTGATAATGAGGATCGTTAAAAAGACCAAGGGAATGAGGATTTCGAGAGAAAACTTTCTGAACATAAAAAACTCCTTTGCATCAACGGCACGCATTATGCAAAGGAGCGCGTCAAAAAACGGTCAAAATTATTTTTGAATTGAAAAAGTGCTTCCTTGCCCCACTTGAGTTGAGACTTTAATTGTCCACTTTTGCTTATCACAGATGCGTTTCACAATGGATAATCCCAAGCCCAAACCCTTGCTATTTCCATGCTCGCCTCTAAAGAACGGCATGAAGATTTTCTCGATCTCATCTTGCGAAATCCCAACCCCGTGATCCACAATCTGAAACCCGGTATCGCTGATTTTGATGGCAATCACAGCCGAAGCACTATGAGTGACCGCATTGAGAATTAAATTTCTCATGACGGTTTGAGTGGCCACTTCGGGCCACAGCACAGACGACTGCCCTTCAATCTTAAGCGCTGTCCCACTAAAGGAATTTGTGCTCTGCAAGAGTTCAACCAATTCATAAGCAACTTCTTCCAAAGGCTTAACCGTATTCGTTTCCTTAATATCTTCGCGGGCCAAATTCAATAAACTCGTCGTTAAATGCTGAATTTGATCGCTCGCTGAGGCAATTTTGTCCGCATAGCGTCGTTGAGAGGGTGTGAGTTCCGTCTCACCCAAAAGTTCCGCATTTAAACGAATCACCGTTAAAGGCGTGCGGATCTCGTGACTTAAATCCGAGGTGTAATTTTTTTCTTGTTGAACCAATGAATGAAGTCGTTCAATGGAAGACTCGCAGAATTTCGCCAAGGTATCAATTTCTTTATCTTCAGCGTGAACTTTCAAAGGTTCAAAGGTTGGACTTTGAGCACTGCGCTGAATCTCTTCCCCAAGTCGCTTAATGGGATTCACAATCCCTCGACTTAAAATCCAACCCAACACCAAGCCGCAACTCACGGAAATCACCACACCTAAAAGCGCAGCCAATTGAATGAGTCTTTCCTTTTCTTCAAATTCGCTTTGGTCTCGGACGATCATGAAATCATTATCGTTGACCGGTTTGCGAAAAATAAAGAAGGCCTTGTCGTCTTCAAAAAATTCTGAATAGCCCATCGGCGCATTCATCAAGAAGTCGGGTATGGGTTTAAGCCCCAAATGATCCGGGTCTGTTTTGGCATAAATTTTTACGCTGTCCCCAAAATTCGGAACAATCCCTTGAGGGATATTTTGTTCAACAACGATGTCCAAGCTTTCTTTTAAGTTCTCAGAAACCAAATGTTCTTCGGTGTAAAAAATCACCGCCGAAAGAACCAATGAATAGATCCCCGCCACCACAAAAAGCGTGACCGTAATGGCCGCCACGATTCGATATTGAAGACTGCGTTTTGCGTTACTCATAATTGACTCTTTTTTTCCGAAAGAGACCACCCCAAACCGGGATGCGTGTGAATGAGAGGTGAATCAAAATTCTTATCAATCTCGTTTCTCAAAAGGTAGATATTGGCTCTTAAGGAGTCCGTTTCCGGCGCTTCCTCGCCCCAGATTGCATCCATCATCTCACGACGACTGACGACCGCAGGCGATGCTCTCATCAATAGCTTTAAGATTTTCAAACACGTCGGATTCAAATTCACCGCGACGCCTGCGCGACTCACCTTAAAACTCTTCGTATCGTAGACCAAATCGCCCACTTGAAGTTTCGTGCTCACCATCCCTTGCGAGCGTCTCAAAAGGGCTTCAATGCGAGCCTTTAGCACTTTTAACTCAAAGGGTTTGATGAGATAATCGTCAGCTCCCGCTTCAAGTCCTGTCACCACATCATCGTTACTGTCGCGAGCCGTTAACATCAAAATCGGAATGAGATTCCCCGCGTCTCGTAAACGACGACAAACTTCAATCCCACTCATGCCCGGCATGGTCACATCTAAAACCAAAATGTCGTATTCATTCGTTGAGAGCAAATTGAGCGCCATCGCTCCATTGCCACAACTGTCGGTAATCCAATCTCGATTAGAAAAATAATCAATTAAAGCTAAAAGAATATCGGGATTGTCATCAACAAAAAGAATTCTTTTCATGGTGTTTTCCTAAAAAGGAATGTTCTTAGTCCACAAAATCGTTACAAAAGGGTGCTTTCTTTTCACGCCTTTTTAACGGTCGTTTGACAGGGCTTTGACACACCCCTTGCCAAACTGTTCTTCATCAATTCATTCTTTTTTGGAGTCATTGTGAAGAACTTCATCTTGAAAGCACGTAACTTCTACACGTTTATTTTTGCCGTCGTGTGGGTTAGCGTTTTGTGTTCTGAATTTTTCGTGCGTCTTTGGAAGCTTACAACGATTGGTACATTGATCAACGCGTATATTGTATTAATTTGTTTATTCGCAGCGTGGCTGTATTTTATGCAAATCCTGTTACCTGCCAAGATTTTAAAACCCGTGCTAGGGGTTTTGATTTTGATCAGTGCGGTCACCAACGTCTTTTGCTCTCAGTACGGGATTGTGATTTCCCCCAACATGATTCGCAACTCCTTAGAAACCAATCCCGCGGAAGTTTTCGATCTCATCACGCTGACGTGGATTTTCAAAGTGGCGCTCTTTAGTGCATTGCCCCTACTTTGCTTAAAGTACCTTCCTAAAACGAAAAGAGTCACATCTCTTTCGATGGGGCTTTTGAGCATTGGGCTTGCTGGCATTTTTATTTTAAGTGCCCTCCAACCCATAAGCAGTCTTATGCGAAATCACCGTGATGTTCGCTATCTCATCACGCCTTTTAATTCGTTGGTCTCCACTTATAAGACGTTTAAAGAAGATTCGAGCTCAAGCTCTCAACGCGTACGCCTTGTCGTCGATGATTCCCCGCAAATGGGCCCGGCTTTAAGCAATAACACCCGTCCCACGGTCACGGTCATTGTTGCGGGAGAAACCACGCGTTCGGCAAGTTGGCAATTGGCGGGCTACGATCGTGAAACGAATCCCAATCTTTCGCAACGCAATATTATTTCTTTCCCAAAAGTAAGCACCTGCGGTACCGACACGGAACAGTCTTTACCTTGCATGTTCTCTCGTATTGGTCGTCGTGATTATGATCGCCAACGCATCGTGACGGAAGAATCGTTGTTGCCACTTTTGCAACGCGCAGGGTTTGACGTCACATGGATTGATAACCAATCGGGCTGCAAAGGGGTTTGCCAAGGGGTTAAAAGTAAGAATGCACCTCAAGTGGCTCGTGAAACCGATCAAAACCTCATTGAAGCGTTAAAGCGCGAATTGGATGCACCATCAACCGGTAAAAATCGAGTCATCGTTTTGCACATGATGGGCTCGCACGGCCCGGCTTATTTCAAGCGCTATCCGCAAAATATGGAGTTTTTTAAACCGGCTTGCCGAAGCAATGATTTCAGCAAATGCACACGAGAAGAAATCTTAAATGCCTATGACAACTCCGTTCGTTACACCGACTATGCTCTTAACGAAATGATTAAAGTTTTGGAGGCTCGAAAAGACATTGATTCTTCTCTCATTTTCATGAGTGATCATGGTGAAAGCGTGGGCGAAAAGAGCTTGTTTTTGCACGGTGCTCCCCGTTTGGTGGCCCCCAATGAACAAACCCAAGTGCCCGGCATCTTGTGGCTCTCTGAAGGCACGCAAAAGCGCTTGGGAACTAACGTCTTTACCCTCACGGAACTCGATAACGTCACTCATGACCATCTCTATCACACCGTGTTGGGACTTTTGGATGTCGATACCAAAGTCTACAATCCTCAATGGGATTTGATACAAAAGATTCGACACACGGCACAACAGTAAATCTTCACCCTCCAACGCAAATGGCCTCACAAATTGTGAGGCCACTTTGCTTGGATCGTTTTAAAGCAAATTAAGCTTTAAAGTCGCGCAACGGTTGGTTTTCCGGGCGAAGCACTTCAACGCCGCCCATGTACGGACGAAGCACTTCAGGCACCGTCACAGAGCCGTCGGCATTTTGGTAGTTTTCCAAAACGGCCACCAAAGCACGACCCACTGCCAAGCCGGAACCGTTTAACGTGTGAACGTATTGGGGCTTACCGTCCTTGCCCTTCACGCGAGCGCCCATGCGACGAGCTTGGAAAGCTTCGCAGTTGGAGCAAGAAGAGATTTCACGGTACGTGTTTTGTGCCGGAATCCAAACTTCCAAGTCATAGGTCTTGGCAGCGCCAAAGCCCATGTCACCCGTGCAAAGCGTGATCACACGGTACGGAAGGCCCAACTTTTGAAGAATGCGTTCAGCGTTATTGACCATTTCTTCAAGATGGTTGTAGCTGTCTTCGGGGCTAACGATACGAACCATTTCGACCTTATCGAATTGGTGTTGACGGATCATACCGCGCGTATCACGACCGTAGGAGCCGGCTTCAGAGCGGAAGCAAGGCGTATGAGCCGTAATCTTGATGGGCAATTCGTCAGCGCGCAAAAGCTTGCCGCTCACCATATTCGTCAAAGACACTTCAGCCGTCGGGATCAAGTACAAGTGTTCGCCTTCACCGTCTTGGCCACCCTTCTTAGCGGCAAAGAGGTCTTCTTCAAATTTCGGCAATTGACCCGTGCCACGCATCGTTTCAGCAGAGACGATGTAAGGCGTATAGCATTCGGTGTAACCGTGTTCGCTCGTATGCGTATCGAGCATGAATTGAGCCAAAGCACGATGCAAGCGAGCCACTTGACCGCGCATGAAGCAAAAGCGTGAACCGGATTCCTTAGCAGCCGTTTCAAAGTCCAAACCTAAGGGCATACCGATATCGACGTGATCCTTGACTTCAAAGTCAAACGTGCGAGGCGTACCCCAGCGACGGACTTCAGGATTGTCGCGTTCGTCCTTACCCACCGGAACGGATTCCGTCGGAAGGTTCGGCACGCTCATCATCAACTCTTCAAGGTCGTTGCGGATATCGGCCAAACGGGCTTCAAGGTCAACGAGCTTTTCAGGAATGGCAGCCGCTTCGGCCATCAATTCGGAAGCATCACCGCCGGACTTCTTGATCGTACCGATTTGCTTAGCCAAGCTGTTGCGCAAGGCTTGCAAAGCTTCGGTTTGCTTTTGGACTTCTTTGCGATCGTTTTCCAACGCATTGAATTCCTTCACCGGGAACTCAAACGGACGCGTGGCCAAACGGGCGACCACATCATCGAGTTGCTTACGTAATAAGTTAATGTCGAGCATTTACTAATTCCTTAATAAGAGCCGTCAATGTAAACGGTTCTGTTTAAAAATAACAATTTGTTAATTTTGGCTCGTTTGGCGCTTTATTGCAAGAAAAAACACAACTTAAATGAGCCAAAAACCATAGAAAACTCAAAGGATTTCTGCTTTTAAGACTTCTTTTCGCGCTTGCGACCCTTGCCTTGTGCACGCGCCTGACGATTCATTTCATCAAGACGTTGAAGTTTCTCACCGATTTTGATCTCCAATCCCCTTGGACGTGGTTCATACCAACGAATGGATTCAAGGCCTTCAGGCATATAAATTTCGCCTGCGGCAAACGCATCGGGTTCATCATGCGCATAGCGATAACCTTGAGAGTAACCCAACTCTTTCATGAGTTTCGTAGGGGCATTACGAAGGTAAAATGGCACGGGACGCGAGGCGTCTTTCGCCACAAAACTTCTCACGGCGTTATAAGCCATTTCAATGGAATTACTCTTGGGTGCGACGGCCAAATAAACAACGGCATTGGCAATCGCGAGTTCCCCTTCAGGAGAACCCAATCGCTCATAGGCTTGAGCGGCATTTAAAGCAATTTCAAGCGCTCTGGGGTCAGCCAATCCCACGTCTTCGGTGGCCATACGGATAATGCGACGGCAAAGATAAAGCGGATCGCAACCGCCAACGAGCATTCGCGTCATCCAATAAAGCGCGGCGTCAGGATCAGACCCTCTCACTGACTTATGCAAAGCGGAGATTAAATCGTAGAAATTCTCACCGCCCTTATCAAAGCGACGAAGCGTTGCGGGCAAACTCTTTCTCAAAAGCTCTGCGGTCACGGTTTCTACCTTCGTATCGACCGCCAAGTGGCACGCCAACTCCACCGCATTTAAAAACCGTCTTGCGTCCCCATCGGCCAAGTTGATCAAAATGTCTTGCGCATCTTCATCAAAGACAACGCCCGGCGCTTCAACTTCCACAGCTCTGGGTAACAATTCTTTAAAGTCTTCTGCTTTTAAGCTCTCGAGCACATAAACCGCAGAGCGAGACAATAAAGCACTATTGACTTCAAAACTCGGATTTTCAGTCGTGGCTCCAATAAAGACAAAAAGGCCACTTTCCACATGCGGCAAGAAGGCGTCTTGCTGAGACTTCGAGAAGCGGTGCACTTCATCAACAAATACGAGCGTAGGCTCCCCCGTTTGATCCATGCGGATTTGAGCGGCTTCGACCGCTTCACGGATATCTTTAACGCCGCTTAATACGGCAGAAATCGCGATAAAGGGTAAGTGAAAGGCTTCGGCCATTAAGCGAGCAAGTGTGGTTTTGCCCACACCAGGAGGGCCCCAAAGAATCATGGAGTGGGGACGCGCTTCTTCAAAAGCCACACGCAGTGGCATGCCGGGGCCCAATAAATGTTTCTGACCAACGACTTCTTCTAAGTTTTGAGGACGAAGACGCTCAGCTAACGGCTGCATCTTTTGAGGCGTCAGCTTTTTGCGACGATTGGTCGATTTTTCGGGCTGTTTGATGGTGACGGCGTCACCGAAAAGATCTTCGCTATTCATAAAGCGATAATTTAGCACACACCACCACAAAGGTTGTGGTTTAAGAAGATGTTTTTTTGGCTCTAGAAAGAGTAAAAGCCCTGAAGTTTTCACTTCAGGGCTTTTAAATGGGGAGCCAGGCAATGTCCTACTTTCACTGGAAATACAACCAACTATCATCGGCGCTAAGGCGTTTCACTGTCCTGTTCGGAATGGGAAGGA
>DBFZTP010000080.1:0-1114 GCA_048520025.1 Candidatus Aphodousia sp.
ACAGTCTACAACGTCCCCGATCTCAAGCCCGGTGAAATTCATCGCGCTGAAGAAATTATTCATCGCTCACGTTTTATCGTGACGATAGCGCGCGTCACCAATACCGAGGAAGCCAAGGCTTTCATCGAACGTATTCGAGAAGAGCACGCCACGGCAACGCACAACTGTTGGGCTTATGTCGCTGGTGAGCCCGGAAGCACTGCTCAGGTGGGAGCCAGTGACGATGGGGAGCCAAAGGGCACGGCAGGGCGCCCGATGCTCACGGTGCTTTTGCACTGTGGAGTGGGCGAAGTCGCAGCCGTTGTGACGCGATATTTCGGTGGCATTCTTTTGGGAACAGGAGGATTGGTCAGAGCCTATCAGGGGCTCACGAAATTAGGACTTGAGTCGTTACCCATTCGAGAGCGCGTGCCGTGTCAGAAAGTTCGCATCACGTTAGAACATCGTTTTGTGAATATTGCTTTGCGAGAATTTGAATCTGTTAATGCTCAGATTTTAGAAAAGGACTTTGGGATGGACGTGACGTTTTTGCTCGATGTGCCTCTTGAGTCTGTTGATACTTTGATTAATACCTTGACAGAAAAGACCGCCGCCAACCTTTTGGTCGAAATTGAGGACGGTGAGGCGTAAAGGCGAAAGAGCCTTTTGGCTTTTATCAACGCATGGGGCTTTTTGGGAAGAGTTTTTGGCTTCGAGACAGGATAATAAGTCAAGGAGATTTAGCCCATGCAGCATCAAACCATTGAGATCGAGGTTCCGAGTCATTACGTGGAGCGACTGGAAGCCTTTGCTCAAATTCATCAATGCTCTTCATCGGAAGTGGTCACTCGAAGTTTAGAGTTGCTCTTTAGCACGTACTTTTCGCGAGCAAAAGAGAAGATGACCGAGGATGAATTCCAAGCCTTGATGAAACAATTGCACGGCACTTCCCGTTCGAAACAATCTTAACGATGCGATTTTCAACAATTGGGTTGAAAAATTTTCAAATAAAGCGCTTTTTTCTAAGAAAAACTGACTTTTCCATTAAAAGTTTGAGTTAGCTCAAACTTTTTTTTAGTCGACAAAAATTCAAACTTGTCAATTAAAAGAATTTAGACTTTTATTAAGCTAATTC
>DBFZTP010000081.1:0-26277 GCA_048520025.1 Candidatus Aphodousia sp.
TGAAAACTTTCTTTTTGAGGAGTCTCATTCATGAGCCAAAACTACGTGATTGCTGACATCGGTTTAGCTGACTGGGGTCGCAAGGAAATCAAAATCGCCGAAACGGAAATGCCGGGGTTGATGGCAATCCGCGAAGAATATGCCCAACAACAACCGTTGAAGGGCGCTCGAATCGCCGGTTCCTTACACATGACGATTCAAACGGCCGTTTTGATTGAAACGTTAGTGGCATTGGGTGCTGAAGTACGTTGGGCCAGCTGCAACATCTTCTCTACCCAAGACCACGCCGCTGCAGCGATTGCAGCCGAAAACATCCCTGTTTTTGCAGTTAAGGGCGAAAGCATCGAAGACTACTGGGAATACACACACCGTATTCTTGACTGGGGTGACGACACCTATGCCAACATGATTTTGGACGATGGTGGTGATGCAACGTTACTTTTGCACTTAGGTGTTCAAGCTGAAAAAGATCGTTCCGTCATCGCCGAAGCTCATAACGATGAAGAAAAGATGCTCCATGCCGCCATTGCCAAGCACTTGGACATTGATCCCCAATGGTACTCCAAGCGCATTGTCCACATTAAGGGCGTAAGCGAAGAAACGACCACGGGCGTTCACCGTCTTTATCAAATGGCTGCTAAGGGCGCTTTGAAGTTCCCGGCCATGAACGTCAATGACTCCGTGACGAAGTCCAAGTTCGATAACCTCTACGGTTGCCGTGAATCTTTGGTTGACGGTATCAAGCGCGCTACCGACGTTATGATCGCCGGTAAGGTGGCTGTTGTTGTGGGTTACGGTGACGTGGGTAAGGGTTGCGCTCAAGCGCTTCGCGCATTGGCCGCTCAAGTTTGGGTGGTTGAAGTTGATCCGATCTGCGCTTTGCAAGCAGCCATGGAAGGCTATCGCGTCGTGACGATGGATTGGGCTTGCGACAAGGCCAATATCTTTGTGACGGCCACGGGTAACGTTAACGTTATCACGCACGACCATATGGTGCGTATGCAAAACGAAGCCATCGTTTGCAACATTGGTCACTTTGATAGCGAAATCGATGTTGCCAGCATGCGTCAATACCAATGGGAAAACATTAAGCCCCAAGTTGACCATATCGAATTGCCCTCCGGTAACAAGATTATTTTGTTGGCTGAAGGCCGCTTGGTTAACCTCGGTTGCGCCACGGGCCACCCGAGCTATGTGATGTCGAGCTCTTTTGCTAACCAAACGTTGGCTCAAATCGAACTCTTCACCAACACGGATAAGTACCCGGTCGGCGTTTACGTTTTGCCGAAGATTCTTGACGAAAAGGTTGCTCGTTTGCAATTAAAGAGCTTTAACGCTCAATTGTCCGAATTGACGCAAGAACAAGCTGACTACATCGGCGTTCCGAAGGAAGGCCCCTATAAGAGCGACGCTTATCGTTATTAATTTTCAACGTAAAGTCGTGACAAAAGACGCTATCCGAGTCCATTGGATAGCGCCTTTTTAATTTTTGGCAATATATGACCACTAGTACCGTTAACACCAATACGTTATCAATTTTCAAACTCTCCATGCCTATGTTAGTGAGCATGGTCTTGGAGCAAATTATCGGGTTAACAGACGTCATCTTTTTGGGACGAGTGAGTGAAGTCAGTGTTGGCGCTGCCGCTATTGGTGGGATTGGATTTTTCGTTTTCACTATGATTGCGATGGGGTACGGCATTGCCGCTCAGTCGCAAATGGGGATTGCCAACGGCAGCAAAGACTATTCACTCATTGGAAAGATTTTTGTACAAAGTCTTTACTTTTTTACGGCTTTTCTTGTCGTATTAGCCGTCGTTTTACCTTTCGTTATTCCGTATTTATTTGAAATTGGCATTCAATCGCCCAATGTTCGAGCGGAAGCCTACAGTTACTTTGTTTGGAGAATGGTTGGTATCGGTTTTGCGTTCATCTGCATTGCATTCCGAGGCTTTTTCATGGCCATTTTGCAACCAGCTGTTTTGACCTACTCAAGTTTTGTCATGGTGGCAAGTAACTGCGTTTTAAATTACCTCCTTATTTTCGGCATCGGCCCCTTCCCCGCCCTTGGTATTGCAGGTGCAGCCATTGCTTCGACCTTGGCAGAATTTTTAGCGGTCATCTTTTTCGTTGCCTACGCCCTCTACAAAAAGTGTCACCAAAAATACGGACTGTTTCATTGCGCTAAACCCGATAAAGAACTTCAGATTTTTCTTTTCAAACTCGGTCGCTACATGATGATGCAAGAAACCGTCCTAATGACAAGTTGGTTGCTCTTTTTCGTCTGGGTTGAGCACATGGGGGAGCGTGCGTTAGCCGTCAGCAATATTGTCCGATCGGTCAGTAACCTCATGTTCATTATCGTTCATGCTTTTGGTTCGACTTGTGGCTCGATCGGCGCCAATTTGCTCGGTGAAAATCGAGCGACTGAAGTGGATTCGATGATGAAGCGCGGGTTAAAACTCTCCTTCGTCATTACGATTCCGTTAGCCTTCTTGATTGCGGTGTACCCGGAACCTTTACTGGTTTTGTTTACCGATATCCCGTCATTGAGAATTGAAAGCGTCGACTCTTTGCGTGTGATGCTTTCGGCGTACTTACTTTGCGTACCGGCTTATCACTACTTTTTAGCGTTTGGCTTCTTAGGCGCAACTCGCGAATCGATGATTATTTCTTTCATTTCGATTTTCGCCTACACCGTCTACTGCTACTTGATAACCAATTGGGCCGAACAGGTTGCTACCGTTTGGACAGCCGATTGGTTCTACTATGTCATTACATCAATCTGCGTTCTCTATTTCTGGAAACGTCTGAGCTGGCGAAACATTTACATCAAAAAAATCTAAACGAATTTTCTGTCACAACGCCGTTGAGAGCCCTATCATGGATCTGCCTTGGTAGGGTCTCAACAAAAAATGCCTGAGCAACCACTCCCAAAGTAAAGACTGTTGAATGCGTGGTCAGATACCGATCGTACCACCCTTGACCATAGCCCAACCGATACCCTTCTCCGTCCATTGCTAAACACGGAACTAACAAAAGATCCGGCACCACACTCGCCCCTGTATTGGGCCCCGGAACCCCTGTCTCATCTCTTACCAAAGTGTCTCCCTTGGCAAAGGGGTAAAAGTTCATTTCACCACCACGAACACTGGGCAAAAACCATTGAAAATCTTCAGGCAACTGCTCGATAATCGGTATCAAATTAATCTCATTGCGAATAGGCCAATAAAGACCAATAGACCTGCAATCTGACTCCAAAAGATAGGTCTTTAAATGTGCATGAATGGCCATCAAAAGCGAATTTGTGTGCACTTTTGAACGTTTTAACAAAATTTTCTGCCGTAATTGTGATTTTTCCATCGAATTTCGATTAGAGTAATGGGATGTCATTGAGTCTAACGCCTTTTTTCTTTAAACGTATCGTCATGCCATTGCTGTTTATCGGCTTTGGCTCTAGCGTTTTGGCCGCTCAAACTTCCATTCCCCTTGGCTCAAGCGGTCCCACCACCATTGAGTCTCCTGAAAATACACAAAACGAAAGTGAACAAACCGAGATTGCGTTAGAAAAAGCTGCGAAGCAAGAACAGTTTTTAATGCTTCAAAAAGCGTTTGAAGAACAGCGTTTTTCCAGTCTTTCGCCAGAACAAACCTTACTGAATAACTTTGTTTTGGATGGCTATGTTAAAGCTTGGTCTATTTTGACGCGTTCAAAATTAGCCAAAATTGATCCGACTTTAGAAAAGGAAGCGCAAGGCTTCTTAGCTAAAAATCAAAATCAGTACGTTGCCGAGCGCTTTCAAACCGACTGGCTCAAAGCCATTGCCCCTTTATTGCATGAACAAAAGCGCTGGGGAGATTTTGAGTCTCTACGAGGTCAACTTGCGTGGAATCGTGATGAGCCAGAGTTTGATTGTTGGTCGCTTTATCACGAGCTAGACCAAACGCCAACAAATAACCATACTCGTTTACAAAAAATCGAAAAACAAACCCTAGAAACACTTAAAAGCGCTCGTCATGCACGGCTCGAAGTTTGTCAAAAACTCTCGCGTTTGATGATTGAAAAGATACCCTCGAGCGCATTTGCTCGCCTGGTGGTTTTAATTCAACAAGGACGAATAAAAGAAGCTCAAACTTACATTGATTTCTTGATTGAAAAACGTCGACTTCCTAAAAACGCAAAGGAAGCACTCAGTAACGCCCAGCGATGGTATAAGAAGAGCTTCCGTTCTCTTCATCGACAAGACAAGTACGTTGCATTGATTGCTGCGTATCAATTGTCTCGCAGTGATTATTCAAAGGCCGTCATCATTGCTCAAAAACTTGCTCCTCGCTTGTCTGCCCAAGAAAAAGCTGCACTTTGGGGGCGCATTGGTTATATTGCCGCTCTTGATCACGATCCAAAAGCACTGACTTGGTATGACAAAGGCGGGAAAAATGTTTGTTATGGGCCTTACATGGCGCACTCCGAAGGTTGTCTTGAGTGGCGAGTGCGTAGCGCTTTACGACAAACGCAATGGACAAAGGTCAATTCATTCATTTCACATTTACCCAAGAATCTCAAGCAAAAAGAAGCCTGGGTCTATTGGAGGGGTTACGCCCTAAAGCAATTGGGCTCTACTAAAGCGGCTCAAAACGAATTTGCCAAGCTGAAAAATGTGAGAACTTTCTATGGAAAGTTAGCCGCCGAACAACGCCACGTACCGATTGTTTATCAAACAACTGGAGCAACCGCGGCTTCCCAAGATAGCGTTAAAGCATGGACGAGCAATAAACACTTCTTGCGTGCAACCGAATTCTACGACTTAGGGCTCCTACAATACGGTCATCGTGAGTGGAACTGGGGCATTCGCAACGCTTCCCCTTTAGACCTTCTTGCAGCTGCTCAATGGGCCCAACAAAAAGGCATTTGGCACCGCATGATCAATACTTCAGAGCGTGTGGCCGAGCGCCTGCCCATTGAACACGAATTGCTTTACCCCAAACCTTATCAAGCGCTCATTGAAAACTACTCGAAAGTTAATAACATTCGAGACGATTGGGTCTATGGGTTGATTCGACAAGAATCTCGATTTATTTCGATTGCCAAATCCAACGTCGGTGCCAACGGTTTAATGCAAATCATGCCTGCAACAGCAACGTGGATTGCCAAAAATTTGCAACTTGAAAGCTTTGCTCCTGAAATGATTTATGAGGCTAACACCAATATTCAATTTGGAACAGCTTATCTAAGAAGTCTATTGGATCGACTTGATCAAAATATGGTTTTAGCAACAGCTGGCTACAATGCCGGCCCCAATAGGGCAAAACAGTGGCGGGCCTCATTAACGAAACCCGTCGAAGGCGCCATCTTTATCGAAACGATTCCTTTCACGGAAACTCGGGGTTACGTACAAAATGTGATGGCCAATATGGTGGAATATGCTCAAACGAGCCATCAACCGATTAAGCGTCTATCGGAAATTATTGGTACGATTTCCCCTAAACCCATTGATGCAAAAGACACCATTTGATTATGGAAATTTATTTAGTTGGCGGTTACGTCCGAGACCACTTTTTGAGAAAAGAGTTTCACTATGACATCCCCGAGGGGGATCGTGATTGGGTCGTGGTTGGAACTACACCGCAGGAGATGTTAGAAAAGGGATTTTTACCGGTCGGTAAAGATTTCCCCGTCTTTTTGCATCCCAAAACTCATGAAGAATACGCTTTAGCGCGAACTGAACGAAAAGTCGCTCCCGGCTACCATGGTTTTACCTTCCATGCTTCGCCCGATGTGACCCTGGTTGAAGACCTTCACCGTCGTGATTTAACGATTAATGCCATGGCCATGCAAGGTGAAACGCTCTACGATCCGTATAACGGACTGGGCGATCTCAAATCAAAAACACTTCGTCACGTTTCTGACGCTTTTAAAGAAGATCCCGTCAGAATTTTAAGAGTTGCGCGATTTTGTGCGAAGTTAGAGGATTTTAACGTCGCCAACGAGACGATGAACTTAATGAAAACAATGGTTGATTGTGGGGAAGCCGATGCTCTCGTCCCCGAACGCGTCTTTCTTGAAATGCGTAAAGCATTCACACACCGACATTGTGATCAATTCATTAATGTCTTAATGAATTGCGGTTTAGGACAAAAACTTTTTAGCGACCTTAACCTCACAAAGGACATTTTGGAAAGATTAACCCAAGCGCACGATGCTAATCTCGGAGAATGTGAAAAATTTGCCATTTTGACAGCAAATGCCGTCTCAATTGATGCAATTGACAGCTTTTTTAAGAAGTTAAAACCAAGTTCTGAAATTATGGACCTTTGTCGTTTGTGGCACCGATTGAAATCGGAGTTTAATTTTTGCCCCGATGGGCTTCTCAATGTCATGGAAAAAAGTGATGCATTCCGTCGTCCGCAGCGCTATGCACAATTAATCAATGTCGCTTCGTTGATGTTAGGGATTGAAGCTTCGATTTGGCATCAAGCAAAAGAAGTCGCCTCTTCGGTTAACACTGCTGAGATTGCTCAAAAAACAATCGATAAAAAGGACATTTCTAACCGTATTCACGAGGCTCGCCTTCTTGCCATTAAGGATATTAAGGACTCCGTATGACTTGGTATTTGCACCCGCAATTGAGCAACTGCCGTCGAATTATTCTGAAAAATATTCGACGAGACATTTTTATTGGTGCTTATGACAATGAAAAAGAGGCTCGTCAGCCCGTTGTCATTAACATTGAACTTTTTGTAACCACTGATCACGAAAATGATGATCTAAATAATGCTTACAACTACGACCAGGCTGTTGAAGTCGTTGACCGTCTCATTGATGGGCCTCATATCGACTTGCAAGAAACGCTCATCGACAAAATTGCTCAAGACCTTTTGACGGACAAGCGCGTGAGCGCAGTGTTGGTTCGAAGCGAAAAAACGCAAGCCTATCCCACGGTTGACAGTGCCGGCGTTGAAATTTTTAGGATTAAAAATGTCTGATCGCATTATTCAAATTATTGAAGATAGAACCCTAACTGACGAAGCCTCTTTGCCAAAAGAGCAAGAAGCAAAATCTTCTCGCACAAAAAAGTCGGTTGCTGAAAAGAAAAACGAAAAACGCATCATGCGTTTAGCAGGTAAAGCCATCACTGACTTCGGCATGATTGAAGAAGGTGACAAAGTTATGGTTTGCATGTCGGGCGGCAAGGACAGTTATGTGCTTTTGGACGTTTTAATGAAACTTCAAAAGCGAGCTCCCATTCACTTTGACATTTTGGCCGTTAATGTCGATCAACATCTTCCAAACTTCCCTAAGGAAGTCATTCCTAACTATTTGGAAAAAGTTGGTGTGCCTTATCACATTGAAGATCAGGATACTTGGTCCATTGTTCAACGTGTCATTCCCGAAGGTCGCAATGTGTGCTCTGTGTGCTCGCGCCTTCGTCGAGGCATTATTTATCGAGTTGCCAAAGAAATGGGAGTGACCAAAATCGCTTTAGGCCACCACATGGATGACATCGTCAGCACGCTCTTATTGAACATGTTTTATGGCGGACGACTCAAAGGGATGCCGCCGATTTTAAGAAGCGATGACGGGAAAAATGTCATCATTCGCCCGCTCGTTTACGTCCGTGAATACGAAATTGAACGATGGGTGAAATATCGCGACTATCCGATTGTTTCTAAAGACATTTGTCGAAAGATCGAAAACAAAAAACGCGCCGAAATTAAAGCCTTGATTCGTCAATGGGACCAAGATTACGACAGCCGTATCTACAACATTTTGATGAGCATGACACGTGTGGCGCCGTCCCACTTAATGGATAAATCCATTTATGACTTCCAAGCTTTGATTCCTGACGCGCTTAGAGACAAAGAGTCTGAGGAAGATTTCTAGTCCGCAGGCTTATTGACCAAGATCCACTGGTAGATTTCATCTCGAGAAAAACCGGTGATCTTGGCGGCCGTTGCAGCTGCCTTTGAACTGGGCATGGCTCGGGCTAAAGCCAAAACCCACTGAGCATCTTTATCCGTTAAGGTCAGCCCTTCTTCTTGCTTAGACTCGTCAACCAAAATCACATATTCACCGCGCGGTTCATGCGCCTTGGCCCATGCTTGAACCTCAGAAGCAGGCATAGCAGAGAAAGTTTCAAATTTCTTTGTAATTTCTCGAGCAACTACCACTCGACGTTCAGGTTGCAAAGCTTTTGACAAATCAGCCAAAACATCCACCACGCGATGCGGAGCTTCATAAAGAACAAAACTTTCGTGTTGGCGAGCCAAAGACGCAATCGCATCGCGTCGAGCCTTTGCTTGAGGAGGCAAAAATCCCACGAAATGGAACCCTGAAGGTTCAAGTCCGGCAGCCGACAATGCCGTCACAACAGCACTGGCACCAGGGATAGGAATAACACGATAACCCGCGTCTTGAACCGCACGAACCACACGAGCGCCAGGGTCGGACACGGCTGGCGTTCCAGCATCAGTTACCAATGCGACCCTCTCGCCCTTTTCGAGTCGTTCAATTATCATATGGGATTGAGCAATTTCATTGTGTTCCCGTACACTTATCGTCGGAACCGAAATGGAAAAACGTTCCAAAAGTTTTTTGGTTTCTCTCGTATCTTCCGCCGCCACGACATCCGCCATGGCTAGAATCCATAGGGCACGTAAAGTGATGTCTGCCGAATTACCGATGGGAAGCCCAACGATATAGAGCGCCGAGCTGGGAAAGCTTTGTAACTCAAGCCCCGCTTTTTGCATTAACAACTGTTCGGACCATTGGTTCGTCATGGATTGCATTGTGAATACCCGTTTATTTCAAGTTCTTAGTGTGGCTATTTTAGCGACCTTTAGTGTAACCAGTTTTTCGCAGTCGGCAGTACCGTTTGCGATCGACCCGTCTGCACTGGTTTTTGAGACTCCGACTGCTCCTGTCAGTCAAAAGACCAAAATTGCTATTTTGTTGCCTGAAATCGGTAGCCCCTATGAAGCTATTAATGCTTCTTTGGTCCAAGGGATTGAGGCGGAGAACAAACAAAACGGTTCTCCCTATGAAATTCTCCCTTTACCGAGAAAATGGGGCCAAACGGCGTTGTCTCACCTTCAAGACGCCGCTCTCATGGGGGCTGTTATTGCCATTGGCCCATTGACCCGTGACTCCGTTGACGAAATCGCTCAATTACCGTTTTTGCCCTTACCGACCGTTGCCCTCAATCAGTTTTCCGATGGTTTGGTTGCACCTGAACTCTTAATGAATTACTCGTTAAGCCAAGAGCAAGAAGTCGCTCAAATCACAAAAATCGCATTGAGTGCATTGCCCCAAACCACGAGCAGTGGCGAGCCGCCCAAAGTCATGATTTTTGAAAGTGACTCTCCGCTTGAAAAACGTATTGCCAATGCCTACGAACAAGAGCTTGTCAATAACCTCATTCCTTACGAAAGAGTGGTCTTGACGCCGGAATTAATGAAAACGCAAACGCATTTTTATGAAATTAAGTCTGACCTCAAACCGCCAAAGCTTGAACCGTTACCCGATCGTGTTGAAGATCCCTACGGTTATCAACGAGTTCGTTTGCGCAATCAAAAATTAATGGCGGAATATCGCTCTGCAGCCGTTTTTGAAGAACCGCCCTACTTTGCAGCTTTCTTAGCGATGGATGCGAGAACGGCCGCTCAAATTACGCCACGCCTGCCTCGTATGACGCGTCTTTGGGGCACGAGTCTGCTCAATCCGGGCGATCCGCATCAAGGTACCGTCACCGCCATGACTTATGACTTACAAAACGTCGGCTTTGTCGACGCTCCGTTGGTCTTAAGAAATAATGCAACTGACTTCCGTGCCAGTTTCGGCGTTACGATGCCGGCCCGAATCGTTGAGCGACGCTTTTTCTCCATGGGGGTTGATGCGTATCGCTTGGCCCTTCGTTGGATGAAGTGGCAAACGCAAATTGAGTTCGAAGGTACTACCGGTAAGCTCAGCTTTAATCAATTGGAAAGTTCAACTGTCCAACGCGTAGCTCAGCCGGCTCTCATCGAATCCAACAAAATTCGCGCTGTGACCGAAGAACGACTCAAAAATATTCGAATTCGTCCGATTGCCCCATAAAAATGACCACTTTACTGACGTTACAAGACGCTGAACTCGCGTTCGGCGACCACCCGTTATTGGATCACGCCAACCTCAATGTTCATGATGGTGAACGCATTGGTGTAATTGGCCGAAATGGCACGGGCAAGAGTTCTTTATTAAAAGTTGTAGCCGGCATTGAAAAACTCGATGATGGTTCGTTGACAATGCTCGATGGCCTGTCAGTTGGCTACGTTGAGCAAGAGCCATTTTTGCCACCGGCTGAAACTTTCATTGAGTCTCTCACGCTACGAGGGAAAATCAACGAAATTCACGACGAGCGAGAACACTGGCGTCTTTTGGCCCGATTAGAAGAGTATTTGCATCGTTTTAAACTCGATGCTCAAGCCAGCCCCAAAAAAGCCTCCGGTGGTGAGAAAAAACGTGCAGCTCTCGCCTTGGCCTTTGCGTTATCTCAAGATTTGTTGCTTCTGGATGAACCGACCAACCACTTGGACATTGAAGGGATTTTGATTTTGGAAAATCTCATTCAAAATGAGTACAAAAATTCAAAATCTCTCATGGTCATCACTCACGACCGAAACTTCCTCGATACGGTCTCAACTCGCATCGTTGAATTGGATCGTGGCATTCTCAGAAGCTACCCGGGCAACTTCGAAGCCTATGAAACTCGTAAGGAAGAAGAGCTTGCGGCTGAAGAGGTTGAGCGTCGAAAATTTGATAAATTTTGGGCACAAGAAGAAGTCTGGATTCGAAAAGGCATCGAAGCTCGTCGAACTCGAAATGAAGGGCGTGTCAGACGTCTTGAACAATTGCGTCTAGAACGCGCTGCCCGACGCGATCGTCTCGGTCAGGTCAACCTCAATATTGATGCCGGTATGAAAAGCGGCAAAATTGTCGCCGAACTCGAAAATGTCAGCAAAGCCTTTGGTGATAAAACCATTGTCAAAAACCTTGACTTTAAATTGCTAAGAGGCGACCGCTTAGGACTCATCGGTCATAACGGTGTGGGTAAAAGCACCCTCATTTCTTTGATTTTAGGAAAGGCACAACCCGATAGCGGAACCGTGAAATTAGGCACCAATCTTCAAATTGCCTACTTTGATCAATTAAGAGGTCAGCTCGATCCCGACAAAACGGTTGCCGAGACCATTTCTCCTGGAAGTGAATGGTTAGAGGTGGGCGGAGTCAAAAAGCACGTCATGGCCTACCTTGGTGACTTCTTATTCCCTCCCAGAAGAGCCAATGTTCCGGTTTCAAACCTCTCAGGGGGCGAGCGCAATCGTTTGTTGCTGGCTCGACTTTTTGCGCTTCCCGCCAACCTCTTGGTGCTTGACGAACCCACCAATGACTTGGATATTGACTCTTTAGAGCTTTTAGAGCAAACACTACAGAATTATCCCGGCACCTTGATCCTTGTGAGCCACGATCGTCGATTCTTGGACAATGTGGTAACCGAAGTTTTGGCTCCTGAAGGGGACGGTCTTTGGCGAGAATACGTCGGTGGCTATTCGGATTGGTTGCGCTACCGCCCTCAGCCTGTCACTAACGAAGATAAAAAAGAGGTCACGGCCGTCAAAGTTCAACCCAAAAAGCCTCGTCAAGAGAAGTTAAAACTCTCCTACAAAGAAAACAAAGAACTCGAAGAGTTGCCGGACTTGTTAATGACGTTGGAAAGCGACCACGAGACGATGTTGGCACAAATGAACGATCCGACTTACTTTACCAGTAACAGTCCCGATCAAATTAAAGACAATGCCGACAAACTTACGCTGTTAGAGCAACGCATTGAAGCCACTTATGCTCGATGGGATGAGTTGGAAGCTAAAAAAGCCTTAGTCGAGGCCCAAAACGGTTAAATTTTCAGTGGGTGCCCAAATCCGGCACCCATTTTTCGTCCTCAAGATACAAAATTGCATTTTTAGGGGCGTCCAAACACCAACATTTCGACTTACAATAGACCCATTACAACATAGGGGATTGCTGTGTCAGATACCTCACAAACTCGTTTTGAAGCACTTTGTCAGCTAAAAACTTTGGATCAATTTATTCCCGCTCGCGCTCAAGCCGCTCCGCACACCGAAGCTCTCCGCCAGTTTGACCGAAGCACCAATACTTGGGAGCGTATCTCATACCGCGATTTACATGAACGCATTCAACAGTGGCGTCGCGCTTTTGCCAAACTAGGTTTTGAACCTGGCACTCGCATTGCTATTTTGTTACCCAATGGTGTTGATGCTGTCTGCTGCGACCAAGCGGTTTTAGCCAACGGTTACGTCCCTGTTCCGCTTCATGCGATTGACACCGCGGGCTCCAGCGCCTTTATCATTGCCGATAGTGAAGCCTCTGTTTTAGTCACTAATCGACAAAATCGTTGGGATTCGATCTATCTTTCCGAAACGCCGATGCCTAACCTTAAACACGTCATTCTCACCGACGAGTCTGCACCAGCTCACCGCAATGACGAGGTGACGTTGTGGGATTTGGAAAGTTGGATTGCGACAGGGTTTGATGTTCAAACGCTGCCCCAAGGCCCCAAGGAAGATGATTTGGCAGCCATTGTTTACACCTCTGGCACAACGGGTCGCCCAAAAGGCGTCATGCTCACCCATAAAAACGTTGTCAGCAATGTCATCAATACCATTACAACCGTTTTACCGTATCCGAAACCCGGTGACGTATTCTTGTCCTTCTTGCCCGTCTCCCACACGTTTGAACGCATGGCAGGTTACTACTTACCCTTAGGAATGGGTTGCACCATTGCCTTTACTCGATCCATTCAGTTGTTGGCAGAGGACTTCCGAATCATTCGCCCCAATGTCATCATCTCGGTTCCTCGCATCTATGAACGAATTTTTGCAAAGGTACAAGCCAAATTAGCCCGAGGTAACGACTTTGTTCGTTTCTTGTTTAATTGGGCCGTTGATGTCGGCTGGCGTCAATTCTGTCGCAAATACGACATTGAAGTCCCACAAGGTTCCTGTCAATGGTTAGACCCTGTTGTATGGCCAATTCTTAACGCATTGGTCTCCAAAACATTGTTGAATCAATTTGGTGGTCAACTCAAAGTTGCCATTAGTGGTGGTGCGGCTCTCAACCCCAAGATGGCCAAAGTTTTCTGTGGCTTAGGGTTGCCCATCATTCAAGGCTATGGCATGACCGAATCCAGCCCGATTATTGCGGGGAACTGTCTTACTTATAACCATCCCGATAGCGTCGGCAAACCCTTACCCAATACGGATGTTCGCTTGGGTGAAGGCAACGAAATTCAAGTCAAATCCGACAGCATCATGAAGGGCTATTTCAAGCGAGAAGACGATACTCGTGCGGCCTTTACTGAAGACGGTTACTTAAAGACGGGGGACGTTGGTGCCTTTGATGACAAGGGTTTCTTGCGTATTGTTGGTCGTATCAAAGAAATTATCGTAACAAGTACAGGCGAAAAAGTACCTCCTTCTGATTTGGAGCTTGCGATTGAATTTGATCCTTTGTTTGATCAGGCCTACGTCATTGGGGAAAATCGTCCCTTTATCTCGACCATTGTGGTACTCAACAAGACCGAATGGGAAAAGTTGGCAACAACGTTAAATCTCGATCCCAATGATCCAGAAAGCTTGCTTGCGAGCGTTACGAAAAATGCAGTGCTCAAACGCATCAAGACTGCGGTCAAAGATTTCCCACAATACGCCTTGCCCCGTAACGTTTACATGACGTTTGAGCCTTGGACGATCGAAAACGGTTTATTGACGCCGACGTTAAAACTTAAGCGCAAGAAAATGGAAGAGCGATTTGCTCCGCAAATTGCTACGCTTTATGCCGGCCACCGCTAGGAGAATTCGGCAATTTGCTTTAAAATTCATTTCCTTTGATGACTTGGAAAAGAGCTTGTGACCATGGCACAACATGAAAAATTTTTACCGGATTGGATGATCGGTCTCACCGACCGCATCATGAATTACTACATCGAACGCGATTTGGTGCTCGATCCTATTATTTTGGATCGCCACCCGGCCCCTGAACCCGGTCATGAGTACATGATGTATGCCCACATCCCTTTTTGCCATACGCTTTGCTCCTACTGTACCTTCCATCGTTTCTTGTTTAAGGAATACAAAGCGCGCGAGTACTTTGTCTCTTTACGAAAAGAAATGGACATGGCCAAGGAATTGGGTTATGACTTCACTTCCATGTACATCGGTGGTGGCACCACAACGATTTTGGAAGATGAGTTAATTAAAACCATCGAACATGCTCGTACGTTATTTCCGTCCATTAAAGAAGTGTCTTGTGAAACGGACCCGGCCCATTTAGCTAATCCTTCTTTTAAAAACTTGAAGGGTTTAGTTGATCGTATGTCGATTGGCGTTCAAAGTTTTGATGACAACATCCTTCGCATGACAGAGCGTTATGAGAAGTTTGGTAGCGGTCAAGAAATTTTTGAACGTATCCAAGCCGCTCAAGAACTTTTCCCGATCTGTAACGTTGACATGATTTTCGGTTTCCGCGGTCAAACGGAAGAAATCTTGCAACGTGACGTTGATCTTTTAATGAAGCTCAATCCTCGTCAAATCACGACCTATCCGTTGATGGTGACGAGTCAAACCAAGTGCAGCGTCCGCAATACGATTGCTGCACCGGCCGCTGACTTAGCCGCCCAATATCGCATCATTCTCGATACGCTTGGCAAAAACTACAATCAGTTGACCTCTTGGACGTTTGGTCGTTCCAATGACGAAGGGTTTGATGAGTATGTGGTTGACCACGATGAATATTTAGGTGTGGGTTCCGGAGCCTTTAGCTTCTTGGGGAATTCGCTTTACGTTAACACTTTCAGTCTTCGCCGCTATAACGAACGAATTAATGCCGGCAAGATGGGGGTTGAACGTCGTCGCACCTTTGATAAGCACTCGGTACTTCAATACCGCTTGCTCTTAGGACTTTTTGCTGCTCGCTTGTCTCGCAAATATTTCCGAGATGTTCACGGTGTGGATTTAGACCGAGCATTGTTTAAAGAAATGTTGGGCTTGCGTTTGGCTGGCGCCATTAAAGACAATCCTAACGACCCCGACAATCTCATCGTAACCGATACGGGTAAATTCTTAGGTCTGGTGATGATGAAGGACTTCTATTCTGGCATGGATAATGTCCGTGCGGCTTTACGTAAGCCCTTGTCCTCAATTGACATGTAATCCTCACCCCTTTCAAGCTATACTCCTTTAGGGGTATAGCTTGCAATCCTTTTTCTTCCTTAATTGAACCTTAATTGCGTTTATACTTACAGCGTTGCGGGAAAGGTGTCCCCTTTTTTGTCAACAGGAATTGTACGTACAATCCCTGATTCCAGAATGTTTGTGCACAAAGCACTGGCAATCAGGATTCGTTCTCTTATTTTTGAATCTTGGGAGAGATTTCAACTATGTCCAAAACGATATTGGTCAATACGTTTGCTCCGCCGCCCAATGCGCACGGTGAAAACGGACCGGAATACGTTGGCAACCTTCGCAAAGGTGAATTGCGTGGGATCATCAAGATCAACGAAAGCAATTGCGTTGGTTGTGATACCTGCCGTAAAGTTTGCCCGGTTCATGCCATCTCTGGCGGCTTGGGTGTCATTCACAGCATTCGCGAAGACGCCTGCGTAGCTTGCGGTCAATGCTTGGTTGCTTGCCCCTTCAACGCAATTGAGCAAATGAGCTTCGTTGACGAAGTCATGAAGAAGCTCGACGATCCCAATACGCTCGTCGTTTCCCATCCTTCTCCGGCTGTTCGCGTTTCCGTCGGCGAAGAATTCGGTGCTAAGGCCGGTGAATTGATCACCGAACAATTCGTTAACGCTTTGGAAAAGGCCGGTTTCGTCTGCTACGACGTGAACCAAACGGCTGACCAAACGATTATCGAAGAAGGTATGGAATTCGTTAAGAAGATCCAATACTGGGTTTTAGGTCATCGTGGTCCTGAAGTGGCTGAAGCTGCAGAACACCCGTTCCCGCACTTCACGAGCTGCTGCCCGGCTTGGGTTAAGAACTGCGAAACGTACCATGCTGGCTTGTTGCCGCATTTGTCCACGGCTAAGAGCCCGGTTCAAATGGGTGGCCCGATCGCTAAGACCTGGGCTGCTAAGTATGTCTGGAACAAGGATCCCCGTGACATTTACATGGTCGCTACGACGCCTTGCACGGCTAAGATCTTTGAAGCTTCTCGTCCTGAAATGAATGATGCTTGGAAGCATCTCGTTAAGACGGGTGCTATTCCTGCCGATACGCCGTCCTTCCCGGACATCGATGCCGTTGTGACGGCTCGTGAAATCGCAGAAATCTTCCGCCGTAAGGGTATCAACCCGTTAGAAATGCCGAAGACGCGTGAACGTGGCACGATGGAAATCTACACCGGTGCCGGTACGATTTTCGGTAACTCCGGTGGTGTGATGGAAGCTGCTTTGCGTACGGCCTACTTCGTTCTTTCTGGTGAAGAATTGAAGGATCCGGACATCAAGATCGTCCGCGGTCATACCGATGCTATCGTTGAAGCCACGATTCCTGTGCCTATCAAGGAATTGGGCGGCAAGATCTTTGAAGTTCGCGTTTGCGTTGTCAACGGTGCTTTGCAAGGTCTTGACACGGTGTTGCGTCGTATCGAAGAAGACAAGAACCGTTATCACTTCATCGAAGTGATGAACTGCCCGGGCGGTTGCGTCAACGGTGGCGGTCAACCGGTTCGCACGGACAGCGCAGCATGGCTTAACCCCACGTTGCCGATCCCGATGCAAATCTAATTGGATGGAGACAATAAATGCGCAAGTATGAATATACCGAACGCCAAACCATGGCCATGTTGGGCCGTCGTGGCTTCTTGAAAGTCACCGGTGTCACGGCTTTGGCAATTGGCATCACGGGCTACGCCGTTGTTGACCTCCTCCAACGTCGCACCGATGTTATTAAGGCTCGTCAACGCGGTCTTTATAAAGACGACAAGTTGTGTCAAGAACAAAACTTGACCAACTCTCACCAAAACCCGTCTGTCATGCGTTTCTACGCTGATATGCACACGGAGCCGGTCGAAGGTCTTGCACACGACTTATTGCATACGTCCTACTACCCGCGCTCTCAATTGGCAATTTTGCGAGGTGAACACTAATGGCTGAACGTATCTTACGATTCCACACCGCTGATAAGGTGTTCCACGGCGTTAACGCTATCACGTGGTTTGCCTTGCTCTTTACGGGTGCTGTGGCTTATTTCTGCGACTTGTCTGACGAAACGATCAACAATCTCATGATCTGGCACGTTGGTATCGCAGTTGTTTACACCTTTAACCTTCTTGGTTTCTTGGTGTTTGCTCCCCATCGCTTCGCTGCGTTGTTGAACGCTTTGTTGACCTGGGACATGGACACGATCAAGTGGTTCCGCAACTTCGGTGGCTACCCGCGTCGTTTCTTTGGTATCCCGTTCGGTCCGGTGGAAGTTCCGCCGCAAGGTCGTTACAACGGCGGCCAAAAGATGAGCTACCTCATCTTCATCTTCATGATGTACGCTTTGGCCGTTACCGGTTGGTTGCTCTTTTACTTCGCTCCGGCGATTCCGAAGAACGCCTTCTGGTGGATGTACATGTTCCATGTTTGGGGTTCCATCATCTGCTCTTTGATGGTTGTTGGTGCTCACATCCCGCTCGCCTTGCTCTCTTGGGAACACTTCAAGGGCATCTGGGGCTTGGGCGAAGGCACGATCTCTTACGAGGCTGCCGAACACCACTCTCCGAAGTGGCTTGCTAAAGACGTTATTCAAACGAACCTCGAAAAGCGTTAATTTATACGAAAGTTACGTTTGAGTAATCTCTAAAACAAAAGGGATTCGCTATGATATGGCGAGTCCCTTTTTATTTATTAGGTAAAAAAATGGCAACCAGTCGCTTAGAAACACCAAAAGGCTTAAGACTGCACTTTGGACTTTTTGGCAAGCGCAATGCTGGGAAATCCTCCCTTATTAATGCATTGGCCAATCAAAACATCTCCATCGTGAGTTCCGTCGCCGGTACAACCACAGACCCTGTTGAGAAGGCTTTTGAGCTTCACCCTATCGGTCCGGTCGTTTTCATGGATACCGCAGGTATTGATGACGTGGGCGACCTTGGTCAGGCACGTATCGAAAAAAGCCTCTCTGTTTTGGAATGGATGGACATTGCCATTGTTGTTTGTGAAGTGGGTACGTGGGGAGAACACGAAGAAAGTATCCTCAAAATCACCACACAAAACGGTACACCTACGATTGTGGTCATCAACAAAATCGACTCCCAATCGCCCGATGAAGAATTCCTGGCTTCAATGAAAAAGCGTGGACTCAAGGTAGTCTGTACGAGCGCTATGAATCGCACGGGTATTGACGAGTTACGCGATACCATTATCCAAACAGTATTGGATCAAACAGAACCCGATCGCCCCTTGATGGGCGGCATTGTGCATCCTGGCGATACTGTGGTACTCGTGACGCCGATTGACACCGGCGCCCCGAAAGGTCGTTTGATTTTGCCCCAAGTTCAAGCCATCCGCGAGCTCTTAGACGGCGGCGCAAAGTGTATCGTTATCAAGGAAGATCGCATTCAAGAAACCTTAGCAGAATTGAAAAAAGCCCCTGACTTAGTTATTACTGACAGTCAGGTCGTTCAGCGTGTCGTCAGAGAGGTTCCAGAACCTATTCCGGTGACAACATTCTCGATTCAAATGGCCTACGCCAAGAGTGACTTATTAGAAATGGCCTTGGGCGCTGCCGCTTTAAGTCGTTTGCAATCCGGTGATCGTGTTTTAATTGCTGAAACCTGCTCGCACCACCCGCTCAAAGACGATATTGGTCGCGTCAAAATCCCCAATTGGTTGAGAAAGAAATTTGGTGAAGACCTTCAAATTGACATCGCCGTTGGCAAAGACTTACCCACTGATTTAACACCCTACAAAGTGATTATTCAGTGTGGTGGTTGTATTGTTACTCGCCGCCATATGCTTGCCCGCCTCAGAGCTGCGCGTGCTCAAGGCGTACCAATGACCAATTACGGGGTTGCGATTTCTTTGCTTCAAGGTGTCTTACCTCGAGCACTAGCCTGCCACCCCGATGCCAAGGCAATTTTTGATAAAGCAGTTAACTCTTAAAGACGAAAAATGAAAAGCATTCAATCCCTTGTCGAACAAACGCAATTTAGCGATGAAGATATCGTCCGACTTCTTGCTATTGAGTCTGACGAAGACGCTGAAATTCTTCGCCAAGCCGCTTACGCTCGTACGACAGAGCATTTAGGCAATCAGGTTTACTATCGTGGCTTAATTGAGTTCTCTAACATCTGTACTCTCAATTGCCGCTATTGTGGCATCCGCAAATCTAACCACAACGTCGATCGCTACGAATTAACTCATGATCAAGTTGTCGAAGCGGCTATTTGGGCAGCCAACAACCATTACGGTTCGATCTGCTTGCAAGCCGGTGAACGACGAGACCCGAAATTCGTGCAATTTATCTCTAACGTTTTAAGAGAAATCCACGAGAAAACCGTCAGTGACGATCTGCCTCACGGTTTAGGCATTACGCTCTCATTGGGCGAACAATCATTAGAAGTTTATAAAGAATGGGCCCAAGCCAGTGGCAACCCTATGGGCTTGCGCTATTTGTTGCGCTTTGAATCCTCAAATCCTGATTTATTTAATCACCTGCACTACTGCCCAGGTAAATACGAAAAGGGATTGGAGCGTCGCTACGCCGCCCTTGCTCGCTTACGTGAAGCCGGTTATCAGGTGGGTTCAGGCGTCATGATTGGCTTACCGGGTCAAACCTTAGAAGATCTCTGCCAAGATATTCGTACGTTCCAAAAACTCGACTTAGATATGATTGGCATGGGCCCCTACATTACTAGCGAAGGCGCAGATATGTTGGGTGAAGGCATGATGGAGAAAAAGGCTCTCATGCGATTGGCGCTAAACATGATTGCCACCACCCGCTTGGTGATTCCTGATGTCAACATGGCGGCTGCCACAGCCTTACACGCTCTTGAAGAAAATGGTCGCGAAAAAGGTATCTTGCACGGGTGCAACGTTATCATGCCCAACATTACACCTCGCATTGTCCGCAAGAACTATCAGCTCTATGCCAATAAGCCCTTCATTGAACAAGAGCCCAGTGACACCAATCACATCCTGCAGGCCAGTATCGAACGCACCGGGCGCTCAGTCGGGTTAAACATTCTCGGCAGTTCCAATCACTGGAAAAAACGTACTCAAAATCTTGAAGACATCTAAGCAAAATGGGTTTCAATCGAAACCCATTTTTGTTTCTCACTCTGTCTTCGTTACACAACGTATTTTTTTGTTAAAAAGACTCTCCAGCAGAATTAGGCAAAAATTGGGGAACTTTCAACCATTATGCAACCGATTGATTTCCTAAGATTATTCAAACAAGGAGATCATTATGAAGAAAGTTCTTTTGCCTACTGCCTTACTGATCGCCACCCTGAGTACGGCCAATGCGGCTCCCATCGCAATGCAACTCATTGACGAAGGTGAGTTCACAATGGGTAGTCCCACGAACGAAGCCAATCGCCGGCGGACGTTCTTTGTCAACAGACATTGACACGTGGTTAGCCAATAACCTTTAACTTTTCAGGTCAACACCATGACAAACAAGCACAGAACGACATTTAATATCTGTTTAGTTTTCTGCTTTATTCTGTCAATGGGAGCCCACTTCACCGGTATCCTTTGGCACGAGGTTATCGGTGCAGTGGCGATGACGTTATCAATCTTGCATCTTTACCGAAATCACGCTTGGTATTTCGCCTCGTTACGGGGGCACTATAGCTGGAGACGGTGGGCCTCGACTTTTACAAATGCACTTCTTCTCATCGATCTTGCTGTGCTATTGGGAACATCGATCCCACTTTCTCACTACATTTTTGCGTGTTTGCCTTTACCCTTTGAATCCAGTTTTCAAATGAGATCCTTTCACAGTTTGGCGGCATATTGGCTCATTGCCCTCATGGGATTGCATCTTGGACTGCACTTTGAGTCTTTGAAGTCGACTGCATTCAAATACATTGGAAATACTCGATGCGCGACTCTTTTTGGTTGGACTGTGGCCGTGCTTGGTATTGCCTGTTGGGTAGACAGAGAAATGTTTAATAAACTCTTCCTTGGCTACTCCTTTGATTCCTGGGATCCCAGCAGACCGCTTATTTTCCTGTTTGCGTCTTATTTAATGATTGCGTGCGGCATTGCCATCGTCACCCATGGAATCATTCTTTTCTGCAAACCAAAAGATTCTTTATGCTCAAAATCTTCTGGTTTTTAGTTGATATCAACCAACGCTTATGCAACTCTCAGATTAAAAAGAAAGCGTATAGCGAAGGCATGACCTTATTCAATATCAGTAGATCGTGCAACTTCCGTTTGAGTTCGAAAATCCTTCAGTCTATTCTCTAACATCTCAATCGTTGCTGCGAGTGCTTGCGAACCCAGTACAAGTCGCAATGGCGCCTGAGGCATATTCACAGTTTCAATAATTCGAGCCGCCATTTTTTGAGGATCTCCAACCGCAAGGCCATTATTTTTATCGAGCATTTTTAAAAATGCATGAGTCGGCGTTCCTTCGTAAGCCTTTGTTAACTGCGCTACATGGGCACTACGGTAACGACAATCCGTACGTGCTCCGCCGGGTTCAACAATTGTCATACCAATACCAAAGGGCGCCACCTCTTGAGCAACAGATTCACAAAAACCCTCAATCCCAAACTTGGAAGCGTGATAAAGCGAGTTACCCGGGTAAGCAACTTGTCCCCCATAACTAGAAATCTGAATAATTCTTCCAAAACCTTGTTTTCGGAAATGAGGAATTGCAAAACGGATAAGGTCAATTGAACCAACAAGATTTGTAGCGAGCACGGCATCAACATCTGAATCAGAAACTTCTTCAGCAGCACCAAATAAACCATAACCCGCATTACTAATCAAAACATCGATTTTATGACCTCCAAAAGAAGTGTCTATAAGAGCACGCAAAGTCTCACGATTACGAACATCCAATACATGAACGTCCAGTTTCTTTCCGTACTCTTTTTGCAAATCTTCTACCGCCTCTAAACGACGTACGGTACCAATAACATTCTGACCAGAAGCTAGAAGTTGTTCAGTAAGACAACGGCCAAAACCACTAGAAATGCCAGTAATAAGCCAAGTGCGAGTCATCATTTTTTCTTCCTATAAACAAATATCAGGGATTCTTACTCAATGAGCCATTTTTATTTGAGAACCTTCGTTGCCCATGCCTCAATTCGAGCTCTCGAGTTCGACACCTCTGTTCCTGTAATGGCCAAGGTTTCAAGAAATGTAGCTTTGGGATGTGCGGCTTTTAATTGTTGAATACTTGACCCAAATCCACTTCCGGCGTGCGTGCAAAATTGAACAACTTTCTTGCCCGAGAGATCGACCTTGTCGAGAAAACTGCTCACCGCTGGAGGCACTTGTGACCACCAAATGGGATGGCCGAGAAAAATAATGTCGTACTTTGAAATATCCGGCATCGCCCCTAAAAGCTCCGGCTTAACTCCGCGAGATATTTCACTTTCCGCAACCCTTGTCGTCTCACGATAGTTGCTTGGATAAGCATTAACGGTTTGAATTTCATACAGATCCCCATGACTCACATCGGCAATATATTGAGCCATTCGAGCGGTATGACCAATAGCGAGGTTTTGAACGCCACCGGGCGCATAGTTTTCCCCTTTACGAGAGTAATACACAATCAAAATGCGCGATGAGGAATCGCTTGGAGCACTTTGAGCAGTTTGCGCCAAACCAGTACTCGATGCATGTAAAAGAGCGGCTGAAGAAGCCCCGGTAGCTGCCATATGCAAAAAATTTCGTCGCTTCATTTTCAATCTCCAAGAAATTAACCAAAATTTTTTTATCTTTGATGAACATCGTAGCAAAGCGACTTTTTTCAAAATTGATCAATCCTATTTTTTAATTGATCAAAACTCTCCCCCTAACTCCATGTTTTTAATAACAAAAAAAACTCCCCTCCTCCATGAACAGGAAGAAGGGAGCTTTCGCATTCAAAGACTTTTTCTTATTCGAATGTTTGGTTCTTTTCGCGCGTCGTACGGAACTCAACATCCGGCCAATGGCGTTCAGTCGTTTGAAGGTTATAAATCGACGTTGCCAAGTAAACCAAATTACCATCAGCATCATGTGCCAAACGAGCGGCTTGCTCGTCGGTAAAGCGTTTCTTGGTGTCTTCGTCCGGGAAGTGCAACCAACGGGCAGTCGATACATCCGTTTGCTCATAGATTGCGTCGACCTTGTATTCCGTTGCTAAGCGCTGAGCCACAATTTCAAATTGCAAGAAACCAACGGCACCGAGATAAAGGTGACCAAAATCGTTTTCAAACACTTGAATGGCACCTTCTTCGCCCAACTCCTTAAGGCCCTTTTGCAATTGCTTAGCCTTAAACGGATCCTTCGGACGAGCGGCACGGAACAATTCCGGAGCAAAGTACGGAATACCCGTAAAGCCCAAGACTTCACCTTCGGTGAGCGTATCGCCAATATGCAATTGACCGTGGTTATAAATACCGATGATGTCGCCTGCGACGGCATCGGTCATCGTCACGCGATCGTTTGCCATAAAGGTCAATGCATTCGGAATCTTCATTTCGCGATCCTCACGCAAATGACGAACCTTCATGCCTTGCGTGTATCGGCCTGAGCAAACTCGGAAGAAAGCGATACGGTCACGGTGCTTCGGATCCATGTTGGCTTGGATTTTGAAAACAAAGCCAGAGAAAGGCTTTTCCGTCGGCTCCACCATACGCTTACCACCGTCACGGGGTTGCGGTTCAGGCGCCCAACGCACAAGTGCTTCCAAAACGTCCTTCACACCGAAGTTATTCACACCGGAGCCAAAGAAAACAGGGCTTTGTTCACCGGCTAAGAACTTTTCCAAACTAAACGGATTGGAGACGCCTTGCACTAACTCTATGCTTTCTCGGACGTAGTCCATTTCCATCGGGAACAACTCGTCCAAGCGAGGATTATCCAACCCTTCGATTAATTCTTCGTTACCCGACAAGCGAGATTCGCCAGCCATGAAGCGCACCAAGCGGTCCTTCTCAAGCGAGAACACGCCTCGGAAAGTCTTACCCATCCCGATCGGCCACGTAATCGGCACACACTCTAATTTCAAAATCTCTTCGATTTCACTTAAAAGATCGATCGGATCTCGAACCTCACGGTCCAACTTGTTGATAAACGTGATAATCGGCGTGTTGCGAAGACGGCAAACTTCCAATAATTTGATCGTTTGAGCTTCCACACCCTTGGCAGCATCAATCACCATCACGGCAGCATCAACCGCCGTCAAAACGCGATAGGTATCTTCTGAGAAGTCTTCGTGCCCCGGCGTGTCAAGCAAGTTAATAACGTGGTCATCGTACTCGAACTGCATCACGGAACTTGTAACCGAAATACCGCGCTGTTGTTCGACTTCCATCCAGTCACTCGTTGCATGACGAGCAGCCTTACGGCCCTTGACGGCACCGGCCATTTGAATGGCTCCACCGAAAAGCAATAATTTTTCCGTTAATGTCGTCTTACCCGCGTCAGGGTGAGCGATGATGGCAAAAGTACGACGCTTTTGCACATCTTTTAAAATTTGGGGATCTAACGCAACCATTTTTAAATCTTTGAGAATTCAAATATTTTTTAGCGAGAACTAAGCGCGGTATTGTACCTGATTTTGAGAAAATTCCTTGAGTTGCAACATCTTGCGATACAATGTCAGGCATGTATTGAAAGGAGAAATCACATGAGTTATTTTCCCTCATGGAAATTAAAAACCGACGGGATTATTGCGCCGGATGAACGTTTACCCACGCCTCAAACACTCGCTATGGGTATTCAACACGTCGTTGCCATGTTTGGTTCCACCATTTTGGCACCTCTATTGATGGGTTTTGACCCTAACGTTGCTATTTTGATGAGCGGTATTGGGACGCTCATTTTTTTTGTGATTGTTGGTGGTCACGTTCCTAGCTACCTCGGTTCAAGCTTTGCCTTTATCGGGGTTGTCATTTCCGCCACCGGCTATGCGGCAGGTTCCGGTCTCAATGCCAATATTGGGGTTGCCTTGGGCGGGATTATTGTCTGCGGTCTCATCTATGCCATTGTAGGCCTCATTGTGATGTCCACGGGTGTGAGATGGATTGAAAAATTGATGCCTCCCGTGGTGACGGGTGCTGTTGTTGCCGTTATCGGTTTAAACCTTGCTCCGACCGCTGTGCGTAGCGTCGGTAGCGGTACCTTTAACGCTTGCATCGCCATCATTACGATGATCTGCGTGGGTGCAGTTGCCGTTTACACGCGTGGCATGATTCAAAAGCTTTTGATTTTAGTTGGGATTATCCTCAGCTATATCATCTATTTCATCTTGGCTAACGTATTGGGATTTGGCCCGAGCATTGACTTCTCAATCATCAGTAATGCCGCCTGGTTCGGTATGCCCCAATTCCATTCACCCGTCTTCGAATTTAACGCCATTTTGTTAATTGCTCCCGTGGTCATTATTTTGATTGGTGAAAACTTGGGTCACGTGAAAGCCGTCACGGCCATGACCGGTCGTAACTTAGACCCGTACATGGGTCGAGCCTTCTTAGGTGACGGTATTGCTACGATGGTTGCCGGTAGCATGGGCGGCACGGGTGTGACGACTTATGGTGAAAACATCGGCGTGATGGCTGCAACGCGCGTTTACTCCACCTTGATCTTTGCTGTGGCCGCCGTTATCGCTATTGCGTTGGGCTTTTCTCCGAAGTTTGGTGCTGTTATTCAAACGATCCCGCAACCGCTCTTAGGTGGCGTCTCTATCGTGGTCTTCGGTTTGATCGCCGTCGCTGGTGCCCGTATCTGGGTTGTCAATAACGTTGACTTCGGTAATAACCGCAATTTGATTGTGGCCGCTGTCACCTTGATTTTGGGTGCCGGCGACTTTACGTTAAATCTCGGTGGCTTCGCTTTGGGTGGTATCGGTACCGCTACGTTTGGTGCCATTTTGTTGAACGCGTTGATGAACCGCGGTGAACATAAAGAAGAAGGCAATCCGGTGATTGAAAAGTAATCAATCATTAGCCTCCAATTAATCGAAGAGGAAGCAATTCCTCTTCGATTTTTTTAACCT
>DBFZTP010000082.1:0-8262 GCA_048520025.1 Candidatus Aphodousia sp.
AGCGGTTAATGTGGCTTTGCAGAAGATAAATTCTGTCGTATCAGCGCGTTCAATGTCGACACGCTTTTCTTCAATCATCTTTAAGGCTTGGGCGACGTGCTCCGGCGTCACAGAAGCCAACACTTCGAGTCCTGCGTCGGGATTACCCCCTAAGGCGCCGACGGTGGCCGCAATCGGCAAACCGATTTGGCCCGTACCGGGAACAAAGACGCCCATGGCATTTTTGTAAAGGTTGTCACTCACTTCGACTCGGATGTGTTCCGGTGTCTTGCCCAAAAGACGAGCGGCGTGAGCCGTTGCGTAGGCAATCGAAGTGGGTTCGGTACAGCCTAAAGCCGGTTGTACTTCTTTTTTCAAAATGGCGATGAAGTGTTCCCAAAGTTGCATGAGGATCTCCAAAATTAAAAAAATGGGTACGCACCGTCAGTGTGTACCCTTCGTAGTTATTTTTTCGTTTCCGGGTGGCGTTTTTTCCAAAGTTTGGATAATGCCAAAATGGTCGTCGGAATGAGCGCAAAACCAATACCGCAAAGCAAAATCGCTGTCAGATGCTGCTTAATAAAGGGAATGTTGCCAAAGAGGTGACCGGCCCAAACCAAGCCGTACACCCAAGCAAAGGCGCCCGTAATGGAATAAAACTGGAATTTCGCCGGTTGCATGGCAGCCGCCCCTGCAATTAACGGAGCAAAGGTGCGGACAATCGGAACAAAACGAGCCAAGAAGACGGTTTTGCCGCCGTGAGCAACATAGAAGTCATGCGTGCGGTTTAAGGCTTCTTGGTCAATCCAAGAAATGGAGCCGTCATAGATTTTGTGGCCAAGCCACGAACCGATGTAGTAGTTTGAGGTGTTACCTAAAATGGCACCCAATGTGACGATTCCGGTCAATAACCACGGATCTATGGCACCGCTGGCGGTCACGGCACCTGCTACGAAAAGCAGTGAGTCGCCGGGCAAAAACGCCATCACGACAATCCCTGTTTCCAGGAAAAAGATCATGAACATCACGACGTAGATGAGGATGCCGTATTCAGTGGCAATTGTCGTTAGAAAACGATCCGCATTCGTAAATAAATCTAAAAATAAAGACCAGTCCATTTTCTGTGACTTTCAACTCAAATTTGATGTCTAGAGTATAGCGAAAACTAATTGTTAATTTTTACAATTGTTGATTTTAAGACAAGTCATTTCAAAGTATTACGTTAAAAGTTGTTAATGAGCGTCAATGCTACAATTGAGTCCATTATGCAAGATATTCAATCCTCTCGAGCTCCGGATCGTGAAATCCGCGAGCTCTCCGATCAGTTAATCAGTCAAATCGCCGCTGGCGAGGTGATTGAGCGCCCCGCTTCCGTTCTTAAAGAATTGGTGGAAAACGCCATTGACGCCGGAAGCACCAAAATCGAAGTGCGCCTTGACGCAGGCGGCATCAAGCGACTGACGGTGACCGATAACGGTCGAGGGATGGCTAAAGATCAATTGCCCTTGGCTCTTAAGCGCCACGCGACAAGCAAAATTCGCAATCTTGATGAATTGGAACATGTTCTAAGCCTTGGTTTCAGAGGTGAAGCCCTGGCTTCTATTGCTTCGGTTTCAGCCTTAACGCTAACCTCTCGTACAGCAGACTCGGACTATGCCTACAGTATCCATGAGGGTGTTGTCGATGTCGCAGCGGGTGCCGTAGGTACTCGAGTTGAAGTTGAAGATTTGTTTTTTAAGACGCCTGCTCGGCGCAAGTTTTTAAAGTCCGAAGCCACGGAAGCCGCGCACTGCAAAACGGCCTTAGAGCGCATTGCGATTTCTCATCCGCAAGTGGAATTTCGCATGATTCATAACGGTAAGCCAGTGTTGGTGCTGCCGATTGAAGAAAGCCGAGCACGTGTTAATCGTATTTTGCCGTCAGAATTTGCCAATGCGCAGCGCGAAGTCTATGCCGAGACGGGCATTGCACGTGTTTTCGGTTGGGTGGGGTTGCCCACGGCCGGTCGCAATCGCACGGACGCTCAGTACTGCTACGTTAACGGTCGCTACGTGCGCGATAAGCTTTTAGCGCACGCCATTAAAGCCGCATATGCTGATGTGTTGCATAACCAAATGCAACCCATGTATTGCCTTTTCTTAGATATTGATCCGGTCAAAGTGGATGTGAACGTTCATCCCACGAAGAGCGAATTGCGATTCCGTGACAGTCAATGGGTTCATCAATTCGTGATGCACGCAGTGCAAAATGCTCTGGCACCGGCATTGGCCTCTCAATCGCAAACTTCAGAGACCGAAACCGAGCCCCCCGAGACTTCTAAGCCCGCCATGGGGATGGCCTACGTTTCGCAAGATCGATTGAATTTATCAACGCCTGCGGCCGGGGCCTCTTATCCTGCGAGTGCATCTTTTGGTTTGCAGACCACAAAAGCGCCAGCCTACGAGCCCTCTCATTTGGATCGTTACCTCGACTTTTATCAAACAAAGGGCGCGTCCTCTCGAATGATTCCGGATACGGTTAAAGCCATTCGAGAAGGGGAGTCTCAGACGGTCGATCCTGATCATCAAAATTTAGCATTTCCCTTAGGCAGAGCCTTGGGGCAAGTGGGTGGCATTTTCATTTTGGCTGAAAATGATCACGGTTTGGTGTTGGTGGATATGCACGCAGCGCACGAGCGCGTTGTGTATGAAAAGCTCAAGCGTCAGGTGGATGCGCAAAAGCTTGCCACTCAACAATTGTTGATTCCGTTGGTTTTCAGAGCAACGGCAGAAGACATCGCCACTTTTGAAGACCATCAATCACTTTTATTGCAATTGGGGTTGGATTTGGAATGCGCCTCACCCACGCACTTGCGTTTGCGTGCGGTGCCGGCTGTGTTGTCGGGTGACATTAATCGCACGGGTGAAGCGTTGGTGGTAGAAACTTTGGCCGATATTCGTAAGTTTGGAGAATCAAGTCTCATTGAAGAGCGTCGCAACGAAATTTTGGCCACGATGGCTTGCCATAGCGCCGTGCGCGCTCATCGACAACTCTCCATTGAAGAGATGAATGCGCTTTTGCGTCAAATGGAACAAACCGAGCGCTCAGATCAATGCAATCACGGTCGCCCCACCTGGGTGCAAGTGACGATGGCCGACTTGGATAAACTTTTCATGCGAGGCCAATAGTCGTGGTGGATGCTGTTTTGATTTTAGGCCCCACGGCAAGTGGCAAGACTGCTTTAGGTGTGCGTTTGGCTCAAACGTTAAATACCGAAGTGATTTCCATTGACTCGGCCTTGATTTATCGAGGCATGGACATTGGTACCGCCAAGCCAACGGTAGAGGAAATGGATGGGGTACCGCACCACTTAATTGATATTCGTGATCCTTTTGATACCTACAATGCAGCGGACTTTGTCAAAGACTGCTATGCCAAAATCGAAGATATAAAAGCGCGTGGGAAGTTGCCCTTAATTGTGGGCGGCACCATGCTTTATGCCAAAGCCATTAAAGAAGGTTTAAACGAAATGCCTTCAACGGATTTGGTGGTGCGTGCTGAGATAGAAGCGCGTGCGGCTGAAGTTGGTTGGCCTGCCATGCATGAAGAATTGGCTAAAGTCGATCCGGTTACCGCTGCTCGCTTAAATCCTAACGACAGTCAACGCATTTCTCGTGCGTTGGAGGTTTTTCGTCAAACGGGTCAACCGTTATCGACCTATCAAGCTCAAAAAATTTCGCAATGCCCTTATCAATTTTTGACGTTAGGCTTGATGCCTGCTAATCGTGCACTTTTGCACGAACGCATTGAAAAGCGTTTTCAATTAATGTTGGATGCGGGATTTTTGGATGAAGTCAGAGCGTTGATGAAGTCCCCTGACTTTGTGCGTGAAGCCCCCGCTATGCGTGCAGTGGGTTATCGTCAGGCGATTGATTATTTATTGGGTGAATGTGATAAAGATCGCTTTTTCTTATCGGGCGTTGCCGCCACTCGACAATTGGCCAAGCGCCAATTAACGTGGATGAGATCAATGCCGGATTTAATCAGCATTGATCCCTTCGTTGAAGATGCTTATGCAGTGGCCTTAGAGGCAATCCGCAAAGCTTAATCTTTCAAATAGTATTCCACCGTGGTCACAATACGAATACGTTTCATTTGAGGCGTATTACTGTCTCGGTCATAAATCGAGAATTGACCTTGATTGGCACGACGAATCTTACCCAAGGTGCTGTCACTGTCTTCAGCAAACTTTTGAGCGGCTGCTCGGGCGTTTTTCGTTGCCTCTTCAATCATTTCAGGCTTAATGGAGTTAAGGCCGTTATAGTAGAACTCGGTGCGATAGTTATTGATAAACATCACGCCTTGGCGGATGAGTTCCGTTTGATTGACCATGGCTTTAAGGACCGAGTCAACATTTTTCGTGGCTACGGACAAAACCATTTCCACGCGATAGCGCTCCGGTGGCAACGTCGTGCCGTAAAAATCGGCATGCAAGTCGGTCACGCGAGGAGTCCCCATGGAAATTTCTTCTGCCGGAATCCCTTCTTTAACTAAGAAGTCTTTGATGATATTGGATTGGTTTTGTGCACGGTCATAAAGTGTCGAGAGGTTGTTACCAGCGACTCGGAAAGTGACGGGCCAAATGACATAGTCGGCAGCCACATCGCGCTCGGCTAAGCCTTTAACGGTGACGACGCGATCACGATCAACGAAATGATCAATCCCTGCTTTTAATGTAAAACCTACAGACGCAATACCGACGGCAACGCACACGCCCGCAATAAGATTTTGTTGCACGCTCATAAGACCCTCCTAAATACTCTGATTTTCTTTCAGTATACGACATGAGGCTTGAATAATTAGAGGAAAATTGTGTGAGTTTGTGTTTGAGTCGCCCAAAAGAAAAACAACCGCTTCCGAAAGTCTCGAAAGCGGTTGTTAAATTCGTCCTCAATTAGATATGAGCATGCGAGACGTGTTCGTCTTCTTTGGCTCGAGTACGAGCGACCCACAAAGCCAGCCCCGTTAAAACGCTGCCGGCTAAGAATAAGCCCAAAGCCACCATCCCCCAGAAGCCGTAAGCTTTAAGCGGAGCATCAAAGAAGGGCGTTGCATCAAAGGCCATATAGTAACCGCCGATAATACCGATACCCCAGAGCAAAACCCCGTAAATGACCATCGGTACAAAGGTGACGCGATAGGCACGAAGTGAGAAAGCGCTTACGCATTGCATGGCATCAAAGATGTGGTAACACACACCAAACAAAATCAAAGAGGCTGCAATTTGAATCACGGTTTCGTCAGAGGTGTACCAATGCAAAATCATGTCACGACCGAAGTAAAGCGTCAAAGCGGCAAGAGACGACGTAATCACAGCAAGGATTAAACAGCGATGTGTCGCTTTTTCAGCCACGCTCGCCCAGCCGGCTCCTAAACATTGTGCAGCCAAAACCGTGCAGGAAATGCCGATAGCCAATTGCAACATGTAGGCCAAAGACGTGATGTTGGCCACGATTTGGTGAGCGGACACCGTCACGGCACCAAAGCGAGAAATGAAAATGGCCATCAGCGTAAAGGAGCTGATTTCAAAGAAAGTGGATAAGCCAATCGGGATACCGATTTTGAGCTGCGCCCACATGGCTTTGGGTTGCGGCCAATAAAAATGCGCACAACGCATCTTGGCGTAGTACTTGTCTCGCTTCCAAACAATCAAATACACCAAAACAGAGATGTAAGTTAAGACCGTGGAGGAAATGGCCGCACCGGCACCGCCCATGGCATCAAAGCCAAGCCAACCGTACATAAAGATGGCGTTTAACGGAACTTTGAAAAAGAGCAAAGCCAAACTCACGTACATCGTGACTTTAGGGCGAGAAACAGCTGCATTTAACGAAATGAAGGCGCGACCGGCTAAAGCGGCCGGCAAACCGATCATGCTGATTGTTAAGTATTGCGCAGCCATGCGTTTGACTTCGCCTTGTGCTTCAGCCAAACCCGTCCAAATATCAGTGGCTCCCAAAATCGGCATACCGATTAAGGACAAGATGAGCGCAAGCCACAGACATTGAGAAAGTTCAAAACCGATCTTTTCAAATTGACGCGCCCCGAAATGGTGTCCCGCCAAAGGACTCATCCCTTGCAAAATACCCACTAAGCCCATGAAAACCATGATCATGGAGGCAAGGCCCAAGGCAATTGCAGCCAAGTGATCAGGTCCTAGGTGACCTGCCATCACAGTATCAATCGTGCCACCGCCCACGATGGCGATGTTTGCCACAAAAATAGGACCTGCGAGCTTACAGATGGCTCGCAGGGAAATATCGGGTGGCGTTAAACGTTCAGGTAACGGGTGCGTCACATTAATCTCTCAACAAAATAAAACGCTCAGGTTCGCGAGGACGAGAATAGGTATTAATGATTTTGGTCGGAACCAAAGAGGCAGCTTTGATTTGGGACTCAAAATGGAATTGGCAACGATCGGATTCCGACAACGGTAAACCGTAGTAGGTAAAGATCGTGCGTTCGGTCGGGGTTAACGACTCAGACGACAAGCAAGCATTTTTGGTTTTGACCGCTTCAAAGTCAGCCATCACTTTTTGAGCAATCGGTCGATAGCTACGTGCATCATCAATGGCAGGCGCAAAGAGGTAAACACACAAGACAGCCAGCGTGGTAATACCGGTGGCAGCCATCCACGGACCCTTCCATGCCACAACAGTGTGACGGTTCATGCGCCACAAAACCAAAGCAATCCACAAAAGTGTGATACCGAAAGCCATCACAAAGATAAGACCGTGGAAGAAGGGGTCTGCGTTCGGAGCCAGATTCGTAATGGACTTCACCATCTTAGGCGGAACACCGGCGTGCCATGCAGCGTAGTAAGCCCAAAGGGTGGCAATGCCTAACGTGAAAACCGAAGCCGAGAACCAATCCAAAACGTTGGCCCAAGTACGATGCACGGACATCAAACCGAAGGCGGCTAACACACACATCGGTGCCGTTAACGTCATCAAGAAACGATTTTCAGAGACGTCTAAAAGAACGGTCGAAATGAAAAGTCCCACAAAGATAAAGAGGGGCAACTTAATGTGCGTGCGATTAAGTTGCTTGCGGAAAGCGTACAAAGCAAAGCAAGCAAAAGGCCAAAGAGGCCACAAGAACCACAAGAAGTCACGACCAGCGTGTTGCAATTGCGTTTGGGTCATGAAGCTAAACATTTCAAGCTGCGTAGCCCACCAACCGTCAAACCATGCATCCACCGTTTCAATAGCGACACCCACGGCAAAAATCGGCCAAACAAAGAAAAGACCAACGGAGACCAAAAGAACGGTGCTGGCTCGTACGATAAAGGGTGGCTCAAAAGCATGAACACGAGCGTGAATCAAAAGGGCAATGATAAGTAATGCAAGGCCCGTGGCAAAATCTGCTGTCCAGACGCTTGCGGCAATCACGCACCCCGTTAAGATGGGGCCAAGACTCGGGCGATGCAATGAGTAAGCCAATGAGAAAAAGTAGGCACAGAAAATGGCCAAGAGTGCCGTATCAACAGCAAGTTCTCGTAACGGAATAAAAAGACCAAAGGTGGCGATAAAAAGCAATAAAGCGCCGTCAGCCACAACACGACCGAAATCCTTAGGCGTTGCTTGACCGCCAAAGGCCAACACAACGGGTTGAGCTTCACCGCGTCGAGCCAAATACCACGTGCCGTACCAAATGGAGCTCGTTGCCAAGGCAAACCAAAGTAAAACGCTTAAGCGAGAGGCTGATTCCGCTCCCACAATCCATCCGAAGAGCTTAATGCAAATGGCTGCTAACCAAGCAGACAAGGGGCCGGCTGCATAAAAGGCAGAACCGTCAATATTAGGAAGTGCCCAATCAATGATGGAGCCTTGAGCCATCGTTAAAGCAACAGCAAAACTGCTCAACTCTTGAGAATTCCAAAAGTCACGAGTAATCAACCCCGGAATGATAAAGACAATCAATAGGGTGAGCAGGGCCGTTCGAGGCAGCTTACGAGCGGCTTCGGCGCGGGCAACAACAGGTGACGGACGTTCTTCAAACATAGCAAATGTGGGCTTCAATTAAACCTATACATTTTAGCAAAAACCATTAATTTCGTTAAGGTTTTAGGCTGAAAGTGGCACCCTAATTTTCGAACCTAACCCATTGGTGAACTCTTATCATTTTTTTATTGATAGCGAGCGGGTTTGTGTCGGTATTGGACGAAGTATTAGTTCTTTTAATGCCTTAAATTAGCAAAACCAGTGAGTCTTTCTCTCCCTCTAATTACTTATCTAATATCCC
>DBFZTP010000083.1:0-25466 GCA_048520025.1 Candidatus Aphodousia sp.
GATTTTTTTAGAGCAATTATTTTGTAAATTTTTTAGCCATTTTTGACGGAAATCGGCAATGATTAACGCTTCGCAATGCTAAGAATACAGACACGCAAAAAAGCGCCCACTTTGGAGCGCTTTTTTGTTGACGAATGGTAATGAGCTTACTTCGTTTGTTCGCTCAAAAGCGTCAAGATCTTCGGTGCAACACCGGTCGTATCGGCCTTACCGTCCGGACCCAAGACGTGAACACGCGTTTCGGTATCGGAGAGCTTTTGCAAGTAGATCACGTATTGCGGAGCATCCACGGGCTTGCTACGACCAAAAGCATTGCTCCAGAAGCCTTGTTCATCACGTTTTTGTTGTTCGTATTCTTCGTCCAAGTAACGAACCAAGAAGAAACCACGAGAGCGGTCACGGTCTTCAACCGTAAAGCCCATGCGGTCGATGGCCAAGGCCACACGACGCCATGCGCGTTCGAACCCTTCCTTGACGAATAAGCTCGAGGCCACACCTTCAGCGTTTTGTTCTAATTGAGAGATGGACTCAACCGGTTGGTAACGAGTCAAATCTTCCACGGTCTTTTCACGCTCGGCCTTCGTTTGAGAGACAGCCTTGGGATTGAATTCCATGTTGATGCGTTGAGCCATACGGGTCAACATTTCAGCTTCCATTTCCGGATCGCTCGGGCCGGGTTGCCAAACGGTGGTTTCATTGTCGCCACCGATGCTCTTAACCACTTCGACCATCGAACGGTGCGTAATGAAGATATCGGTTCCGCCCGTTGCAGAGCGTTCCATACGGGCACGGTATTGGTCACGTTCGCCGGTGGAGTAAACCAAATCAACAACCTTACCCAAGGTCGCACGGATCACGTCTTGCGGCAACTTGGCGCGGTTTTCAGCCCAATTGGTTTCCATAACACCGGTGGCAGCATCTTGGCGCAACAAGCTCAAACCGATCGTGTGCCAAAAGTCTTGAGCGATGGGCCAGGTTTGTTCCGGCGTCAAATTCACATGAATCCAACGGTTATTGCCTTCACGCATCACCTTAGCAATTTCTCCTTCGGGCAAAATGGTCGTCGTCGCTTGAGTTGCGCCTTGCGTTTGAGAAGCGTCCACTTGTTGGCTAGCCAACACCGTTTGCGGACGCGTCGGCACTGCATAACGGTCAGTGGTCGGGACTTGCGTCAAATCCGGCGGCACTTCCAACGGAGCACGAGAGGCACTCGTTTCGTACTGAATCTTGTCGTTTGTAAAATCCACACCCAAAACTGAGCAGGCGGATAAAACAACCGGCATTGCCAAAATAAGGCTCGTGCGAACTAATTTTTTCATAAAATTTCCTAACCACTTAAGGCTCGCCCTTGGGCGTCTTAAGTTTTTTACTAAAGCAATTTTTTAATTTTACCTAACCTTATGAAATAAGGCTTAGAAACCCACGAAAGATAATAAATTTTTACCAACGTAGACGAAGGGGCGCATCCAGTAATTCAACAACCCCGACATAATCAAGACCACTAAAATGATCATCCCGTATTGTTCGAGACGAGCAAATTGTTGAGCGGCGTTATAAGGCAATAACATCGTCACGATGCGACCGCCATCTAAGGGCGGCAAGGGTAAAAGGTTAAAAGCCATGATGTAGAAGTTCACCAAAACGCCTGCCACCGTAATGTCTAAGAGCGATTGCGTCAAAATGCCGGAATTGATAAAAGCCTTTAAGAAAATAAACCAAACCAATGCTTGGCAGAAATTGCTCAAAGGACCGGCCAAAGCCACCATCAACATCCCCTTGCGGAACGGATTGAGCTTTCGGGTGTTGATCGGAACGGGCTTGGCCCACCCCAATAAAACGCCGCCCAAACCGGTTAATGCTGATCCCAACAAAAGGACACCCGGTACAAGAATGGTACCGACCAAATCAATATGAGGAATGGGGTTCGCGGTGACACGTCCCAACATAAAGGCCGTATCGTCACCGTAACGTTTAGCGGCCAAACCGTGAGCCGCTTCATGCAACGTGATGGCAAAAATCAACGGAATGCCATACACCAAAATCTGATACAAAGTATCGGTAATCGCCATTTTGATTCTTCTTTCTATATTAAATCTTTAATGAGTTCTAAAACCGTTGGTAAGTACGCAGGCAACGGTTCTTGCATCCCCGGCTCCGGTCGACCGGGTTTAGAGCCGTGATAGTCACTGCCCGTACTTGCCCAAAAGCCCATATTAACGGCAACACGAGTATAACGCTCATTTTCTTCACTAAAATGACTTCCCGTTGTCACTTCAATGACGTCACCGCCCAAAGCTTTAAATTCTGTCAGTAAATCGTACGTTGTTTTACCTTCTGGGAAAGTGTAACGACCGGGATGAGCCATTACGGCGATACCCCCCGTTTCACGGATAAGCGTCATTGCCTCGCTTAAACTCATCCAGTTGGTCTTCACGAAAGCACAACCATCATCTTTAAGATAACGGTCAAATGCAGCATCTTCCGTACCGACCGTACCACGTTGCACCAAGGCAAGAGCAAAGTGACGACGCGATAAATTCAAGGGATTGCCCGCCAATTCCAAAGCTTGCTCGTAGGTATTGTAAATGCCCATCGCATCAAATTTAGCGGCCATGGCTCGAGCGCGCTCATCCCGCATTTTGCAAAGTTTGACAGTCAGCGCCTCAAAAGCGTCCATTTTCTTGGGAGCCAAGCAAACCACATGAATCGTTTTGCCCGACCAAGTAACAGATAACTCCACCCCGTCAATAAAACGAATGCCTAATTCTTGGGCACGCTTGCGCGCCTGACGAAGACCGGCCACGGTATCGTGGTCAGTCAATGCCATCACTTCAACTCCATTTTTATGCGCCATCTCCACCACTTCAACCGGACTTTTAACGCCGTCACTTGCCGTTGAGTGCAGATGTAAATCCATTCTCATAACAAAACCGTACAATTGGGTACTCTGATTTCGAATTTTAACAAGAGCGAGAACATCTATGCCCGTTTTTGCAATTGGAGACAAAAAACCAAAGCTCTCCGACTCCGTTTACTGCGCCCCGACTGCCACCATCGCTGCCGATGTCACTCTAAAAGACAACGTCAGTGTCTGGCCGGGAGCGAGCATCCGAGGTGATGAAGCCGCCATTACAGTGGGCGAAAACTCCAACATCCAAGACAACGCAGTTTTACACAACGACCCTGATTTACCGCTTGAAATTGGGCGCAATGTCACTGTCGGGCACGGGGCCATTTTGCACAGCTGTACAATTGGTGACAATTCTTTAATTGGGATGGGTGCAATTGTTCTTAATCGTGCGAAAATAGCGCCCTATACATTAGTGGGTGCCGGTGCGCTCGTAGCAGAAAATAAAGAATTCCCCGAGGGTGTTTTACTTTTGGGAACGCCTGCTCGCGTTGTACGGTCATTGACGCCTGAAGAAAAGGCTTTGATTGAGAAAAACGCCAAACACTACATTGAGCGTGCCAAAGAGTACCAAACGATAACGAAAGAAATTTAAGAAAGGCAAACAAAAAAATGAACGATTCGATTCTGCGTTTTATCTTCACACCGACCCCCGTTAAAGGGGCTGTTGTTCGTTTGAATACGGCATGGAAAGCCATGCGAGAATTCCGACACTATCCGTCGCCGGTCACGCACCTTTTGGGTGAAATGACGGCGGGGGCTTTGTTATTGGCCAGTTCCATTAAATTCGAAGGCTCACTCATTATGCAAGTGCAAGGTGACGGCCCCGTGCGTTTAGCCATCGTAGAAGTTCGCAATGGCTTAATGGTTCGAGCTTCTGCCAAGTTGCAACACGATGCCGTGGTGGCTGCCGATGCAACGACCAAGGATTTAATTAACGTCAATGGCGGTGGCCGTTGCGCCATCATGCTCGATCCCAAAGATCGTCGTGAAGGCGAACCGCTTTACCAAGGCGTTGTGTCTTTGGCAGGCGACTCGATTGCTCAAGGGCTTGAGCTTTACATGCAACAGTCCGAACAAATTCATACGCGTTTGTGGTTGGCAGCTGACGAAAACAACATCGGCGGACTTTTAATTCAAAAGATGCCGGGATTTGGCGGTAAGGACGAAGGTATTGTCGATGACCCTGAAGCCCTCAATCGCATTGAAACATTGGCCGATACCATTAAAGACGAAGAACTTTTAACGCTTCCGGCCAAAGAAATCGCTCACCGCTTATTCTGGGAAGAAAAGCCGCAATACTTTGAAGAACAAGAACCTCGCTTTGCCTGCACGTGCTCTCGTGAACGTGTTGAAGCCATGATTCTAAATTTGGGCGAAGTCGAAGCCCTTCAAGCCTGCCAAGAACAAGGTAGTTTGGAAGTTACGTGTGACTTCTGCGGCAAGAGCGAGAGATTCTCCATTGACGATTTACACACCCTTTTTAATCACAACAAGAAAGACGCAAACTAATGGCAACACATTTCTTTGATGTCCACAACAACGACGTAATGGGCTGGGGCTTTTCTCATAAGCCCCTCGCTGGTTATTTTCACTTTCTCGGTAACCTCTTGTCTCTAAACCTTAATGGGGGTTACCCCATCACTGGCTTTAGTGAAAAGCGTTTATTAAATAACCTCGCTCGTATCGTTGATGACTTTAGAAAGCAAAAAAATATGACCGATCAAATCGTGGGCTTTGGCTTTAAAGCTCGCATCGATGGTGAATATTATTTCTACACAGGTCATGTCGACACCGAAGGCAATGTCGATCAAACGCGTATTGCCCTTGAAGATGTTGTCGAGCAGATTTTGCCCGAAAAGGTTCAAGGCGGTTTACGCCACGGAGATTTTTACGTTAAACCCGAAGGTCAAACCCTTTGGTTGTTTAATTTTCTCTATCACGTTTTGTTAAGCATGGATGCAGAAACCGGCAAAATCCAGGTCTATACGCGCGATGAATTGATTGATCAACTCTTGGAGTTTGATCCTCGTTTTCTCATCACGGAAGCTGAAAAACTTATCCGCCAACCGCAAGGTATGGGGGAGGCGCCTGAAATGGCATTCTCGGAAGACCAGTTAGAGAAATTGCTCCAAAAAATCACCAATGCCGTCACGGAATGGTTAACGGACGATCATATCAATTCCCTTAAGTTGGAATCGGTGAAATTAGAACTTTCCGGCCAAACTGCACTTCGCAAACAATGGGCGCGTCTATTTTCCTTTAAGTGCATCGCCAATTTCGAATCCATCGAAAATCTGACGCTTTACACCGATAAAGAAAACTTCTGGATGTACAGCGAATTAGAAAATGAAAAAACGGGCGAAACCCTCAAGACAATTGAACCTCTCGCCAAAGATGAGATTCTTAATAAGGTGCTTTATAAATTGAAGCGCCAAGTGGAGTTTGACGTTAATGGCAAGGCCTCAGGGATGACTCCCTCAAGCGTTAACTAAAGTAACGGTTGTGCATCGCCCGACGGCTCTTTAGCGTTGGGGTTGTACAACGGATCGTTGATGATATCTGCCGGGATCTCAGTGCCCGGCAGTGTCTTTTGCGGACGTTGAATACGGAACAACACTTCACCGGCTCGCACCATATTTAAGTCATATCGAGCGCGCTCTTCAATGGCTCCCAACCCCGTTTGCAGGGATTTTAATTCCGCAGACATGCGTTCATTATCTTCTCGAACTTCACGGTTATCGTTTTGCAACATCGCTAAATCTTCAGCGAGCGTAAACATTCGAACATAACCACCTTGTCCGAAAATCAATGTATAAAGCCCCAACAGGCATAACCCGCAAAGGAGAATCAAAATTCGCTTCGGAGTTATCATGTCGGGGCTCTACTTTCCTAACGTTTTTTAATTAACGTTAGATGGTCCATTCCTTAATGCAATAGAATGCATCGCGGCCCGGATAAACAGCTTGATCGTCAAGTTCTTCTTCAATACGAAGCAATTGGTTGTACTTGGCGATACGGTCACTACGACTCATGGAACCCGTCTTGATTTGACCAGCGTTCACGGCCACGGCCAAGTCAGCGATGAAGCTATCTTCAGTTTCACCGGAGCGGTGAGACACAACAACGGAGTAACCGGCGCGCTTAGCCATTTCAATAGCAGCCAACGTTTCGGACAACGTACCGATTTGGTTAACCTTAATCAAAATGGAGTTAGCCACACCCTTTTCGATGCCTTCACGCAAAATCGTCGGGTTCGTCACGAACAAGTCATCGCCCACCAATTGGACACGACGGCCCAAGGCTTGCGTCAACTTCTTCCAACCTTCCCAGTCGACTTCAGCCATACCGTCTTCGATGGAGATGATCGGGTACTTCTTAACCCAAGCTTCCAAGACTTCAATCCATTCTTCAGCCGTGTAGGTCTTGCCTTGGCCCTTTTGAACGTACTTGCCGTCTTCGTAGAATTCGCTGGCAGCGCAGTCCAAACCGATGGCAATGTCCTTGCCCGGTTCGTAGCCGGCGGCCTTGATGGCTTCGATAATCAATTCGATGGCTTCTTCGTGGCTATCAATATTAGGAGCAAAACCACCTTCATCACCCACGGCCGTGCTCATGCCACGAGAGTTGATGATCTTCTTTAAGGCATGGAACGTTTCAGCACCGTAGCGAACGGCTTCACGGAAGCTCGGAGCGCCCAACGGGATGATCATGAATTCTTGGATGTCCAAATTGTTGTTGGCGTGTGCACCGCCGTTGATGACGTTCATCATCGGAACCGGCATTTGAACAGCGCCCATACCGCCCAAATAGCGATAGAGGGATTGTTCGGTAAATTGAGCGGCAGCACGAGCGCAAGCCATGGAAACACCCAACATGGCGTTGGCACCCAAGTTGCTCTTATTTTCCGTACCGTCCAATTCGATCATTTGCATATCGATGCTGGCTTGTTGCGTCACATCGAAACCGATCAAAGCGGGATTAATCTTAGCGTGGACATTTTCAATGGCCGTCATCACGCCCTTGCCACAATAACGTTCATCTTTATCGCGCAATTCAAGTGCTTCGCGAATACCCGTGGAGGCACCAGAGGGCACTGCAGCACGGCCGCAAATACCGCAATCCAAATAGACATCGCATTCAACCGTCGGGTTGCCGCGGCTATCTAAAACTTCACGAGCAATAATGGCATTGATCGTAGACATGTTTTTCATTCCCCAAATTAAGAAGATTAGACACGCACAAAAGCATGCGCGAAACAAAAAAATCGAAGCGGGTTCAGACCCCAGTCCTTGCCGCCATTTTAGCTAAAAATCGTTTTCTAAGAAGGGGCGAGCCTTCACTACACGGTCAATCGCCACCAAACTTTCCAACAAATCATGCATACGAGCCAACGGCACCATGTTGGGACCGTCACTCTTAGCGCAACTCGGATTGGGATGCGTTTCCATAAAGAGCCCGGCAATCCCTACACCGACCGCTGCGCGAGAGAGCACCGGCACATGTGCACGACAGCCACCCGAACTCGTACCGTTGCCACCAGGCAATTGCACAGAGTGCGTTGCATCAAAGACAACCGGAGCGCCCGTTTCACGCATAATGGCCAATGAACGCATGTCGCTGACCAAATTACCATAACCAAAACTTGCGCCACGTTCGCAGGCCATGAACATATCATCATCTAAACCCACTTCGCGAGCAGCCTCACGAGCCTTTTCGATCACGTTTTTCATGTCATGAGGCGACAAGAATTGACCCTTTTTAATATTGACGGGTTTGCCCGATTGAGCGCACGCGCGAATAAAGTCCGTTTGACGGCACAAGAAAGCAGGCGTCTGCAAAACGTCAACGTATTGAGCCACCATCGGCACATCTTGAGCCGTATGAACGTCGGTGACCACCGGCACGCCCACCGTTTCACGAACGTGAGCCAAGAGCTTTAGGCCGTCCTCAATCCCGGGACCGCGGAAGCTATGACCGGACGTACGGTTGGCTTTATCGTAACTGGCCTTAAAGATATAGTGGATACCGAGGTCATCACAGATGGCCTTCATTTCTTTGGCGATATCGAGCACCATTTGCTCGCTTTCGATCACACAGGGACCGGCCATCAAGAAAATCGGCTGATCTAAACCCACATCAAAGCCACAAAGTTTCATTTCGCGTCCTTTAACCTAGATAAAAGTACTAACTCATAAACATAACACATCGGATTCAAAAATGGCGATCAAATGACTCATAATTCGTCAGAATCCGTAAGTTTTCTTGCTTCTTGTCGCTTTCTTCAGTTTGTTGTGAATTTCTACGAAAAAATACTCATTTCAAATCATCTCTGATCGTGCTTTTAGCTATACTTATCGATTGTTGTTTTGAAAGAAAGGAACAATAAAATGAAGACGATCGGCTTTGATAATGACAAATATCTCACGATGCAATCTGAGCAAATTCGTCGACGAATCGCTCAATTCGGTGGCAAACTCTACCTCGAATTCGGCGGCAAACTCTTTGATGATTTCCACGCCTCTCGTGTCCTTCCCGGATTTGAACCCGACAGCAAAATCCGCATGCTTCAACAACTCAAAGAAGATGTTGAAATCGTCATTACGATTAATGCAAATGACATTGAATCCAGTAAGGTTCGTGGAGACTTGGGTATTACCTATGATGAAGACGTCTTGCGTCTCATTGATACCTTCCGAGAAATGGGCCTTTATGTCGGTAGCGTCGTCTTGACGCAATTTACAGGCCAAAAAGCTGCTCAAGCTTTTTTACAACGCTTAGAAAGTTTAGGCGTTCCCCACTATCGTCACTTCCCGATTCCTGGCTACCCGTCTGACGTCGACTTTATCGTCAGCGAAGAAGGTTTAGGTCAAAACGAATACATTGAAACCACACACTCTTTAATCGTGGTGACGGCACCGGGCCCGGGCAGTGGCAAGATGGCTACGTGCTTGAGTCAGCTCTATCACGATCACAAGCGCGGAGTGACGGCCGGCTACGCCAAGTTTGAAACGTTCCCTGTTTGGAATTTGCCCTTAAAGCACCCGGTTAATTTGGCTTATGAAGCCGCTACAGCTGATTTAAATGACGTTAACATGATCGACCCCTTCCACTTGGAAGCCTACGGTCAAACCGCTGTTAACTACAACCGTGACGTCGAAATTTTCCCGGTTTTAAATGCCATTTTCGAGCGCATTCAAGGCGTCTCCCCCTACAAGTCTCCGACCGATATGGGGGTAAACATGGCTGGTAACTGCATCGTTGATGATGAAGCTTGCCGTCGCGCCTCCCGCATGGAAATTCTTCGTCGCTACTATGCGGCAGGTGTTAAGCGCATGCGCGGTTCGGTCAATGATCACGAAATCAGTCACTTGAAGATTTTGATGAATCAATCTGAAACGACGCCGGAACTTTTCCCTGCAGTCGCTGTTGCTTTGGATAAAGCAGAACAAACGGGTGCACCGGCAGCTGCCATGATGTTGCCTGACGGTCGTATCGTCACGGGTAAAACCTCAAGCACTTTGGGTGCGGCTTCTGCCATGCTTTTAAATGCATTAAAGCTTTTAGCCGGTATTGATCATGACATCGATTTGATATCTGCCCGAGTGTTAGAACCGATTTGTGCGCTCAAGACTCAATACCTTTTGCACAAGAACCCGCGCTTGCACGTTGATGAAGTGCTTTTGGCTTTAACGATCTCTGCTCTGCGCAATGAAGTGGCTCAAAAGGCTAAAGAACAATTGTCCAAACTTCGAGGTTCTGAAGTTCACTTTACCGTGATCATCAGTGAAGAAGACGAACGCTTGTTGCAACGCTTAGGGATGAACGTGAGCTGCCAACCGCGCTACGAAACCTCTCGCTTGTATCATAAGTAAGACTTTTGATTACTTGCATCCAAGGCTGCTATTAACAAAAATAGCAGCCTTTTTCTTGTCCGTCAGAAACTGACGTACCATCAGGCAGAGTATCCTAGTTGATTAGGAGAAAAATATGACTGTCAAACAAGAAATTCTTGTAGAAGGCGGTGTGCCTGTCAAAATTTGGACCGACGATGTTGATGCCGGTTCTATTCGACAACTCACCAATGTGGCGAAGTTGCCGTTTGTCTTTCACCATGTCGCAGCGATGCCTGACGTGCATGTCGGCATGGGGGCCACGATCGGGAGCGTCATTGCGACAAAAGGCGCCATTATTCCCGCTGCCGTGGGCGTTGATATCGGTTGTGGCATGTTGGCGGTTCGAACCAATCTTGCGAAAACAGACATTGATGAAACCTGTCTGCGCGAAGCCTTTCGCTCCATTCTTCGCCGCACGCCGGTGGGGTTCCAACAACACAAAGACAAAAATGTACATTTGGAGGCTTGTTGTAAGTTGCAACCTGCACTTGACGAAATCCTTCAACGAGAACCGACCATATTGGACGAAATGCAACGTCGGCATTGGACCAACGAATTGGGAACGTTGGGTGGTGGCAACCACTTCATTGAACTCTCACTTGATGAGTCCGACAACCTTTGGATCATGCTTCACACGGGATCTCGTGGCCCCGGCAATGTGATGGCTTCTTACTTCATCAACAAAGCCAAAGCCCAATCCGCTGCAAAAGGAGAAGAGCTTGTTGACTCAAATTTGGCCAGTTTTGAAGAAGGTACCGAGCTATTTGATAGCTACATGCTAGCCACCACTTGGGCACAACGCTATGCCATGGTTAATCGAGAAGAAATCCTTGCCGATGTCATTAAATCCCTTACCGATGTTTGGCCTGGCATTGCTTTAGAAAGCGAAGTCATTAACTGCCACCACAATTACGTCGAAAAAGAAACGCACTTTGGTGAATCGGTTTGGGTGACTCGCAAAGGCGCCATTCGTGCTCAAAAAGGCGAAATGGGCATTATTCCGGGAAGCATGGGAACGGCTTCATTCTTAGTACAAGGTTTAGGTAACCCTGAGTCCTTCATGAGCTCTTCCCACGGAGCCGGTCGCAAATTAAGTCGCACGCAGGCAAGAAAAGCGTTTAGTCTCGAAGATCTCATCGATCAAACAAGTGGCGTGATCTGCCGTCATGACAAAGGTGTTCTTGATGAAATTCCCGGTGCTTATAAACCCATTGAAAGCGTGATTGAAAATCAAAAAGATTTAACCAAAATCCAGCACACGCTTAAACAAGTGCTTTGTATCAAAGGTTAGAGACGAAAAACGCCGCATTTTGCGGCGTTCTTGTTTAATTTTCGATTGGCGTTATTGTGCCTGTTTGGCTTTTTCAGAGAGTTTTTTGCAAAGACAATCTTTTTCTTCATTTTTGTCGTGTTGACAGCCACAACCTTCGTGTTTTTCTTCAAAGTTCCACTCCGGCTGCAACGTAACATGGTCAATATCAAAACGATCTTTCACATTATGACGGATAGCATCCAAAATCAAAGGCCAACAACGATGGGACTCGATACGCACGTGAGCACAAATGGCGGAGTAACCCGGACTCATGCTCCAGACATGCAAATCATGCACGCTCACCACGCCATCAATGGCTAAAATCGCCTGACCGACGTCTTCGTATTCCACGCCTTCCGGTACACCGTCTAAAAGAATCGGCGTTGCTTCCTTAAGCACTCCCCAAACAGCATGAATTAATAAGAGGCTGATCAAAAGCGACAAAATCGGGTCAACGATACTGGGGCCACCCAAATAAATCACCACACCGGAAGCTAAAGCGGCAACAGAACCCAACAAGTCACCCAAGACGTGGACCAATGCTGCACGGGTATTGACGTTTTTCTTATCGCGAGACAAGGACCAAGCGACCAGAACATTAACAACCAAACCGATGCTGGCAATGATCATCACGCTTCCGCCCGAGACTTCACTCGGATTGGCTAAACGTTCGATCGCTTCGTAGCAAATCCAACCGATAACAAGCAACATCGTCAAGGCATTAATAAAAGCCGCCAAGACTTCAATACGAGCGTGACCAAAAGAGTGGTGTCTGTCGGCCCCTTCTCTAGCAATCCAATTAGCGACCAATGCAAATAAAAGACTCGCGGAATCGGTTGCCATGTGGCCGGCGTCCCCAATCAAAGCCAAAGAATTACTCAGTAAGCCACCCACCAATTCAACGGCAGAAAAGCCCAACGTCAATACAACAGCAAAACCCAAGACACTGGTTTTAACTTGTTGAGCTGCGTGGTTACTGAGGCTATCGCCCGTTCCATGACTTGAAAGTATTTTTTGTGTTTCTCTTAACATCTTCTTTCCTCTCATAGAAGCGAAAGTGTACTCGTTTCTCATCGTGCTGGCGAAGCAAAATTGTGTTTGTATTGCTTCGGCCTAAGAGGCGCAATTGCTATAATGTTTGACAGTTTTAACGAGTGAAAAAATATCAATGGATTGTCTGAAATTCATTGGTATTGAATTTTTTGATGAGTGTAGTTTATTTTTTGATTCCCGGCTTGAGATTGCCCAATGGCAAACTCGCCGAGATGGTGGATACGATTGATTTTTCGATGTTGCTTCATTTGGGTGAAGGCGCTGAAGAAGTGCTTGAGCAAACCCTCATTAAGCATCCCCTGCTGTCCGGTGCCACACATCTTGTTTGGCTCTGGCAAGTCATTTGCAAATCCTCCGGTATTCCTGAAACCGCCGCTTTTGAATGGGAGGCCGATGGTGGCCCCACCATGAGTACGCAAACATGGCGCTTATGGAGTACTCACGAAATTGAAAACAACGGCCAAGTTGTTACCGTCAGCCCCAAAAGAGACTTAAATGGTCAAGAGCGAGACGCTCTCCACGATCAAGTCTTGGCGTGCGTTCGTCAATTCGGCTTTCAACTCCAACAGTGGGAGGGGCGGTGGTACCTTACCCGAAAAGACGATTGGAACGTTGCCGTTCGTCCTTGGTACGCTCAAAATCACCAGCCGTTGACTTCCGATGCCTATGACGGTGAAGGTATCGAAGACTTTACTCAATTGCGTCAACAATTAGCGAACATTCTCAAAGAGAGTTCTGTTAACCAAATGCGCCGCGAGAAGGGCGAAGACACGATCGATGGCTTTTGGCCCGACGGTGGCTCACGGCGCCACCTCTTTAAAGCATCAACCTTGCGAGGCGTTATGAGTAATGACTCCTTTGTTTGGGGATGGGCTCAAAACGCAGGGCTGCTCAATTTCAGAACGACGCCTATTAAAAACGAATGGCCTGACTGCCCCGAAGGCGACTTATTAGCCGTGCTTGACGGACTTTATGATGCTTATCGTGCTCAAGATTGGAAACGGTGGAAAAATGAACTTCCGAACGTTTTAATCCAATTGGAACACTTAACAAAACTGGCTCAAAAACGACGTTGTCAAAAGTTGGTCATTGTCGCCAGCGGCGCCCTTGACACGCATACCATCAGTGTGGATTTAAGCGTAGCCAAAGGGTTACTTGCCCGATTCAAAAAGAAAAAGCCTTTAGACCTTAACACCCTTTTGAGTGAGCAAGCATCATGACCCAATTTATTGTCCGTGATTACGCCTGCCCCATTGCTCAGAATTTAGTCAATGAGGGTTTTTCTCCCGCTCTGGCTCGCGTACTTGCCGCTCGTGGCATTGAAACCTGTCAAGATTTAAAAGGTGATTGGAAAGGCATGTTACCTCCCAACACCTTAATGGGAACAAGTGCCGCTGCCACCATATTGGCCGATGCTATTGAAACCCATAAGAAAATTATGGTGGTCGCCGACTTTGACTGCGATGGCGCAACGGCCTGTGCCGTAGCCGTTCGGGGTCTAAGGTCAATGGGGGCCGATGTGGACTATTTAGTACCCGATCGATTCGTTTATGGGTACGGTCTGACGCCCGCCATTGTGGACTTGGCTAACGAGAAGAATCCAAAACTCATCGTTACGGTTGATAATGGCATTGCCAGTATTGAAGGTGTAAAACGCGCTCGTGAATTGGGCATTAGTGTGATCATCACCGATCACCACTTGCCGGGTAAAGAATTGCCTGACGCAGACTGTATCGTCAATCCGAATGCGCCCCAGTGCGACTTTCCGAGCAAAAATTTGGCCGGCGTCGGCGTCATGTTCTACGTCTTATTGGCGCTTCGGGCCGAAATGAGAAAACGCGGTCACTTTGATGCACAAACGCAACCGCGCCTCGATAGATTAGTGGACTTGGTTGCCTTGGGAACCGTTGCAGACGTCGTCAAGTTAGACCACAACAATCGTATTTTCGTCCAACAAGGTTTGGCCAAAATTCGTACAGGCAGAACCCATCCCGGCATTAAAGCCCTATTCGAAGTGGCCGGACGCTCAAGCGTTTGCGCCAAAGTCAAAGATTTTGGTTTCGTGATTGCGCCACGCATCAATGCAGCCGGTCGACTTGACTTGATGACAGCTGGCATTGAATGCTTAATCAGTGACGATGAAAAAGTAGCACATGATTATGCTCAAAAGCTCGAAAACTTTAATCGCGAGCGTCGTGAATTAGAGCAAGACATGCAATGGGATGCCGCATTGCTTCTTAATCAAATCGATGTTTCTAAGCGCCATACGCTAACGCTTTTTGAACCCACGTGGCATCAAGGGATTGTGGGGCTTGTCGCTAGCCGCATTAAAGACAGCAAACATCGACCAACCATTGCATTTGCCGATGCCGGCGATGGTGAGCTCAAAGGCTCAGGCCGCTCAATTGAAGGCGTGCATTTGCGCGATATGTTGGATATTGTGACCAAGCGGGCTCCCGGCATTATCAAAAAGTTTGGCGGACACGCCATGGCGGCAGGTCTTACCATTGATGCAACTCGCCTAGAAGAATTCAACCGCGTGTTTGAGCAAGTCGTCACGGAGATGACCGATCAGGATGCATTCGAACGGGTCGTTTATGTTGATGGGCCACTTGCTCCGCACGAAATTAATTTAGACTTGATTGAAAATATCAATGAGCAAATCTGGGGACAAGGTTTTTTACCTCCTCTTTTTGCCAATGAGTTTAAAGTTATTAATCAGACACTCTTAAAAGGCGGACATCTGAAACTTCTTTTGGAAATGGATGGTGTTCGCTATACGGGGATTTTCTTCCGAAGAGCGGCGGAAATTCCCTCTCGGGCTCGACTTGCTTACCGACCGGAAATCAATGAATGGATGGGACGCAAAAGCATTCAATTGGTCATTGAGCAAATTGAAACGCAATCGTAAGTCGAGATTAATAGGCACAGAGAAATTAAGACGTTGTTTTATGGGAGGTTTTCCGATAAAATGATGCACTTTCTCTGTATTTTTGAGGAATCGTACCGTGAATCGTAAGCCTTTTGTCGTGGCAAACTGGAAAATGAACGGGAGTCTTCGAGCCAATAATCAATGGATTGAAGAAGCTTTACCGTCCATGGGAGGCACTCGCTTGGCTTGTGATGTCGCCGTTTGTGCTCCTAGCGTTTATTTACCGCAACTTGTTGATGGCTTTGCAAAAAGTGCCGTTATGGTTGGGGCAGAAAACTGCGCTGAGTATGAAAGTGGTGCTTACACCGGTGAAGTCTCGGCAGAAATGTTAGCGGACATCGGTTGTGATCTCGTCATTTTGGGTCACTCTGAACGTCGCACGCTTTTTGGCGAAACGGATGAAACGGTTGCCAACAAGACTCGCCTTGCTTTCTCGCACGGTGTGATGCCCATTGTCTGTGTTGGCGAAACACTCGAACAAAGAGAAGCCGGTCAAACCATTGAAGTGGTGACCGCACAATTAAAAGCCGTGTTAGATACCGTCGGCATTATGCCGTTGGTTGCTGGTGCCTTAGCCTACGAACCTGTTTGGGCCATCGGTACCGGTAAGAGCGCTTCTGCTGAAGATGCTCAACAAGTTCACGAAGCTTTGCGTGCCGCTTTGGCTCAAGTCGATGAAGATGCCAGCCAACGCGTTCGAATCCTCTACGGTGGCAGTGTTAAAGCCAAAAATGCCGCAGAGCTTTTCGCACAAAAAGATATTGACGGCGCGCTCGTCGGTGGTGCTTCGTTGAAAGCGGAAGATTTTTTAGCAATTTGCCAATGCGTGCAAGCTGCTTAAGTTGTTAACTAAAGGAAAGCAAATAAAATGTCGTTATTGATCTCTATCGCTATCGTGGTTCAAATCGTCTCCGCGATTGCCGTGATCATTTTGGTTTTGTTGCAACATGGTAAGGGTGCCGACCTCGGTGCCGCTTTCGGTAGCGGTGCTTCTGGCTCCATTTTCGGTGCTTCTGGTTCTGCTAACTTCTTGTCTCGTTCTACGGCTATTGCTGCAACGTTGTTCTTTGTCTCTACCATCGCTTTGACGTTGGGTTCCGGTGCCTTCACCAAGCAAGCTCCTGCCAGCGGTGTTTTGAGCACGGAAACCACGCAAAACATTGACGCAGATCAAAAGAATCCGACGGAAAATTCCCAAACGAGCCAAATTCCGCGCTAAAATGCGTTTCTCTGATTTGCTGTGATTCTGGTAGGTCAGAAAAACAATCTGCGGCCGTGGCGAAATTGGTAGACGCACCATCTTGAGGGGGTGGCGGAGCAATCCATATGAGTTCGACTCTCATCGGCCGCACCAAATTCCAAAACGCTCCGAGTGAAAACTCGGAGCGTTTTTTCGTTCGTCAAAAGAATCTTTTTAGTATAAAATCTATGGTGCACCATGGATTATATCCGCTATAGACCATAGATTTTATACCAACTGATGGACGGACTTTATCATGACTAAACAATACGCCACCCGAACACTTGAACCCATTATCAATAAAGCTTCTGATGCATTTAAAGTGGTTATGGTTTCCGGTATGCGTCAAGTTGGGAAAAGTACGTTATTGGAGCACTTGGCTTCTGAACAACGACAATATGTCACTTTGGACAATTCTCGACAATTGCTCTCGGCAACAGAATCTCCAGAAACTTTTTTCCGACTCAATCCTGCACCAAGAACGATTGATGAAATCCAATTAGCGCCCCAACTATTTAGAAGTCTCAAAGAAACTGTCGATCAATCAGATATGTTCGGTCAGTATTGGATTAGTGGCTCGCAACGACTTTCATTGATGGCAAAAGTCACAGAAGCGTTACCTGGTCGTCTAATCAGTTTTGATCTCTTCCCCTTTTCAATTTACGAACGAGAAGGGAAGGGGTTATTGCAAACTCCCTTTATTCCCGGAAATCTTCAAACCCATTTACCGATTCGTAGTAACAAGGAATGCTGGGATCTAATCTTCCAAGGAGCATGGCCTGGCGTTGTTGATAAAGACGCTCAAGTTCGAGACTGGTTCTTTGAATCCCTTGTGAGCCTCTACTTATCTAAAGATGTTGCAGCCTTAGCCCAAGTTGATAAAACCATACAATTTAGAAAGTTTTTAAAGGCTTTGGCCATTCGAAGCGGTCAAGAACTTCGACTCCAACCACTAGCTGAAGCCGCTGGTGTACAGACAATGACGATTAAACGTTGGTTAAGTATTGCTGAAGCTTCTGGGCTAATCATTTTGTTGCCTCCCTTCTTTTCAAACATTGATAAGCAACTAGTTAAAAGTCCAAAGGTTTACATGACTGATACTGGGTTGATTGCTCACTTATTAGGCATTCAAACACCGGAAGAAATGCAAACTCACGCAAATCAAGGCAATTTCTTTGAAACGTTTGTTGTTATGGAAATTATTAAAAGTTGGGCCCACAACGGTAAAAAACCTGACTTCTATTTCTACCGAGACAATAAAGGTATGGAAATTGATTTGCTTATTCATGCCAATGGAAAATACTACCCAGTTGAAATTAAGTCCAAATCCGTGGCGGACAGTCATGATGCAAAATGGTTGAAGACATTTGAAAAACAAAATCTTCCTGTTGGTCAATCCGTCATTATTTGTCAAACGGAAACTCCCTACTATGTGGCGAAAAATGTTTTAGTACATAGTATTTGGGCAATTTAGTATTAAGAACTTCTTGTAAACTGCTTTGTATCGATTCAGACAAAATCGTATCAAGCTTAGAATCGAAAAACTTTTCTCTTTAAGAGGTGTCCTTATGTCCGTTTTATATGAAGAAAAACTCTTACCTGGTGTTGCCCAATGGGCCGATGAATTGACTGCAATTCGTCATGATTTTCACCAACATCCCGACCTTGGATTTGACACGGAACGCACCGTCTCCAAAATCTGCGAATACCTGAAAGGTTGGGGCATTACCGACATTGATACCGAATTGGTTAAGGGCAGTGTCGTTGCTACCGTTGAAGGCAACCGCCCCGGCAAAACCATCGCTGTTCGCACTGACATTGACGCTTTACCGATGAATGACGGCTCTTGCAAGCCTTGGGCCAGTCAAATCGAAGGAAAGTCCCACTCTTGTGGCCACGACGGTCACATGACTTGGGTTTTGGGCGTAGCTCGTTACATCAGCTCGCACCGAGACTTCCCCGGTAAAGTCGTGTTTGTTTTCCAAGCAGCAGAAGAAACCGGCATTGGTGCAAAGACCTTGGTGGATGCCGGTTTAATTGAAAAATACGGTATTGATGAAATCTACGGCGGTCACACAGAGCCCAACCTCGATAAGGGTGATATCGGTATGAAAGCAGGCCCCTTGCAAGCCGCTGCTGACAGTGTCCAAATCATCATTAAAGGCAAAGGCACTCACGGTGGCCGTCCGCATCAAGGCATTGATACGATTCCAGTTGCCTCTCAAATTGTTATGGCTTTGCAAACCATCGTTTCTCGTAAGGTTGATCCAATTGAATGCGCGGTTGTTTCGATTTGTTCCATTAACTCTGGCCGTTTCGAAGCCTTTAATGTCGTACCTCACCAATGCACGTTAAGCGGTACTGTTCGTACGTTCTTGCCTGAAATCCGTGATATGGTGGAAGCCAGCATTGAAAAGATTGTTAAAGGAATTGCATTAGCCAATGATTGCGAAGTGGACTATAAGTACACGCGCTACGTTGCCTCTGTGATTAATAGTCAAGAACAAACTGAGGCTGCCATTGACGCAACTCGTAAATTAATTGGTGACGATCACGTCAAAATTATGAAGCCCTTCATGAGTTCCGAAGACTTCTCGGAATACTTGGCAAAGATCCCCGGCTCGATTATTCGTGTGGGTGTTCGTGACGAAAATCATAACGTCTCGCTTCACAACCAACAGTTTGATTTCAACGATGAAGTTTTGCCTTTGGCAGTCTCAGTCATCACCAATATGACGTTGACTCGACTTGAGCATTTAGCAAAGGTGGGTTGAACTTCTGTTTTACCGCAAGGAAACCTAAAGAATTAAGGGTTTACATTGAAACGGAATGTGACACATTCCTGTAAAATTGCCTCATCTCAAACTACTCTCTCGGAGATATTATTATGACGATTCTGAACTGGATCGCAATCGTCGTGGTTGTTTTAACCATCGTTGCTTTGGTTAAGCGCTACGAAACGCGTTTGGTCCTTTTCACGGCTGGTTTGGTCTTGTGCTGTATTTCACTTGACCCGATGAATGCCTTTAACTCCTTTGCTAAGTCCATGACCAACGGTGGCCTCATCATGGCTATTTGTGCTTCCATGGGTTTTGCTTATGTTTCTTCTTTCACGAAGTGCGACCAACACTTGGTTCAACTTCTTGCTACGCCGATTCGTGGCTTGGGCATCTTCTTGATCCCGGTTTGTACGGCTGTGACGATGGTGATTAACGTTGCTATTCCGTCTGCCTCTGGTGTGGCTGCTGCTGTGGGTTCTACGTTGATCCCGGTGATGTTGCGCGCTGGTATTAAGCCGGCTGCCGCTGCTGCTGCCGTGATGATGGGTACGTACGGTGGTGTGGTGTCCCCGGGCTCTGCACACAACGTGTACATCGCCAAGATCTCCAACATGGAAATCATGGACTTCATCGCTTTGCATACGCCGTATAGCTGCATCATCTATGCAATTGGTATCATCGGTTTGCTCCTCGTTTGCATCATGTTCGGTGACAAGGGCCAAGCTACGGATAACATCAACGTTCAAGTTTCCGACAAGGTCGAAACGGTTGAAAAGCCGAACTTCATCTACGCTATGGTTCCGTTGCTCCCGATCGTGATCTTGGTTTTGGGTAACACGATTGTTCCGCAAATCAAGATGGGCGTGGCTCAAGCCATGGTCTCCGGTGCTATCCTCTGCTTGCTCATTACCCGCGTTAACCCGCAAGACTTCTCCAAGAACTTCTTTAACGGTCTCGGTAAGGGCTACGGCAACATCATGGGTATCATCATTGCTGCTGGCGTTTTCGCTGCCGGCTTGCGTTCTGCTGGTTTGATCGATACGTTCGTTGCCTTGTTGCGTGATTCCAATGAAATCGCCCGTTGGGGTGGTTCTCTCGGTCCGTGGATCCTCGGTGTGATCACGGGTTCCGGTGACGCTGCTACGTTCGCTTTCAATGAAGCTGTGACGCCGCACGCTGCTGACTTCGGTATGGACATTCCTCACTTGGGCGGCTTGGCCTTCTTGACCGGTGCCTTGGGTCGTACGTCCTCCCCGATCGCCGGTGCTATGGTGGTGGTTTGCGGTATTGCTATGGCTAACCCGATTGAAGTGGCTAAGCGTACGGCTATCCCCTGCTTCATCTCTGTCATTACGTTGGCATTGGTGATGGTATAGTCTTTAAGACGCCATTAGGCAATCACCTTTTGATTGCCTAACCAAAACAATTAAACCCGAGTTTCAGTGCGAAATTCGGGTTTAATTTTGTCTAAAATGGGCACCAAAAAAGCCGGACAACTGCCCGGCTTCTTTGTTAGTCAAAGATTAGATATTCAATTGACCGCGATAGTGCAACCACTTTTCTTCAATACGTTGACCGCATTGACGCATTGCGCTCTCACAGATACTAATCGCAGCAGCGTACATCATGTCGCCATTCGTAGCAACCGTTAAAGCTTCTTCGGTACTCATGGACTTAAATTCCGAAACAGAACCGTCTTGATTGGCGGGCTTAACACCAGCCTTCAAACGTCCGTCGAAACTCAACACCACTTCGCGAACCATACCTTCGGCCACTGCAAATTCTTGAACAAAGCGGGCACCTTCGGTGATTTCCACTTCAGATGTCGTTAAACCGGATTCTTCATAGAGTTCACGGTAAAGAGCTTGCATGGGTTGTTCACTAGCCTTAACTAAGCCACCTGCCAAACTGTCCCACTTGCCGGCACCGATTGCCTTTTCAGGCATACGTTTAGCCAAGAGGAAGTCCCCTTGGGCATCATAGGCATTTAAGCGAACTGACGTCGTCAATAAACCGAGAACACGAGCTAAGTTACGTGGGGCTTGGCAGTACGTACCGTCGTAGACCGATAAGCGAATATCCACCAATTCGTTGGAAACGCCTTCCGGCAACAAATTGAGCTTACCCAAAATGTCAGCGGCTTTTCTTAAAGCCAACGTACGAGAAGCTTCGGAGCCCACCGTTGCGTCGCTGAAACTTAAAACATCTGTAAGACGAAAGTCGCTCGTCGTCCCGGCAAGCTTCATGGCAATGTCTTTGCGGACATAACCAATCGTTTCCTTTTTATCAGCGAAACGAATGAAACCTTCAGGCGCCGTTTGAACCACTTTTTCCTTAATCGATGAATAGACAGACATTACTTTTGCCGTATCGACCATAATGGGCTCCTTCTGAGTACTGGATAGGTAGATTTCTCCTCGATGAATGCATCGAGGAGAACCGTTCATACTTCTAGTTTACGCTTCCGGGCGCATGTGCGGGAATAATAATACGTCGCGAATACTCGGAGCGTCGGTTAACAACATCACGAAGCGGTCGATACCGATACCGCAACCACCGGTGGGCGGCAAACCGAATTCGAGAGCACGGATGTAGTCAGCGTCATAGTACATGGCTTCATCGTCACCGTGATCCTTGGCTTCGACTTGAGCACGGAAACGAGCGGCTTGGTCTTCCGGGTCGTTCAATTCAGAGAAACCGTTAGCGGTTTCACGACCGGCCATGAACAATTCAAAGCGTTCGGTCAATTCCGGATTGACGTCAGAGGCACGAGCCAACGGGGAGATTTCCACCGGATAGTCAATGATGAAGGTCGGTTGAATCAACTTGGATTCTGCGACTTCTTCAAACAAAGCCATTTCCAAAGCACCCATACCGACATAATCCGGTTGCGGTTCGCCCAAGCGCTTCAATTCATTGCGCAAGAAGGCTTCGTCATTTAATTGTTCTTCGGTGTATTGCGGAGCGTACTTCAAGATGGCTTGACGCGGCGTCAAACGATCGAAGGGCTTACTGAAGTCAATGTCATGACCTTGATAATGAATCATGCTGGAACCCGTCACGCGTTCGGCCACCGTACGCAACAAACCTTCGGTGAAGTCCATTTGATCCTTGTACGTCCAATACGTGGCGTAGAACTCCATCATCGTGAATTCGGGATTGTGACGAACAGAGACGCCTTCGTTACGGAAGTTACGGTTAATTTCGAAAACACGTTCGAAACCGCCCACAACCAAACGCTTCAAATAAAGTTCCGGAGCGATACGCAAGTACATATCGATGTCCAAGGCATTGTGATGCGTGATGAAGGGCTTAGCGTTAGCGCCACCCGGGATCGGGTGCAACATCGGCGTTTCCACTTCCATGAAACGATTTTCAACCATGTAGTTACGGATTTCAGAAATCGCTTGACTGCGCTTGACGAAACGATCACGGCTTTCATCATTCATGATCAAGTCGAGGTAGCGTTGGCGATAGCAAATTTCTTGGTCGCTCAAGCCCTTGAACTTTTCAGCCAAAGGACGCAAAGCTTTGCTCATTAAACGAAGCTTTTGAACACGAACAGACAACTCACCACGCTTGGTGCGGAAGACAATACCTTCGGCAGCCACGATGTCACCGATGTCCAAGCTCTTGAAGCTGTCATAGGCTTCTTCGCCCATTTCTGCCGGGGACAAGAAGTATTGCATCGTGCCGGTACCGTCACGCAACGTGGCAAAGGAGGCTTTACCCATAATGCGTTTGAGCATCATACGGCCAGAGACGGCCACGTGGTTGGCTTGAGCTTCTAACTCTTCAGCCGTAACATCAGCAAAACGTTCACGGATATCACCGAAAAAGTCTTTGCGAACGAAGTCATTAGGGTAAGCATGACCTTCTTCGCGCCACTTAGCGAGCTTTGCACGACGCTCAGCGATAATGTGGTTTTCGTCGTCTGCCGCAGCAGCGTTAACGATATTTTCTTCTGCCATTTTTAGCATCCTTTTTTGTAGTCTTTAGACGTTTTTACACGCCTTGCTTGAGGCTAGCCTCAATAAAATCTTCCAAGTCACCATCCAACACGGCTTGCGTGTTGCCGGTTTCAACGTTTGTTCTTAAATCCTTAATGCGAGATTGGTCCAACACATAGGAGCGGATTTGATGGCCCCAAGCGATATCGCTCTTGGCATCTTCAGTTTGTTGTTGAACTTCACGACGTTTTCGCATTTCAGCTTCGTAGAGCTTGGCCTTTAATTGGGCCATGGCTTGTTCTTTATTGCGGTGTTGGCTACGGTCATTTTGGCAAACCGTCACAATTCCCGTCGGAATGTGGGTAATACGCACAGCCGATTCGGTCTTTTGAATGTGCTGACCACCGGCACCCGAAGCGCGGAACACGTCGACTCGCAAGTCTGCCGGATTGATTTCCACTTCAAAGGAATCGTCAATTTCCGGATAGACATACACGCTTGCAAAGGACGTATGACGACGGGCATTGGAGTCAAAGGGACTCTTTCGCACTAAACGGTGCACACCGGTTTCTGTGCGCAACAAACCATAGGCATAGTCGCCTTGCAAATAAATGGTGCAACCCTTAATACCGGCCACATCACCATCGGTTTCTTCTTGCAACTCCACCGTAAAACCTTGGCGTTCACCGTAGCGAAGGTACATACGTTCGAGCATGCTTGCCCAGTCTTGAGCTTCCGTACCACCGGCACCGGCCTGGATTTCGATGAAGCAATTGGCGGGGTCCATGGGTTGGTTAAACATACGTTGAAACTCTAACTTTTCAACGCTCTTTTCCAACGTAAAGACTTCATCCCCAACCACTTCTACGCTGGGATAGTCTTCTTCTGCCATGGAGAGTTCAAAGAGTTCGGCTGCGTCATTGACGCCGCTCGTTAATTGTTTGAAAAGGCCAACCGTGCCATCTAAACGTTTTTTCTCACGGCTGACTTTTTGTGCGTTTTCAGGATCATCCCAAAGAGCAGGATTTTCCATTTCGCGATTGACTTCCTCTAATCGACGCTCTTGACGGTCGATGTCAAAGATACCCCCTCAGCTCAATCAATCGAGCTGTGAGGTCAGAAATCTTCGCCTCAATTTGATTTATACGTTCCGCTTCCATATCTCTATTATGAAGTTAAGTGGAAAAAGATTAATTATACTTTGTTTCTCAAGGGTTATTCGCAAAAAATGACCGATTTTTCGTCGGTCATTCTGCTTTTTCTTTGATCCTTTTACAAGCTCTCGACTCCGTCAAGTGCATTCACCGATTTAATTCCATCGACCCACTTCTTGGCAGGCAACTTCCAAGCCTCTTTCAATTGCTTGGCTCGGTCATACATTTCAGTCCAATCCAAGGGGCAACGTTCGCCGGCAAACGCTAAAACAATGCGATTACCTTCATCAATTTCAGGCATCACCAAGACTCGGCCACCGAACGCTTCAGAAATCGCTTCAAAGCTCGGTTCAAAACAGCTGCCGAAAAGGTTAAAACTTGCCACACTCCCCGCTTTATTCATGGCACGACGGCACATCGTATAAAACTCAACATCGTCGTAGACGGGACCTTCGGCTTCGGCATCATAAAGGTCTACTTGCAACCAATCAGGGCTGTCATAGCCACGACGATGACCAATAAATTCCTTTGCGTCAGCCAAATGCACCGTGAGGCGATCGTCTTCTTCGGGCAACTTAAACCACTGTGAGGCAGCTGCTACCACGCGTTGCGAGACTTCAACAACATCAACCTGAGCATCGGTGTAGCGATAACAGAATTTGGTAAGCGACGCGGCCCCCAACCCCAATTGCAAAATGTGTTTGGGGTGCGGATAAAACAGGCCAACCGCCATCATCTGTCTCGGATACTCCAAAACCAGCTCATAGGGACGGCGAACTTTCATTGCCCCTTGAATCCAAGGGCTTCCAAAATGAAGATAACGAAAACCGTCTTCTTCCGAATAAAAAATCTCACCGCAAGGGTCGGTAACGTGGATGTGTTTACCCATAAAAATTCCTCAAAAACGTGCCTTAATTCTACCGTGTTGTGTTAACACGCATTGCGCTATGTCAAAACTTCTCAACTTTGACCAAAATAGGGGTTTGCACTTATCAAAAACCGCCGAAATTTTCTTTGATATTTCTCAGTAAAAACGCTCGCTCACATTCTTATGATTTTTCGCTTTCCCAACAAAAATAAGGAAAGCTTTATGCATAACTCCTCTTCTCCTTTGAGCGCTTTAGTGGCGATGGCACTCATGGGTTGTTCCCCTGCCATCCTCGCTGAAGAATTTCATCATGAACTGGTTTCGACAACGGCAACCGAGCATCCGCCTCCCGAAAATATCTTTGTTAAATTAG
>DBFZTP010000084.1:0-5406 GCA_048520025.1 Candidatus Aphodousia sp.
CTATCCCTTTGATTTCTCATTAAATTAATTTTTTAGCGGATTGGTATAAGGCGCTCGCTTGGAGTTCATCCCAAGTCAAAGCTTCGCCCATCGGTGCCAAGCGCTTGACACGCGAGGCGCGCTCAGCCGTATCCGTAAAGGTTAAGTTGTCCAGCAATTCGTCCGTTGCGGCAAAGTCGTTACAGATAATGAGCATATCGCAGCCTGCGTCTAACGCCATTTGAGCACGTTCAACGACGCTACCCACACCGACGGCCCCCTTCATGGATAAATCATCCGAGAAAACAACACCGGCAAACTTTAAATCGTCACGCAAGACTTTCTTTAACCAGTGTGAAGAAAAGCCGGCGGGTTTGTCGTCAATGGCCGTATACAAAACATGCGCTGCCATCACAGAGTCCAATGCCGTGGACATCCAACGATAGGGCTTTAAGTCGGCAAACAACAAACGTTCAAAGGGACGCTCATCAACGGGCAACTCTAAGTGGCTGTCGGCCTTCACCCAACCGTGACCGGGGAAGTGCTTGCCACAGTTACTCATACCGGCTTGACGCAAACCTTGAACAATCCCTAAGGCCAATTGCGTGACCAATTGAGGATTGTGACTAAAGGCACGATGACCGATGATTTCACTGCGTTGGAAATTGATGTCTAAGCACGGAGCGAACGTGAAGTCCACACCACTGGCGCGAAGTTCAGAGGCCATCACGTAGCCCGTTGCCATGGCAGCCATCAAAGTGGATTCGGGAGAATCAATCCAGCGTTGACCCAAAGTGGCCATGGCCGGAATTTCCGTAAAACCTTCACGGAAACGTTGCACGCGACCACCTTCATGGTCTACCGCAATCAAAACACCTTCTTTAATGGCATGAATCTCATCGCACAGGGCTTTGAGTTGCTCACGACTTTCGTAGTTGCGCGTAAACAAAATCACCATCCCGCAAAGCGGATGAGCAATGCGACGACGGTCGGCGTCGGTTAATTTCGTACCTTCAATGTCCAATACTAAGGGACCCATCATTTTCAATTCCTCAAATCTTAGAAACGCTTTTCAGCCACAGCAAAAGCCGCTACCACGTTTTTTTCATCCGTAATGGAAACGTGCACAAAAATCCCCTCTTCCTGAAGGCGATCTTTAAGCTCTCCTTTAAAAAGCACCATCGGAGCGCCGGAGGCATTGTGAAGAATTTCCATCGCATGGAAACTCACCTCAGCCGTGATCCCCGTTCCAAGGGCTTTGGAGATGGCTTCTTTAACGGCCCAACGAGAGGCTAAAAACGCATGCAATCGTTCTTCACCCAAAGCTTTACGTTTATTAAAAAGCGGAAGCTCTTCTGTTGTTAAGATGCGATGGACAAAGCGCTCACCGTGCTTTTCATACACGTCGGCAACGCGCTTGAGTTCTACAACATCGCAACCGATTCCTGAAATCATTCACTGTCCTTAATTCGTTGATGAGCACGATCCAAAATCGCCACATAACGACGAATCGTCTCTGCCATACCGTAACGCAAGGCTTCTGCCGTTAAAGCATGACCGATGGAGACTTCGTCAATGTAGCGACAGGCCACCAACAAAGCTTCCAAGTTATCCAAATTTAAATCGTGACCGGCGTTCACCCCAAGTCCGGCTTCGTGAGCGGCACGAGCCGCAGCCGCATAACGGGCCAGAACCTTTTCTTCGTCTGCCGTGCCATAGGCCTTGGCATAGCCTTCGGTATAAAGTTCTACGCGATCAGCACCCAAAGCTTTGGCCTTCACCATTTCGGAGGGTTCAGGGTCCAAGAAAAGACTCACGCGAACACCGGCGGCTTTGGCTTTTTCAATCAAAGGCTTCACACGCTCGCCGTCAACATCCAAATTAAAGCCGTGGTCAGAGGTCTTTTGTCCTTCTTGATCGGGCACAAACGTCGCTTGATGCGGACGAGTAGCTAAAACATGATCCATCAAATTATGAAAAGGGTTGCCTTCGATGTTGTACTCGGCGCCAGGGAAAGCCTTTACAACTTCAGCTAAAGGAGCGACGTCGCTAGCACGAATATGACGTTGATCGGGGCGCGGATGCACGGTTAAACCTGCAGCGCCATTTTCAAGCGCAATACGACCAAACTCGCAAGGTGACGGGTTACCGTCATCGCGTGCATTACGGATCAAAGCAATCTTATTGAGGTTCACAGACAGTTTGGTCTTCATAGGAGCTATTCCTTTTTTTAAAGTCGTTTATATTCTTGCAAAATGCGGCGAGTGTTAAGGGGTTTGTCGCCTACATAATGCGTAATCATCGGTCGCAAAAGCTTCTTTGCAAACGACAATGTTTCGGGATCTGAGAAATCACGACGGCGAAGTCGATCAATCATCTCGGTTGAAATCACAAGGTGCGAATTGGAATCAAATCGGCGTTGAGCGATGGGTTTTAATTCTTCCCCATCCCAAAACCAGGGTTCGTCACTTTCAGGCAATCCGTAGCCCAATGCCGTCATTAAATCCAACTCAAATGTTCTTAAAGCCACTTCATGACTTTGATCACTTTGAGCAAGGTTCTTTAATACTTCAACGTACGAGCCGAAAAGACCGTCCAGGGGATCTTCCCGCACCAAGAGTCTCACCAAGAGCTCATTGATGTAAAAACCTGAGAAAAGCGCCTCCCCTTCAATCGGGAAAAAGCCACCCATCCACTGAGCTTTGGATAGATTCTTAACGTCATTTTGACCGGTATAGGAAATTTTTAAGGGAGAAAATGGAGTCAAAATGCCTCGAAAGTGGCTCGACGGCCGTTTGGCACCACGCGCAACCGCCACGACTTTGCCATGCGTTAACGTAAAAAACTCCACTAGGAGACTGGTTTCTTTCCAGTCCCACGTTTGAAGCACAAACGCCGCATCATCCATGACGCGGCGATTGTGGGAGTGTTCCGTGGTGTTTACCATTCAAACTCTTATTCGTAGCCCAAGGTCTTTAATGCTCGAGCATCGTCGTTCCAGCCCTTACGGACTCGAACCCAAACTTCCAAATAGACTTGCTTACCCAACATTTCGGCAATGTCCATACGGGCCAGGCGCGAGATTTCACGCAATTTTTCACCGGCCGCACCAATCACAATGCCCTTATGAGCATCGCGCTCAACAATGAGGGTGGCAATGATTTCTGCCTTCTTACCCTCTTCTTGCCACTTATCAATCGTCACGGCAATACCGTAAGGCAATTCGTCACCCAACAAACGGAAGGCCTTTTCACGAATGATTTCACTGGCTAAGAAGCGCGGTGATTTATCGGTATAAATTTCCGGATCAAAGAACGGCGGATTTTCCGGCAAGAGCTTCTCGATTTCGGCCATCAAATCGGGCACTTGACGACCCTTTTCAGCCGAGACCGGCACAATGCTCGTAAACGGGAACTTTTCCATGGATTGAGCCATCAAGGGCAACAACTCATCACGTTGCTTCATGAGGTCAACCTTGTTGATCACCAAGATAACATTCTTGGCATCTTTATTGATCAACTGCAAAACCTTTTCGTCTTCGGCGCGCCAACCGGAGCTCTCAATCAAGAGCACAACCACATCCGTATCGCTCAAAGTCGAACGAACGGAGCGATTCATACCACGAATCAACGCATTGCCGTGCTTGGTTTGAAAGCCCGGGGTATCAACGAAAACGAACTGAGCCGTTTCACTGGAGACGACACCCAAAACACGGTTACGCGTCGTTTGCGGCTTCTTACTCGTAATACTGACTTTTTCACCGATCATGGTGTTGATCAAGGTGCTCTTACCCACGTTGGGGCGACCGACCACGGCAATATAGCCGCAACGGAAATTAGGTTTATCCATGGTGTGCCCCCTTTTTCTTGGCAGCAAAATGTTCTTCAGCCATACTCAATGCAACCTTAGCAGCTGCCTGTTCTGCCATGCGGCGACTCTTACCGATCCCACGCACAGCGATATTTAACTTCTTGATTTGGCATTCGGTTTCAAACGTTTGATCGTGCGCTGCACCTCGAACGTCAATCACGTGATACTCGGGCAGGCCTAAGTGGTGCGCTTGCAAGAATTCTTGCAATAAAGTCTTACTGTCTTTGCCCATACGCTCAGGCGTTAATTGTGAGAGTACCGGTTCATAAAGACGAAGAATCACGCGCTTGGCAGCATCAAAACCGCTCTCGGTCATGATGGCGCCGAAAATGGCTTCCATCGCATCGGACTGAATCGAAGGACGATGAGCGCCCCCCGTTTTCATCTCACCTTCACCTAAACGAAGGTAGTCCGACAAAACCAAACGGTTGGCAATTTCAGCCAAGGCATCTTGGCAGACCAAGTTGGCTCGAACGCGCGACAAAGACCCTTCATTGAAGTGGGAGTCACGCAAAAAGAGCGCTTGACCAATCACGCAATTTAAGACGGAGTCGCCCAAAAACTCAAGACGTTCATTGTTTTCTGCACCAAACGAACGGTGCGTGACAGCGCGCTTGAGCAAGCTTTTGTTTTGGAAGACGTAATCAATTTTTGCTTCCAAACTCTCTAACGGCAACATGTGTACTCTCCTTATTTGAGCGAACCGATGCGGGTCAAATCGCTAAAGTTCAACCAAATAAAGAAGGCCCGGCCCACAAGGTCTTCGCGAGGCACAAAGCCCCAGAAGCGGCTATCGGCAGAATTGTCTCGGTTATCCCCCATCATGAAGTAATAACCTTGCGGTACCTTGCAAACAAGGTCTCCGCGACTGTACACACAATGTTCCAACCCGTTATGACCGTACACAGGACGAGCCATCGAGGGCATCTTCGGATTTTCAATCATTGCGTGCTTGACGCCATTTAACGTTTCTTCGTACTTCGTAAAGTCGGTGTACGTGTCTTTATCAAAGAACGTACCGTCTTCGACCTTGCCTTGAAGTTCGCCGTTAACATAAAGATTTTTACCAACGTAGCGGATTTCGTCGCCCGGTACACCGACAACGCGCTTAATAAAGTCAACGTTTCGATCAAGCGGATACTTGAAAACAACAATTTCGCCACGCTTGGGTTCCGCACCTTCGGTAATTTGCCAATTCAAAACCGGGAACTTCATACCGTATTCATATTTATTGACCGCAATAAAGTCACCCACATGCAAAGTCGGCAACATCGAGCCCGACGGAATACGGAAGGGTTCAACAATGAAAGAGCGAACAATAAACACACAGAAAATGACCGGGAACAAAGCACCCGTCCACTCCATCCATTTCGGTTGCGAAGCTAACTTGTTGTACAAACTTTGGCTCTCACCGATCACGCTGATATCGCCGCGGTCAATGGCCGTACGGTTATCTTCGTCAAATTGAGCAACAGCAGCCTTGGCACGCTTAATGCGATCCGGTGCCCACTTAAACTTGTCGAGAACCCAAAGAATCCCCGTGACAATCGTCAGCAC
>DBFZTP010000085.1:0-40152 GCA_048520025.1 Candidatus Aphodousia sp.
CTTAACGCTCAGTCTTTGCAGATTCAATTAAAAAGGAGAGAGAAAAGTACTTAAAGAGCCCCCTTGTTTCGTCTGAAAACATTAGGCAATTCCATTAAAATAGTTTAGTTAAACATAGATTTTCGGGAGCTCGCAATGAGTGAAATGAGACCGGTCAGTGAATTGACGTTTGAACAAGCGCTTGCAGAGATGGATGCGATTGTTGAAAAGATGCGCAATAGTGAGTTGACGCTTCAAGAAAGCGTTGTGGCCTATACGCGCGGTAAAGAATTGTCAAAGCATTGCGAAGCGCTTCTGAGTAAAGCAGAAACAGTCGTTCAAAAGCTCGATGACGATGGTCAATTGAGTGCACTTGAAGCCGACGACCGATTCGATGAAGAGGTGCCATTTTGATGTCCTTTAAAGAGTGGAGCAAAGAGCGTGCAGAACACTTTGAGTTTTGCGCCATGTCCGCCTTGCCTCCCGAAAACCGTCTTCCATGGAAACTGAATGAAGCTGTGCGTTATGCGGTTTTAGATGGTGGCAAACGTATTCGCCCATTGTTGGTCTACGCCACCGGTGAATTAGTGGGTGCTGATCAAAAGGCATTGGATCACATTGCTTTGGCCGTTGAATACATTCACAGTTATTCCTTAGTGCATGATGATATGCCCTGCATGGATAACGATATGTGGCGTCGAGGCAAACTCACAACGCATCGCAAGTATGGCGAAGCAATGGGGATGTTAGCGGGCGATGCGCTTCAGGCTCAAGCTTTCTTTGAACTGACTCAAGTAGTGGTGCCAGCTGAACAAATCAAAGTATTGGTTCAACTTTTAGCGACCGCTGCGGGCCCGGCCGGTATGTGCGGTGGTCAAGCAGTGGACTTGTTGTCGGTTAACTCTAAGCTTGATTTGGATACGCTTACCTTAATGCATCGCATGAAGACAGGGGCCATGATTCGAGCTTCTGCATTGATGGGCCTTTATGGCGGTCAAGCCTTACCGCAACCGCAATTGATTGGATTGATTACGGCATACTCTACGGCGATTGGTTTGGCATTCCAAGTCATTGATGATGTTTTGGATGTCACGGCCGATACGAAAGTTTTGGGTAAAACAGCCGGTAAAGACGCCGCCAATGACAAACCCACGTATGTTTCTTTATTGGGCGTGGACAAGGCTCGCGAGATGGCTCAGGCCCAATTAAAAGATGCGCTTGATGCGTTGGATGCCATTGATGCATTACCGGGTATGACCGGTAAAGCGCTTCGTTTGCGTGAGATTGCCCAATACATCATGAATCGAGATCACTAGGGGGATCGTATGGGATTATTGGATAAGATCAATTCACCCGAAGACCTCAAACGTCTGATTCCTGAGATGTTGCCGACGGTCGCACAAGGCTTGCGAGACAAGATGGTTGAGACCGTTTCTAAAACAGGTGGCCACTTAGCAAGTTCTTTAGGCGCCGTGGATTTAACGGTAGCGTTGCATTACGTTTTCGATTCGCCCAAGGACAAAATCATTTTTGACGTGGGCCATCAAGCCTATGCGCACAAAATGCTTACGGGGCGAAAAGATCGTTTTGATACCTTACGTCAATTTAAGGGCCTTTCGGGCTTCCCCAAGCGTTGCGAAAGTGAACACGATGCTTTTGGCACGGCTCATAGCTCAACATCCATTTCGGCTGCGCTCGGCATGGCCGTGGCTGCCCAACTCAATGGCGATAAAGAGTCTTGGCACATCGCTGTGATCGGCGACGGTGCTTTAACGGGCGGTATGGCCATTGAAGCGTTAAACGATGCCGGTACCTATAAAGATGGTTTGCGTTTACTTATCATTGTCAACGACAACGATTGCTCCATTTCACCCTCCGTTGGTGCATTAAATCACCATTTAGCGAAGCTTGTTTCGGGCTCGACTTTCTCTCATGCGAGAGACTTCTCTAAGCGCGCGCTAAAGCCCGTTCCGAAGCTTTGGAATCTCTTTAAGAGTATGGAGCAACGCACGGTTAATTTTGTTGCTCCTCATTCAACGCTTTTTTCGGCTTACGACTTGAATTACTATGGCCCCGTGGACGGTCATGACATTGAGACGTTGGTGACGGTGTTGCAAAACATTAAGCAACTCCAAGGTCCCATGGTCTTGCATATCTCCACCAAAAAGGGCAAAGGCTACAAACCGGCCGAACTCAATCCGACGCTCTATCACGGTGTTGGGCCTTTTGATCCGAATGAAGGCATTGTTGAAAAGGCTCCTGACGCACAACACCCGACCTACACGGAAGTTTTCTCAAAGTGGGTCTGTGATATGGCCGAAAGCGATCCGAAACTGTATGCCATTACGCCCGCTATGCGTGAGGGTTCCGGTCTTATCGAATTTGAAAAGCGCTTCCCGACACGCTATCGAGATGTGGCGATTGCCGAGCAACACGCCGTCACCTATGCGGCAGGGCTTGCCACAAACGGTATTAAACCTGTGGTGGCGATTTACTCCTCTTTTGCCCAACGTGCGTACGATCAAATTTTGCACGACGTTGCGATTCAAAAGCTTCCTGTGATGTTTGCCATTGACCGAGGCGGTTTAGTGGGCGCAGACGGTGAAACGCACCAAGGGATGTTTGATATTGCGTTTTTGCGAAGCATTCCGAACATGACGGTGATGACGCCTTCTAACGAAGATGAATGCCGCAAAATGTTAACGACGGCTTATCGGATGGAAACGCCAGCAGCTGTTCGCTATCCGCGAGGCAAGGGGCCGGGAGTGGCTCAAGAGGAAACTTTAGAAACCCTTGAAGTGGGTAAGGCCAAGGTTCTTCGTGAGTGCGCGGTTGATCGTCAACGTATTGCCATTTTAGGCTTTGGTTTGATGGTCGAACGGATGAGACGCGTTGCTGAAAAGCTCGATGCAACGTTAGTCGATATGCGTTTTGTTAAACCGTTGGATAAAGATTTGGTGATTGATATTGCAAAAACCCATGATTTGATCGTTACCGCAGAAGATGGCGTGGTAATGGGTGGCGCCGGTAGTGCCGTACTTGAAGTCATTAGCGAAGCGGGTATATCTTGTGAAACGCTCCTGTTGGGGATCGGTGATCACTTCGTGGGTCAAGGGACGCTTGAAGAGTTAATGCAGGATAATCGATTGGATGAATTAAGCGTCATCGAACGTATTCAAGAAAGGTTACTTCATGCAAAGTAATGTGAATTTAAAGCCCTTTAATACGATGGGGGTTGAGGCAACGGCGCGCTTCATGACAACGGCAGAGGATGTTGAATCCTTAAAAAATGCCATTGCCTTTGCTAAAGCAGAAAACCTCCCCATTTTTATTTTGGGCGAAGGTGCGAACTTGTTGATTGCAACGCGCATGCTTAACCGTGTTGTTATCAAAATGGCGATTAAAGGTTTTGAAGTTGTCGGTGAATCTACAACACACACCTTTATTGAAGTGGGCGCAGGGGATAATTGGCATGAAACCGTTCGCAAAACCATTACTCAAGGTTGGGCCGGTCTTGAAAATTTAGCATTGATTCCGAGTAGTGTCGGCGCAAGTGTTGTCCAAAACATTGGCGCTTACGGCAGCGAAGTCTCTCAGTTTGTGAAAGAGGTGTTGGTTTACGATCCGGCAACGGACGAAACGATGACGTTAAAGCACAACGAATGTGACTTCAGTTATCGTCATAGCATTTTTAAGACACATAAAGCCAAGGATTGGATTGTCTTATCTGTGACCTTTGCCTTGCCCAAAGAGTGGCAACCGAACTTAAGTTATAAAGAATTGGCCAAGCGTTTTGAGAACGTAACACCAACGGCGTTTGAAATCTTTGATGCCGTGGTCGATATCCGCTCTAAGCGTCTCCCAGATCCGAAAGACTTGGGAAGTGCTGGGTCTTTCTTTAAAAATCCGATGGTTACGCGTGAGGTCTTTTCCAAACTCTTAGATGAATTTCCGAGTATTGTTCACTACCCGATGGGCAATGGCATGGAAAAGCTCGCTGCCGGTTGGTTAATTGATCAAGCAGGATTCCGTGGCAAACGTGAAGGCGATGCCGGCACCTATGAAAAGCAAGCTTTGGTGTTGGTGAACCATGGGGATGCAACGGGGCAAGAACTTTGGTTATACAGTCAACGCATCGAACGCGGAGTCTATGCACAGTTTGGTGTGCACTTAGAACCTGAACCCGTGATTTTGTTTGACTAGAAAATCAGAAAAGAGATCGCCAAAAAACGGTCTCTTTTTTGATGTCCTATTGCAGAGCTGGAAACGAAAAAAAGAGTTTGCGTTTGCAAACTCTTTTTAGAATTCTGGTAGGCACAATTGGATTCGAACCAACGACCCCCACCATGTCAAGGTGATGCTCTAACCAACTGAGCTATGTGCCTGTCGAAGATCGCTATTATGAAGCATTAATCGCTATGTGTCAAGAGAGTGACGGAAAAATTTTCTCACCATTTGACTAGTCTTCAACGAACGCTTCTTCGCGAGCGGATTTGATGCGAGGAACCGTCGTTGAAATCAGTAAAAGGGCTGCCAATGCCAAAAGGGTGGCTGAAATGGGGCTCGTAAAGAAGACACTCGGATCTCCACGAGACAAAAGGAGTGCGCGACGAAGATTTTCTTCCATTAAGGGCCCTAATACAAAGCCTAAAATAAGCGGAGCCGGTTCAAATCGCAACTGATAAAAGGCGTATCCCAAGCCCGCAAAGGTGGCCATGAGAACGATGTCATAGATGTTGAAGTTCACTGAATACACACCAATCACACAAATGGCGAGAATCGCCGGGTAGAGCCAGCGATAGGGGATACGAAGAATTTGAACCCAAAGGCCCACTAAAGGCAAATTCAAAATCACCAAGAAGAAGTTCCCCACCCACATCGAAACGATTAAGCCCCAGAAAAGCGTGGGGTTAGTGGTGATGACTTGAGGCCCGGGCGTAATGTTATGAATAATCAGCGCCCCCATCATTAACGCCATCACGGCGTTTGAAGGAACGCCCAAGGTGAGCATTGGGATAAAGCTTGTTTGTGCACCGGCGTTGTTAGCTGACTCGGGGCCTGCGACAGCTCGAATATTGCCTTGACCCACAGGGATTTCATCTTTTTCGAGTTTAAGACGTTTTTCTAATGTGTATGAAGCAAAGGAGGATAAAAGCGCACCTCCACCCGGCAAAAGTCCAAGGACGCTTCCTAAGCCCGTGCCACGAATGATGGCTCCGGTACTTTCTTTGATGTCTTTTAATTGAGGCCACGGGGACTTCACTTCATGGGTCTCAATTTTGTCGTTAGCGACCATTGCTTGAAGGTTTTTTAGAATTTCGGCGACGCCGTAAATTCCCATGGAGATCACCACAAAGTCAATCCCGTCTTGAAGGGTGAGCGTTTCAAACGTAAAGCGCAGACTGCCGGAATTGATGTCGGTTCCCACCAAGCCTAAGATGAGGCCCAAAACCACCATGGCAACGGTTTTTAAAATATCGCCATTAGCTAAGACAACGGCGCCGACAAGCCCCAAGAGCATAAGGCTAAAGTATTCTGTTGCCCCAAAGTAAAGAGCAACTTCAGCCAACAAGGGACTCATCATTGCAATCAATAGAGTGGCGATGGAACCGGCAACGAAACTACCGATAGCCGCAATGCCTAAAGCGCTTCCTGCACGTCCTTTTTTCGCTAATTGGTGACCGTCAATACAGGTGACAAGCGCAGCGGCTTCCCCTGGGATATTCATCAAAATGGCTGTGGTTGAGCCGCCGTATTGACTGCCATAGTAGATACCTGCCAACATAATGATGGCCGCTGTCGGGTCAAGGGCGTAGGTAATCGGTAATAAAAGGGCAAGGGTGGCAACGGGGCCCAGGCCTGGCAAAATTCCCACAAGTGTGCCAATTAAAACCCCGAGGAAACAGTACCCGAGATTAATAAGGGAAAAAGCGCTTTGAAGTCCTAATGCCAAGTTCTGAAGTAAATCCATCAATTGCCTCCCAAAAAGACAGGCCAAAGAGGTACTTCAAGATGAATCCCGAAAATAAAAACGCCGCACACTAAAGCATTAATGACAAGAACCAAAAGAACGACTTCTCGCAAAGAGCGACCGGGGGTAATGATCGTCGATAAAACGATCATGGCAGTCAGTGCAATAAAAAGACCAAAAGCGGGCAATAGGATGGCAAAAAGCAAAACCGAGCTACACAAAATGATTAAGCGCTTAAGGTCAAAACGGTAAATGAGTTCGTGCGGCTTTTTAGGGGTAAAAGTGCCTTTAAGACTGATGGCGAGGCCTAAGAGAATGAGTAGTGCACTTAAACAGACAGGAAAATAGCCCGCGCCCATGCGTGCTGCGCTACCCATGGGTAGCTCAAGCGCAAAAACTAAGAAAAAGACACCGATAGCAGCAATAAAAAGGCCACCCACCGTGTCTCGGGCTAATCGAGGCTTCAGTTGCATGAAATTAGGCGTTGAATCAGATCAGTTTCAACGTCGAAAACAGTTGTTGATACTTTTGCTGTTCGTTTTGAATAAAGTCTGCAAAAGCTTGCGGTCCCATTAATGAAACTAAGGGCGTGGCAATGAGCAGTTTTTGAAGAACTTCTGGTTCTTTGACGACAGCTTCAAGCGCATTATAAAGCGCAAGGCAGATATCAGGGCTTGTTCCTTTTGGAGCGAAAAGTCCAAACCAAGTCGAGAGATCCATTGGAACGCCCAATTCACTCATGGTCGGGCACGATAAAAGATCAGACGTTTGGGTCGTTGTGACGGCAAGCGCTTTAAGTCGACCGTCTTTAATGGCTTGTTGGCAACTGGCGTAGTTATCAAACACAAAATCCGTTTCACCGGAAAAAAGCGACAGCTGAGCAGGCGAGGCCCCCGCATAAGGAACGTGAGCAGCAACAAAGCCATTTGCACTCAAAATGGCGTTAGCTAAATGACCGATTGAACCCGTACCGCCCGAAGCGCAATTGAGTTTATCGGGATTTTTCTTTAAGTAAATCAATAAGTCTTTTGCGGATTGGATGTGAAGCTTTTCCATCGTTTTAGGCGTCATCACCAAAACGTTGGGAACGTTACTTAACATCGCCACCGGCGCAAAATCATCGACCATATAGGGGAGGTTTTTAACGGTTTGTGGGTTGACCGCCAAGGTGGCAACGGCCCCCATGACGAGGGTTTTGCCATCGTTTTTAGCTTTTTTGGCAGCCAACATGCCACGCGCACCGGCACCGCCCGGAATATTTTCAATGACCGTCTTTCCCCAAACGGGTTGCAGAGTCGCCCCTAGAAGGCGAGCAACGTTATCAAGGGGACCGCCCGGCGGATAGGGAACAATGATGGACATATTTTTGGCCGCTGCCAACGTAGTCAGCGGCGCAAACGCTAACGAAAGACAAAGAGTGCGGCGGCTTAACATATTGAAGTTCCCCAAAAGTGTATCCACTTTCCAATTCTAAACGCTGTAACGCATTTTTTTCCTTAAAAAAGGTAATATGAATAGATAGTTATATGTTTGGTGACTTTATGGATTGCCTATCAAAGTTCTTTTGTTCCGCGGCCGGTGCTCAGCTTCGGCGTTGGGAAGCTCAACAGCTCGATCAGCTGTTAAAGGGCACGCATGGCGGGACGGCTCTGCAATTAGGCGCTCCGTTTGGTCCCGTGATGAGAAGTGCTTCTCATTCATTTAAAGTCTTTTCTGCTCAACAATCAGAACTCACAACTCTTGAAGCCGACGGCTCTACCCTTTGCCAGTCTTATACCGACTTTCCTTTTAGAGAGAATACTTTCGATTTGGTCATTTTGGTGCATGTACTTGAACGCAGCCCTGATTACGAAAAAACACTCTCCGAAGTGCTTCGCGTCTTGGCTCCTGAAGGTCGAATGGTTATTTTGGGGTTAAATCCTTGGGGGCCGTGGTGGATTCGAAAGCGAAAACGACTCTGCAAGGATCTTCATCATCCCGTGAGCGTCGAGCAAATTAAAAAGTCATTAGGGGTTCGCGCCATTATTGATCGCGGTCGCTTTGGGATCTATAGCCCGAGTTTAAGTGACAATCCCCACCGATTGATGTCTTGGTCATGGTGCGAGAAGGCGGGTGATCGTTGGTGGCCTGCGCTTGCCAATGGCTTTATGTTAAGTGCTGTGAAAAAAGTGAGTGGCGTGCATCTCGTGGGAAGTGCATCCAAGAACGAGATTTTAAAGAAAACGTGGGTAGGCACGGCAGCCGCCCGTAATGTTTCAGCCTGCAAAAATCATCGCTGATTTTTGTTTCTCGCTACAATACTCTTTTTCTTATTTTGGTATTCGACGCGTTATGACCGCAGAACGTAAATTACAAATTTGGACTGACGGCGCCTGTAAAAATAATCCTGGGCCCGGCGGTTGGGGTGCTTACTTGGTTTTTGGTGAAAAAACATTAGAGCTTTGTGGCGGTGAGGTGGAAACCACCAATAACCGAATGGAGCTTATGGCTGTTATTTCGGCTCTATCTGCGATCAAGCGTCCCGTTCCCATGACCATCTTCTTGGATAGCCAATACGTTAGAAACGGCATTATGACGTGGATGGAAGGCTGGAAGCAAAAGGGTTGGCGAACGGCAGATAAGAAACCTGTTAAAAACGTGGACCTTTGGATGAAGCTCGATGAACTTGTCGCTCAACACGACATTGAATGGCGTTGGGTCAAGGGACATGCAGGTGACTTCGGTAATGAAAAGGCCGATGAATTGGCCAATCGCGGCGTGCCGACCGCTGGGAGATAGCGATGAAAAAAGAAATCCGCCGTCAGGTAGCACTCGATACCGAAACGACTGGTATGGAAATTTCACAAGGCAACCGCTTAATCAGTGTGGGTTGTGTGGAAATTATCGGTCGTAGTGTCACGAAAAAACATTTTTATGCTTTGGTAAATCCCGAATGCGAAGTCGAAGAAGGTGCCGCAAAGGTTCACGGCTTTACGTGGGAAAAGTTAAAGAACAAACCGCTTTTTGGCGACATTGTTCATGACTTCTTAGCTTTTATTAAGGGAAGCGAACTTTTAATTCACAACGCTCCTTTTGACGTGGGCTATTTGGACATGGAATTGGGTCGCTTGGGTTTGGGTAAGTTAAGCGATCACTGCGAAGGCATTGTCGATACTTTGCCGATGGCCAAGACTTTGCGTCCGGGGCAACGTGTGAGTTTGGACGCATTGTGTTCGGCCTACGGGGTGGATAATTCCGATCGTAATTTGCACGGCGCTTTGATTGACGCCAAACTCTTGGCTCAAGTCTATTTGTGCATGACGCGCGGTCAAGAAAGTCTGGATATTTCAACGATTGACTTATCAAGTTTGCCACCGATGCCTCCTGCAGAGGCCTTACGAGTTCAAAAAGCTTCTGATGAAGAACTGCAAATGCATGCAGCAACGATGCAAGCCATTGATAAAGAAAGCAAAGGCAATCGGGTTTGGACGGACGATTAATTTTAGAAGTTTGAACTTCCGTAAAATATTGTAAAAAGTAGGGAAAGTCACGGGGGCTTTCCCTTTTTTTCTTCTATAAGATTGCAGTAACAAATTCTCTAATATTTACGAAAAATTATGCGTATCAGCACCTTATTTCTTTGTGCAACATTGGCGGGCTCGCTCGTGATGGTCTCGGGCTGTTCGGACCAAAAAAATTCAAATAAACGAACGGAGCTTGAAGTTGAAACCATGGTTGTGCAACCGCAATTGGCTTACCGTTGGGTTGAAACTTTCGGTCAAACCGAAGGGGCTCAAGAAGTTGAGGTGCGCGCTCAGGTCGGTGGCATTTTGCGTAAGCTCCATTTCACTGAAGGTGAAGCAGTGAAGGCCGGTCAAACTTTATTTGAAATTGAAACCGAGCCCTATGAGGCCGCACTTCGTCAAGCACAAGCTCAAACGCAACAAGCCAAAACCAATTTAAATAAGGCGCGTCGCGATGCCAAGCGCGCTCAAGAACTCATCAAAGTTCAAGCCATCAGCCGTCAAAACTATGACGATGCCATCAGTGAACTCGAAAATGCTAAGAGTGCATTAGCGCTTGCCAATGCAGTTCAAGTGAAAGCGGAGATTGATCTTTCGCACGCTAAAGTGCCGGCACCCGTTGATGGGATTGCCGGTAAGAGCGAAGTCAATATCGGTTCTTTGATTTCTTCCGGAACGACGCTTTTGACAAGCATTACGCAGCCGGGAGACTTGCGAGTGACCTTTGCGGTGAGCGACCAAGATTTGGCTCAAGCCTCTTTAACCCGAGACTCACAAGTGCAAGTGATGGTGCCGGGTAACAAAGAACCCAAGACCGCCAAACTTGACTTCATCAGTCAACAAGTCGACGCCGATCGTGGTACGGTGCGTATGCGCGCTAGGCTTGACCCCAACACGGGACTATGGCCGGGCCAATACGTTGAAGTGCGTTTGATGGTCGGCACCATTAAAGACGCCTATGTTGTCCCGCAAGGCATTATTCGTCAAAAGTCAGACGGTACGTACGCTGTTTATGTCTTGGAAAACGGTATGGCACGAGAACGTGAAGTTTTCGTCAGCCACTGGGAAGGTAAAGACTGGGTTTTAACCGGTGGTTTGAAGCCGGGGGATACCGTGATTACCAATCAGATTTTGCGCTTGCGTGACCGCACGCCCGTTAAAACCAAAAGCGAAGACATCGCTGCCCCTAAGGCACCTTAATGTGAAGGGGTAGAGCATGCTGTCTCAATTTTGTATTCGTCGCCCGATCTTTGCCACTGTCCTTTCTATTTTGATTGTGGTGGCGGGGCTTGTGGCCAGCCGAATTTTGCCGGTGTCTCAGTACCCGGATATTTCGCCTCCGAGCGTCTATATCTCTACGAGTTACGAAGGGGCTGATGCCAAGACCTTGGCGCGTACCATTGCGGCTCCGATCGAAGATCAACTCTCCGGTGTTGAAGGCCTTCAGTACTACACAACTTCCATTCGCTCTAATGGTGACGTTCGCATCAACTGTACCTTTGAAGTGGGTACCGATCCGAACGAAGCCATGTTGGAAATCAATAACCGTGTACGTTCGGCCGAGCGTCGATTACCTGAAACGGTTCGCCAAAACGGTGTCAATGTCAGAAAGCGTAGTGAAGAATCCCTTTTGATGGTGGTTTTAACGTCGCCCGATCATTCCATGGATCCTCGTCAAATGGCTGACTATGCGACAGTTAACATGGTTGACGACCTCAAGCGTATTCCGGGCGTGGGCGATGTGAGTGTCTTTGGTAACGTGCAAGGCGCCATGCGTTTGTGGCTCAACCCTGACAAGATGGCGATGCTAGGTGTGACGGTACACGATGTTGAAAATGCCGTGAACGTTCAAAACCGTCAATATGCTGCCGGTCGTATGGGTGCAGCGCCCACTGAAGATGACCAACAGCTCTTTTACACCATCACGACGCGCGGTCAGCTTTTAACGCCTGAGGAATTCGGCAACATCACCATTCGCTCCAATGGCCCCGATGGCATTATCCGTGTCAAAGATATTGCTCGAGTCGAAGTGGGTAAGCGCAGTTATGACTCCTATAACCAATTAAATGGTTCGCCTTCCGTGACCGTTGGTGTGTACCTGCAAACAGGTGCAAACGCCATGAGTACGGCCACGTTGGTGAAGGCAGAACTCGCGCGTTTGGTGGAGCGTTTCCCCGAAGGACGCCTGACGCATGAAATCACGGACGATACAACGGTCTTTATTTCCGCCTCTTTGAGCGAAGTGGTTAAGACGTTGCTTGAGGCCGGCTTATTGGTGCTTGTGGTTGTTTACGTGTTCTTGCAAAACTGGCGTGCCACATTGATTCCGATGATTGCCGTTCCCGTGTCTTTGATTGGGACCATGGTGGGGCTTTGGGCGTTTGGTTTCTCGATTAATACACTGACGCTTTTTGCCATGACGTTGGCAATCGGTATTGTGGTGGACGATGCAATCGTTGTGTTGGAAAACGTCGAACGTATCATGGTCTCTGAAGGCTTAAGTGCAAGAGCTGCGTCGAAAAAAGCCATGAAAGAAGTCTCCGGCGCATTGGTGGCCATCGTTTTAGTGCTTTCATCGGTCTTTGTTCCGGTTGCTTTTTTAGGGGGGATGGCGGGCGAACTTTATCGTCAATTCGCTATCACCATTACCGTGTCAGTGATCTTATCGGGCTTTGTGGCCTTGACGTTGACGCCTGCGCTTTGCGCGTTGATGCTCAAGCACCGTGAGGGTGAACCACACGCTTTCTTTAGACGCTTTAATTTGGCTTTGGGGCGTTATACCCATTTCTTCCAACGTTGGGTCGGTTTGGCGTTGCACCACCGTGTGGCAAGTGGCTTAATTCTTTTGGGCGTTATTGGGGCTTGCTGGGCCATGTTGCAAGTGACGCCGACCTCCTTTGTTCCGCGGGAAGACCAAGGGATGGTGAGAATGAGTCTGACTTTACCGGAAGGTTCTGCTTTAGGACGCACAGAAAAAGTGGCTGAAGAGCTTCGTCAAGGGATGGAAAAGATTGAAGGGGTATCCTCCATCTTAACGTTGACCGGTTTTGATACGGTGGCCAATGACGTGCGACAAAATGCCGCAACGTTCTTTCTTAAGTTGGAACACTGGGATGATCGCGAAAATACGGCCAATGACATTGCTTCGCAATTGAATCAACTCGGACGAGAGTTAACCGAAGGAACGGGGGTAGCCTCAACGCCCGCTCCGATTCGTGGTTTAGGCTCTGCCGCAGGTTTCTCGGGTTACCTTCAAGCCCGTGAAAACGACGATCCGTTGGTTCTTCAACAAGTGGCAGACCTTTTCATTTCTGAATTGGAAAAGTCCTCTATTTTGACGAGTTTGCGTACCACGGCCAAGGCCGAGTCGCCTATGCTGATGGTAAACGTTGATGAAGCAAAGGCTTTGGCTTTGGGCGTTTCCATTGATGAAATCTACGAGACGCTGTCAACCTTTATGGGCAGCAACTATATCAATGACTTCACGCGTAACGGTAAGATCAATCGCGTCATCATGCAGGCCGATAGCCAATACCGTATGAAGCCGGAACATTTAGGTCGTGCTTGGGTTCGTTCGCAAGCAGGCGAAATGATTCCCTTGTCCGCACTTGTGACTTGGGAGCGTACGTCGGGCGCTGAAACGTTGGCCAGAATGAACGGTTACTTATCGGCTCGCTTTATGGGACAAGCCATTCATGGGGTGAGTTCGGGAGAAGCTATTGCAGAAGTTGAACGCATTGCTGCGCAAATCTTGCCTGAAGGCTATGCCGTCGGTTGGGTGGATCAAGCTTTCCAAGAAAAGCGCTTAGGCGCCTCTGCAACCACTGCCGTGGTCTTCGGGATTTTGGTCGTCTTCCTAATTTTGGCTGCGCAATACGAACGCTGGTCGTTGCCGATTGCCGTGGTGTTGTCGGTACCTTTCTCGGTTTTAGGGGCGTTGGTGGCGACCTATTGTCGAGGGCTTTCAAACGATATCTACTTCCAGATCGGTCTTTTGGTGTTGATCGGTTTGACGGCAAAGAACGCCATTTTGATTGTGGAATTTGCTGCACAAAAGTTGGAGTCCGGTAAGAGCGTTTTCGATGCTGCTCTTGAAGCCGTCTCCTTGCGTTTGCGTCCGATTTTGATGACCTCACTGGCCTTCATCCTTGGTGTGTTGCCACTGGCCATTGCAACGGGCCCGGGCGCTGCCGCTCGTCAGTCCATGGGTACGGGCGTTTTAGGCGGGATGTTCATGGCCACCTTTATTGCGGTGATCTTTGTACCGGTGTTCTTTACGTGGTTTGTGAGTAAAAAGCCCGTTCATCGAGAAGAAGATGACGATGAAGAAGGTAAGTCTCCCTTCTTGGAACACAAGGAAAAAGTGGATTAATCGCCTCAATTAACCCTTAAATAGAAAGCCCTTTGGAGAAAGAATCTTCTTCAAGGGGCTTTTTGTTAGTTGTCATCAAATTGTCACAAAACTACAAAAGTCGTCATTAAAACTTCACGTTTTCGTCACAGACTCGTCACACGTGGCCTTCAAAATACCATCCAAGTTCAAATGACTTAAATAATCCTAAATTCTTTTTAAAGGAAAAAAGAAAATGAAACGTACGATGGTTTCTGTTTTGGTGGCTTCTGTGATGGGCTTGGCAAGTTTGGCAGCTTCTGCCGGTAATGTGGTGGTCAATGGTTCGACCACGGTTTTGCCTGCCATGCAAAAGATTACGGAAAATTTCATGAAGGCTAACCCCTCCATTCAAGTGTCTCTTTCCGGTGGCGGTTCTGGCCACGGCATCAAGGCTTTGATGGAAAACACGACCGATGTGGCCATGGCTAGCCGTGATATGAAGTCTGCCGAAGTTGAAAACATGAAAAAGAGTGGCAACGAAGCTGTTCGTCATGTGGTGGCCATTGACGCTATCGTCCCGGTGATCAATCCTCGCAATGGTGTGAAGGATTTGACCTTGCAACAAATTCGTGACATCTATGCCGGTCGTATCACTAACTGGAAGGATGTTGGCGGCAAGAATGCTCGTATCACGGTCGTCTCCCGTGACTCCTCTTCGGGTACGTTTGAAACGTGGGAATCCTTGGTAATGAAGGGTGAACGTGTTCAACAACGCGCACTCTTGCAAGCCAGTAACGGTGCTGTGTTGCAAACGATTGCTAAGAACCCGAACGCTATCGGTTATGTCGGTTTGGGCTATTTGACCAAGGACATCAAGGCCTTATCCATCGGTGGTGTGAAGGCCACGATGAAGACGGCAGAAACGTTTGAATGGCCCTTGTCTCGTGAGTTGTATCTCTTTACGAACAATCACGCTAATGCCGACACGAAGGCTTTGATCAACTACGCCTTGAGCAAGGACGGTCAAGCTTCTGTGAAGGAAGTGGGCTTCGTTCCGGTTGCTCGCTAATCGAACTTCTCTTCAAACTTCTCTCTGATCGCTATGACCAATGTTTTAACGAAACGTCGAGAAGGGTTTGAAAAACAATTGGCAGTCATCGCTTTTGCTTCGATCTTAGCGTTGGCTGCCATTTTGGTTTTCCTTCTTTCTCAAGCGTTGCCGCTTTTTAGCGAAGTTTCTTTCTTCCGATTCTTATTCGGTACCGAATGGTATCCGACGGGTGGCACGCCTGATTTTGAAATCGGTGCTTTGTTGGTGGCTAGCCTTTGTGTGGCAGCAACCACGACCTTAATTTCGTTGCCGATCGGCTTATTGACGGCGGCGTATTTGGCCTACTTTGCTACGCCTTCTGTGCGTCAGGTTGTAAAGCCCGCGATCGAATTGTTGGCAGCCTTGCCCTCGGTCATTATCGGTTTCTTGGGGATGGTTTTGGTCGCTCCCTGGCTTCAAAACACCTTGGGTCTTGATTCCGGTCTTAACTGGATGAATGCCTCCGTGATGTTAAGCCTCATGTGCGTTCCCTTTATTTGCTCCATTTCTGAAGATGCTCTTCGCAATGTGCCGACCGCTTTATCCGAAGCCTCTTTGGCCTTGGGCGCAACGCGTTGGGAAACGCTCTATAAGGTGCAATTTCGTTACGCTTTGGGTGGTATCGGAACGGCTGTGATGTTGGGTATTTCTCGTGCATTGGGCGAAACAATGGTGGTTTTGATGGTGGCCGGCGGTGCAGCCATTATTCCTGAAAGCTTCTTCGATCCCTTGCGTCCGATGACCGCTTCCATTGCCGCAGAAATGGCAGAAGCCGCTGTGGGTTCCACTCACTATCACGCATTGTTTGCCACCGGTTTAGTGCTTTTCGTGACGACGTTTATCTTTAATGCAACGGCGTTTTACTTCACGAAAAAATATCAAATCGGTAAGCGCTAGGAGTCATGATGACAGTTTCAAAAGCTCGTTCTTCCAATGGACGTTACGTTGCAGAATTTATTGGCTTAAATTTAATGCGTGCAGCGACCTTAATTACGGTCGGCGCTATTGTTGCCATCTTGTTTTACTTGATTGATAACGCATTGCCGGCCCTTTCTTGGGAATTTTTCTCTGAATCGCCTCGTGAAATGATGACCGCAGGCGGCATCTGGCCTTGCATTGTCGGCACCTTCTATTTGGCAGTCGGAGCCACGGTGATTGCCCTGCCTTTAGGTGTGGCTTCTGCTTTATATTTGACGGAATACGGTGGTCAAGGCCGCTTTGTTTCAGGTGTGCGTTTAGCAGTATCGAATTTGTCCGGTGTGCCTTCCGTGATCTTTGGTCTTTTCGGTTTGACGTTCTTTGTGACGTTCTGTGGCTTTGGTGTGAGCCTTTTATCCGGTATCTTAACGTTGGCCCTCTTAGCCTTGCCGATCGTCATTAATACGACAGAAGCCGCATTAAACCAAGTTCCCCAAGCTTGGCGTGAAGCCTCTTTGGCTTTGGGTGCCACGAAAAAGCAAACGATTTTTAAGATTGTGTTGCCGGCTGCCTTACCCGGTCTTTTGACCGGGAACATTTTGGCACTTTCACGCGTTGCAGGTGAGACGGCTGCCATCATGTACACGGCTGCGGTTTTCTACACGCCCACGATGACGCACTCCGTGATGGATCCGGTGATGTCGTTGCCGTATCACATTTATGTGTTGGCCACATCAAGCGTTGACGTCGAAGCCAGTTTACCCTTGCAATACGGTACAGCCTTTGTGTTGGTGTTGATGGTTTTGGGTCTTAACGCTGTTGCTTTGACCATCCGCTCTCGTGCACAGAAGAAGTTAGCTCGTCAGTAGGACTTTCGATTATTCTTTTTTCCCAAATTTGGGCTTATAGTTATTTAATTGACTATAAGCCCATTTTGTATGGAGGTAAACGTTATGGACCACGAGCAAAAGTCACACGCTTTGATTGAACGCTTTTTAGGTTATTTGGCGATTACGAGTCAGAGCGACCCGAAGGTGAAGACCGTTCCGTCGACCGAGACGCAATGGGATATGGCAAAAGTCTTAGAAGCTCAGCTCAAACATTTAGGGCTTAAAGAAGTTCAAACGGATGAACACGCCATTGTGACGGGGCTTTTGCCGGCCAATGTCGAAGGTGTGAAGCCCGTAGGTTTTGTGGCCCATATGGACACGGTGGATGTGGGTTTATCTGCCGATATTCATCCCCAAGTGATTCATTATGTCGGGGGCGATGTTTGCCTCAATAAAGAAAAGGACATTTGGATTCGTGTGGCTGACCACCCGGAGCTTGAACGCTATCGCGATCAATTCATAATTTTCACGGACGGTACGAGCGTTTTGGGGGCCGATAATAAGGCCGGTGTCACCAATGTTATGACCATGCTTGAAATCATGGTAACAGAGCAACTCCCGCACGGTGATATTCGTGTGGCTTTCGTTCCCGATGAAGAAACGGGTTTGCGTGGCGCCAAGCTCTTAGACTTAGACAAGTTTAAGGTTGATTTCGCTTACACGGTCGATGGCGAAGACTTGGGTGAAGTAGTCTATGAAACATACAACGCCGCCGAATGCCACTTTGATATCGAAGGGGTGACAACCCACCCGTGTGCAGCCAAGGGCGTTTTGGTCAATCCCATCTTGATTGCTCAAGACTTGATTAATAGCTTTAACCGTTTAGAGACGCCTGAAAACACGGATGAACGCGACGGCTACTATTGGTTTAAGACAATGACGGCTAATCCGGCTCGCGCTCATCTTCAACTCAATATCCGTGACTTTGATAATGCTAAGTACGAGGCTCGTAAGGCTTATGTGTTAAGTGTGACTGAAGTTTTGCGCCAACGTTATCCGAAGGCCAAGATTAATGTCGATATTGAAGATATTTACAGCAATATCTCGGGCGGTTTGGGTGAAGATCGCCTGCCGATTGATTTGATGTATGAAGCCTTAAAGGAACTTAACATCAAACCGCGTACGGTGGCGATGAGAGGCGGGACGGACGGCTCTGCTTTGACGGCTCGAGGTTTAGTAACGCCTAACTACTTCACGGGTGCTCACAATGCTCATGGCTATGCCGAATTCTTGCCCGTTGACAGCTTTGTAGCATCGCTGGACATGACCTTAAAGATCATTGAACTTTTGGTTCGTAAGGCTTCTTAAAAAGGTTAATTGATCGAAAAAAAATCGGCTCCGAAATTTAATTTCGGAGCCGAAGTTGTTTTAATCGTCGGATTTCTTTTTCTTAATGAGATGCGAGACGTTTGTCGTGACGTTCGCTCTTGAGAGGATGAGGGGATCGATACGACCGATTGCATCCATGTCCTTGCCATCGTAGTCAATGACGGACAAAACGTAACGGATCGCATTTAAACGCGCACGCTTTTTATCATCACTCTTAATGACAATCCAAGGTGAGGTAGTTGTGTTTGTAGCAAAGAACATCACTTCGCTCGCCTTAGTGTAATCGTCCCATTTGGATAATGAGGCGACATCGATGGGCGAGAGCTTCCAACGGCGCAAGGGATCGATTTGACGCGCCTTAAAGCGACGGTGTTGCTCCTCTTGCGTCACCGAGAACCAAAGCTTAATCAAAATGGTATCGGAGTGGATAATGTTTTCTTCAAATTGCGGGCATTGACGCATGAATTCCGTGTATTGCTCATCTGTGCAAAAGCCCATGACGCGCTCGACACCGGCGCGGTTGTACCACGAACGGTCAAAAAGGCGAATTTCACCGGGCGACGGCAAGTGTGCCACATAGCGTTGGAAGTACCATTGACCGCGTTCCGGATCGGTGGGTTTAGGCAAAGCCACAATGCTCGCTGTGCGAGGATTTAAGTGCTCCATGAAGCGTTGAATCGTACCGCCCTTACCGGCTGCATCTCGGCCTTCAAAAATGATGACAACTTTTTTGCCTTTTTCCTTAACCCAATCTTGAAGTTTGATGAGCTCGACTTGCAAGCGATAGAGCTCTTTCTCGTAACGCTTTTTATTCATTTCGCGCTTGTAAGGGTATTGAGCCGTTTCCCAATTTTCAACAAGTTCGTTCTCATCGGGATCGTCGCCTTCTTCAAGCTTTAAGTGAAGGCGAGCCTCTTCGAGTAAGAGTTTCAAAATCTTGATGCGGTCCGCTGGGCGCTGTGTTTGAAGGACTTGATGCAACGCAGTCGAGTGCTCCATTACTTTTTCTTTGGAAATCGTTTGATTATTGATTTCTGTTTCGATTTCATTGCGAACCTCTTGAACTTCGTTGACGATGTCCATCCACTTTTGAAGGTCTTTTTGTTTGAGGTTTGCTAGATCTGAGGGTTTAATCTTTTCGTTGGCCATAACACGATCTCTCAATATCAATGAAGATATATTCACTCTACCACGAGCGTGAAGAATTGCTTAATCAAAAAATCGTAATAATGTGTCCAAAAGCAAAAACCTCGAAAAGGATTTCGAGGCTTTTGTGGATTAATGGACAAGAAGCTCTGAAGGAAAGATCAGACTAAAGGTGGAGCCTTCGCCGAGCTTGGATTCAATCACGAGTTTGCAGTGATTTCGAATGGCAATGTGCTTGACAATGGCAAGCCCCAGACCCGTGCCGCCGGTGTCTCTTGAACGACTTTTGTCGGCACGATAAAAGCGCTCTGTCAGCCGCGGTAGGTCTTTTTCAGCAATCCCGATCCCGTTATCTTTAACGGCGTAAATACAGACATCGTTTTCTTTGTCATAGTGCCAAGAAATATCAATTTTCCCGTTATCGGGTGTATAGCGAACGGCGTTACTGACAAGGTTTGAGCAAGCGCTTCGAATTTCATCCACGTAGCCCAAAATGGCGAAGTCCGTATCAATGTGTGTCGTGATGGTATGGCGACCTCGAGATAAGGCAACGCCGTCTTCTGCGACACCGGCCACCAAGCGTTGCATGCTCACGACCTCGGGACTTTCCGTGGCTACGTCGTCCTTATTTTCAAGCGAAGACAAAGCCAAGAGGTCATTGACCAAATTTTTCATGCGAGAGGATTCGTCTTGCATGATCGTGAGTTGCTCACGGATGGTTTTTTCATCAATTTCGGGACTGGCAAGAATCATGTCCAAAAAGCCCGAAAGGACAGTGAGGGGGGTACGAAGCTCGTGGCTGACGTTGGCCACAAAGTCTTTGCGCATGCTGTCGATGCGATGTTGCTCTGTCACGTCGTGTGTCACGATAATAAAGTGCGTTCTATCGGCCACCACGGCAGATAAAAGTAGTTCACGGCCCGGTTCTTTGGAGAGCACTTTAATGGGTTTGGAGAAGTCACCTTCTGAGAGGTACTGCAAAATCTTCTTGTCTGAAATAACAGAGTCGATTGCAACCCCTAAATGTTTCGTGAGCTTAATACCTAAGTGATGTTCGGCAGCAGGATTACACCATTCAATCGACTGACCGCTACGGATCAAAATGACGCCTTCAGGTAAGGCCGCCAAAGATAAACGGTAGCGATCCAATCGGGCCGTCACGCGAGAGCGGTCACTGTCTCGCATTTGTTCAACTTCGTTGGCATCAATCCAACCATCTCCCATTCTGACAAGTACCCACAAGTAAGCAGCTGCCAACAAGCCACAAGTCGTGGCAACAGTCATCATTAAGGAGCTTGTAAAGTAGAGGAAAGCAGCAAAAAGGACGATACCCGTGAGTATCCATCCTGCTTGTTTACGCGGAGTCATTTTGTAGCCTTAGCGATGTCAATTAACTCTCTAGATGAGCGCGATAACCCAAGCCTCGCACTGTTTGCAACAAGTTTTCAGCCGCAGTGCCTTGAAGTTGCTTACGCAGGCGCAACATGTGAACGTCAACTGTTCGTTCGTCAACATAAGCATTGTCCCAAACAAGCGATAAGAGCATTTCGCGGCTGTAGACGCGTTCAGGGTTTTTCGCAAAAACTAAAAGAAGTTTAAATTCTTTTGCCGACAAGGCAATGGGTTCACCGTCAACTTCAGCCTTGTAGCTAGCCTCATCCATCGTGAGCGGACCACACTTGATGACTGAAGAAGAGGCAGAGACCGTTTTTTCACCTTGGATGTTGTAGCGACGCATCACGGCTTGAATGCGCGCGATGAGTTCGCGCGGCATGAAGGGTTTAACGATGTAGTCGTCAGCGCCGGCGTTTAGTCCCTTGACTCGGTCAGTTTCGCTGCCACGAGCCGTCAACATAATGACGGGGAGGTGTCGAGTTTTCTCATCGCTACGGAGTTTTTCGAGCCATTCGACACCGGAGATTTCCGGCAACATGTAGTCAAGCAAAACCAAGTCAGGTTTTTGAGAATCCAATAAAGCTTGAGCCGCGATGACACTGTCGCAGCTCTCGACTTCAAAACCAGCACCCGCACAAGCAAAGGAGATGAGTGTGCGAATCGGGGCTTCATCTTCAACGATGAGGATTTTGGGTAAGGGTTGTTGTGCCATGATTTATTTACCTGTAATAACAGGAGCATTTTCCCATAAAAAAGAGGAGATCAAAAGCCCATATCGGTTTTGTCTCCTCACTCTTGCCTATTCTTCCTCAGGAATGAGGTTTTGAAGATTTTCCGGCAACGCATCCAATCTCAAGTGGCGGATATCTTCGCCATCGAGAATGAAGATGATGTGTTCACCAATATTGGTTGCGTGGTCGCCCAAACGTTCATAGGCGTGAATCAATGACAAGCAAGCCATGGCGGGTTCAATGTGTTCTGGGTGGTCTTTAAGGAATTTGCTCAAAATCTTAAAGCCATCGGCATAACTTTTATCCACGTCACCGTCGGCACGAAGCGTATTGACAGCCGCCGTTTCCGAAAGGTTTTTGAGAGCCAAAAGTGCAAGATTAACGACTTTACGACTGTTTTCGATAATGTTCGTCGATGAAAGTTGTTCAATCAAGTCTTCGGGCAAATCACTGCGAGAAACGCGAGCAATGCTTCGAGCTTGGTCGCCCATACGTTCGAAGTCCGTGGCCATCTTGGAGATACCAAAGACCAAGCGCAAGTCGCTCGCACGCGGTTGGTGCTTTGCAATCAAAAGCGTGCAGGCACGGTCGATAGCGACTTCCAATGCGTTAATGGCGGCATCGCGGTCACAAACGCTTTGTGCCAAGTCGATATCGTTCGTTTTAAAAGCTTTACTGGCATCGTCAATTTGATCAACCACCAAGTCACCCATGCTGATCAAGAGGTGCTTGAGTTCTTCAATGTCTTGGTCGTATTGACGTAAAAGATGAGATTGTTGAGATAAGATCATTTTTGCCTCTTTAACCGAAACGTCCCGTGATGTAGTCTTCCGTGGCCTTTTTATCCGGATGGGTGAAGATTTTCTCGGTTTCACCAAATTCCACAAGCTCGCCCAAATACATAAAGGCGGTGTAGTCCGAGATACGCGCTGCTTGCTGCATGCTGTGCGTCACGATGACGACGGTATAGTCATTTTTCAATTCATTGATAAGGTCTTCGATTTTTGCCGTGGAAATCGGATCCAATGCAGAACACGGTTCATCAAAAAGGATCACTTCAGGACGAACGGCGATACCGCGAGCGATACACAAACGTTGTTGTTGACCGCCTGATAAGGCAAAACCGGACTCCGACAACTTGTGATGAACGTCATTCCAAAGAGCGGCTTTTTTTAGAGCCCACTCGACGCGATCATCAAGTTCGCTTTTACTCAAATTTTCAAAAAGACGAACACCGTAGGCAACGTTGTCGTAGATGGACATCGGGAAAGGCGTCGGGCGTTGGAACACCATACCAACCGTGGCACGCAATCGATCGATGCCATCGGTTTTGGTGACAATGTTTTCACCATCGAGCCAAATTTCGCCCTCAGCACGTTGATCTTCATAGAGATCAAACATGCGGTTAAACGTACGCAATAAGGTAGATTTCCCACAACCGGACGGGCCGATGAAAGCCGTAACTTTCTTTTCCGCAATGTTGAGGTTGATATTTTTTAACGCATGAAATTGCCCATAGTAAAAATTGAAGTTTTTCACTTCCATTTTGGGCTTAACTGACAGATCAGTCATTGATCATCACTCCGTGATTTTAGAAAGACTATTTTTCTTGGCTGAGAGTGTACGAATCAATAATGACCGATTTATGACAGTTTTATGAAGATATGATGACAAGATTAATTACTCTGAGTTAGGTAACTGACTTATTCCAAAATCCAGTGGGAGGTATAAAATCGAACACCATCTCCCAATTTTTTTGAGGTAAAAACAACATGATTCGTTTGGCTTGTGACTATCAGGAAGGGTGTCACCCGAAGATTTTGGAAAAGTTGGTGCAAACCAATTTGGAAAGTACGTCCGGTTACGGTACGGATGAATACTGTGCGAGTGCCAGAGAAAAGATTAAGGCCGCTTGCGAAGCACCGAACGCGGAAGTGCATTTTTTAGTCGGCGGTACGCAAGCTAATGCGACCGTGATTCGTTCCATTCTTCGCCCCTGTGAAGGCGTGGTTGCTGTGAGAACGGGTCATATTAACGGTCACGAAGCCGGTGCCATTGAATTGGGTGGTCATAAGGTTTTAGCCATTGAACCTCATGACGGTAAGATGCGCGCTGAAGATCTGGATCGCTTTATTGTCAATAACTATAAAGATGCCAGCTGGATGCATGGTGTGTTGCCGGCTTTGGTTTACATCTCTCAAGCCACGGAAACGGGTTCGGTTTACTCTTTGGCAGAATTGACGGCAATTTCTGAAGTTTGTCGCAAGCACCAATTGCCGCTCTTTGTCGATGGTGCTCGTTTGGGTTATGCCTTAGTTAGTGAAGGCAGTGATGTCACGTTAGCCGATATGGCTCGTTTGTGTGATGTCTTTTATATTGGTGGCACAAAGGTGGGCGCCCTCTTAGGTGAAGCCGTTGTGTTTTCCAATACCGAATTGGCAAAGAACTTCTTCACGATCATGAAGCAAGGCGGTGCCGTGTTGGCTAAGGGTCGTGTTTTGGGTATCCAATTTGATGCGCTCTTTACCGATAACCTTTACTTGGAAATCAGTCGCCACGCCATTGCGATGGCCATGAAGTTGAAGAAGGCTTTGAAGGAAAAGGGTTACCAATTCTATTCTGAAAGCCCGAGCAACCAACAGTTTGTGATTTTAACGAATGATCAAATGACTGAAATCGCAAAGAAAGTGGCTTTCACGCAATGGGCGCTTGTGGATGATAATCACACGGCAGTGCGTTTCTGCACGAGTTGGGCGACGACCGAAGAAACGATTGATCAAGTGATTGCTCTCCTTTAACGCTATTTGTTAATAGCAACAAAAAAGGCATTGAGGTTTCGTTCTCAATGCCTTTTTCTAATCACGCTTAATTACTTCATATTTTGAAGGAGTTTACGTGCCAATCGTTCGGCTTCCATCATGTCGTTGGTCATATTATTGCCCAACGTTTGAGCGATGCCGGTGCGTTGCATTTGACGCAACGTGTGACCCGTGGCGCCACAAATAATCAATTCAAAGTGACGGCGCTTCAACGCACGGATATACGTTTGAATGATGTCCATGGCAGAGTTGTCGATGTTCATCAATGTCGTGCAATCAAAGATCACCACCTTATTGGCATTGTGAGCCGTGATGCGCTTGGGATCCGTGACCGTGTTGAGTTTGGACACAGAACCAAAGAAGAGCGAACCTTGCAATTGCCAAGCTTCGATGCCTTCAGGCGTATCCACGGACAACGTGATGGGCGTCACCTTCGTCAACGTATTCATGCGATAGATGAAGAACAAGCAAGACGTCAACAAGCCCACTTCCACAGCCACCGTCAAGTCAAAGATCACCGTCAAGAAGAACGTCAACAAGAGCGTGACCTTGTAGCTCATCGTCATTTGACGCAAGCGGTTAAATTCAGCCCAGTTGCCCATGTTGCTGGCAACAAAGAACAAGATGGCAGACAAAGCGGCCAACGGAATGTTGCTGGCTAATGGAGCAGCAACCAAAACAATCACCAAAAGGGTGATGGCGTGCACGACGCCTGAGACCGGAGAGATTGCACCGCTCTTAATGTTCGTAACCGTACGGGCGATGGTACCCGTGGCAGGAATACCGCCAAAGAAGGGCACCACCAAGTTAGCAATGCCTTGGCCCATCAATTCTTGGTTCGGATTGTGACGATCGTCCGTTAACGTGTCAGCCACACGAGCGCACAACAAGGATTCAATAGCACCTAACAAGGCCAACGTGATCATCGGGGAGATCAAGTGACGGATGTTTGCCCAGTCAAAAGCGGGGATTTGCAAATCCGGTAACGTTTGGGGAATACCACCGAACTTACTGCCGATCGTTTCAACCGGAAGGTTAAAGGTCGTGACAGCCAACATAGAAAGCACCAACACAACGACCGTCCCCGGGATCTTAGCAACCCAACGCAACCATTGAGCAGAGTGCGTGGACGTGTCCTTGGGCCAGAACTTCACAATGGCAAATGAAATCAATGCAACGCCTAAAGCGTAGTAGTTGATCGTGTGGATATTGGTCCAAATGGCATTGATTTGACCGAAGAAGTCGGCCGGCATATTTTCAATCTTTAATCCCAAGAAGTCCTTGACCTGAGACAAGGCAATCAAGACGGCAATACCATTGGTAAAACCGATCACGATAGAAACCGGGATAAAGCGAATGAGGTTACCGACTTTCAATAGTCCCATAAGTAGCAAGAGAATACCGCTACCGATGGTGGCGATCATTAAGTTGGCTAAGCCGTAGTTGGCAATGATGCCGTAAATGATCACGATGAAGGCACCGGCGGGACCGCCGATTTGCACACGGCAACCACCAAGAATGGCGATCAAAAAGCCGGCAATGATAGAGGTATAAATACCGGCTTCAGGGGTGACACCAGAGGCGATGGCAAAGGCCATGGCCAAAGGCAAAGCAACCATACCGACAGTTAAGCCGGAGCTGATGTCGCGTGTTAATTGATGGGCACTATAGTGTCCGATTAAATCAAGGCTGACCGGGTGAAACGGTTCAAGAGGGATATTTCCCATCACCTTTTTTAAGCGTTGACCCAAACTCATTTTTATTTTCGAAAAGATTAGAGAGAATTTTGGAATAAATGTAAAAACAGTTGGCATGAAGCCAACTGTTTTTAGATACGTCCGTAAGTTTAGAGACTTTTCTAGTTAAAGCAAGTCCTAATTAATGTAAACGCATACCGGGGGTAGCACCTTCTTGCGGTTCAAGAATGTACAAACCCGTCTTTTCATCGGCGTTGCAGGCCGACAAAAGCATACCTTCGCTCACACCAAACTTCATCTTGCGCGGAGCAAGGTTAGCAATCACGACCGTCAACTTACCTTCAAGATCCTTCGGATCGTAGTAAGCCTTAATGCCGGAGAAAATATTACGGGTCTTGCCTTCGCCTAAGTCCACCGTCAAGCGTAAGAGCTTCGTGGAGCCTTCAACGTGTTCGCACTTCACAATCTTAGCGATACGAAGGTCGAGCTTATTGAAGTCATCAATCGTCACTTCCGGAGCAATTTCTTCACCACCGGGAGCGGGCGTTGCGGGCACTTCGGGAACGCCCGGCACCAAAGCATCCAATTGCTTGATGTCAGCGCGTTGCATCAAGTGCTTATAGGGCATGATCGTGTTGGCGCTCGTTAAAGCACAAGCGGCCGTTTCCCACGTCAATTCGCCACAACCCAAGAAAGCTTCAACATTAGCAGCGGTTGCGGGCAACACGGGCTTGAGCATCGTCGTTAAGAGACGGAACGTTTCCAAGGCAACGGAGCAGACTTCGTGCAACTTGGCCTTTTGCGTTTCATCCTTAGCCAAATCCCAGGGCTTTTCACGGTCAACGTATTCGTTAACGTAGTTAGCCATTTCCATAGCCAAGCGAATGGCTTTGCCGTATTCACGGTCGTTGTAGAACTTGGCAACGTTAGCGACGTTGTCACGCAAACGAATGACCAATTCATGATTTTCCAAGCCATCGGCCACATGACCGTCAAAGCGCTTGACGATGAAACCGGCGGCACGGCTAGCGATGTTGACATACTTACCGATCAAATCGCTGTTAATACGAGCGATAAAGTCTTGCTTACCGAAGTCAACGTCATCTAACGTGGGGCCAAGTTTGGCAGCCAAGTAGTAACGCAACCATTCCGGGTTCATGCCGAGTTCGAGGTACTTCATGGGGCTGATACCCGTACCGCGGCTCTTACTCATCTTGCGACCGTCAACGGTCATAAAGCCGTGAACGAAAACGTTATCGGGCACACGGTAGGGTTGACCTGCGAAGTGCAACATCACCGGCCAGAAAAGCGTGTGGAAATAAATAATGTCCTTACCGATGAAGTGGATTTGTTCGGTCTTTTCATCGTTTAAGAATTCCCAGATGTCAAAGCCTTGCTTTTGAGCATAGTTCATTAAGCTGGCGTAGTAGCCGACCGGAGCGTCAAGCCACACATAGAAGAACTTGTTGGGAGCATCGGGAATCGGAATGCCGAAATAGGGGCCGTCACGAGAAATATCCCAGTCGCCCATCTTGCCGTCTTCAAGCCACTCTTCGTCCTTAGCACGAACTTCGGGTTGAACGCGGGCAGCACCGCTCTTACCTTGACCGCGAACCCAGTCACGCAAGAATTCCGTACAGGCCGGATCGGACAATTTAAAGAAGTAGTGCGTCGACGTGCGCAATTCAGGCTTAGCGCCGGATAAGGCAGAGTAAGGATTGATCAATTCGGTCGGAGCGTAAACGGCACCGCACTTTTCACAGTTGTCACCGTATTGGTCATCAGCACCGCACTTCGGGCACGTACCCTTAATGAAGCGGTCAGCCAAGAACATGCCCTTAACCGGGTCATAGAATTGTTCGATGTCCTTCGTGTAGATCAAGCCCTTGGCTAACAAACGCTTGTAGATGTCTTGAGACAATTGAACATTTTCTTCGCTGTCGGTGGAGTACCAGTGGTCAAAGTGGATGTGGAAGCCGTCGAGGTAAGCCTTACGACCGGAAGCAATGCGAGCCACCAATTCCTTGGGCGTAATCCCTTCTTTTTCGGCAGCAATCATCATCGGAGCGCCGTGAGTGTCGTCACCGCCGCAGAAGTGAACCGTGTTGCCGAACATGCGTTGCGTGCGTGCCCAGATATCCGCTTGAATGTATTCCATGATGTGACCGATATGGAACACACCATTGGCGTACGGTAACGCCGTGGTCATAAAAATTTGTCGCTTTTGCATGATGATAGGATTTTCCGAAAAGAAATTAAGTAACAAACCTAATATTTTAGCAAAGCGAAGGCAGGAGAGCTTATTTCTCTAATAGCTAATGTATAGGACAGAAAAAAAGAGTTTTTGTAAGAGGTTTTGTCGTCACTTGTTTCTGTCGTGAAAAAATCGCAAAATTAGTAACACTATTTTGGAGGACTTTTGTTGTGATTAATAAAGAACAAATTCAGAACGTTTTAAAAACAGTCATTGACCCGTTAATGGGTATTGATTACGTAGCAGCCCGTATGGTCAATATTGATGAGGCAGGCGCCAAGGTAACGATTCAGTTGGGTTACCCCGCTAAGCGCTACATCGATGAAGTTAAAGCCAATGTCGAAAAAGCTTTTGCTGCGGCCGGTCTTGAAATTGAAGTGGCAGTTGAACAAAAGATTGTGGCTCACGCCGTTCAACGCACGCTTAAAGTATTATCCAACGTCAAAAATATTATTGCTGTCTCAAGTGGCAAGGGCGGGGTCGGTAAAAGCACGGTGGCTGCCAACGTTGCTTTGGCCTTATCTGAGCAAGGCGCCCGTGTCGGGATGCTCGATGCGGACATCTACGGCCCGTCTCAACCTTTAATGTTAGGGGCTTACGGTCGTCCCATGACCAACGATGGTCAAAATATGAACCCGATCGAATCCTTGGGATTGCAAATTAATTCCATCGGTTTTTTGATTGACCCCGATGAGCCGATGATTTGGCGTGGCCCCTTGGTAGCTCAAGCCTTAACGCAACTTTTAACGCAAACGGCTTGGAACGAGTTGGATTACTTGGTCATTGATATGCCGCCGGGCACGGGGGACATTCAATTGACGCTTTCTCAAACGGTGCCGGTGACGGGTGCTATTGTGGTCACTACGCCTCAAGACATCGCACTTTTGGATGCCAAGAAGGGCTTAAAGATGTTCCAAAAGGTCAATGTGCCGATTTTGGGCATCGTTGAAAACATGTCGATGTTTAAGTGCCCGAATTGCGGTCATATGGAACACATCTTTGGTGAGGGTGGCGCCAAGCGCATGAGCGAAACGTATCACGTAGATGTTTTAGGCCAATTGCCCTTAGATTCCAAGATTCGCGAAGAGGCCGATTCCGGCGCTCCCACCGTTGTGGCTTCGCCCGATAGCTTCGCCGCAGAGGTTTACCGTGAGATTGCTTTAAAGGCCGCCGCTGCGATTGCAAAGACCGCCAAAGATATGTCTTTGAAGATGCCCACTATTAAAGTAGAGAATAACTGATGCCTATTGTGGTTCCTGACTACCGAGCCCCTCGGTGGATGGCTGGGGCTCATATGCAAACCATTTTTTCAGCAAAGGTTTGCAAAACACCTAAGGTTCAATATCGTCGTGAGCGTTGGGATACGCCCGATGATGACTTTATTGATGTGGATTGGGCAACGCCTGAACCCGCGGATCCCAAGACACCCGTTTTGGTCCATTTCCATGGATTGGAAGGGAGCTCTCACAGCCACTACGCTTTAGCTTTGATGGACGAGACAATTCGTCGCGGTTGGCGAGGCTGTGTGGCGCACTTTAGAAGTTGCTCGGGCGAAATCAATCGTCAAATTCGTACCTATCACGGTGGCGACATTGATGAGATGGAATGGATTTTGCGAACAGTGAAGTCTCGCTATCCGGAAGCTCCGCTTTATGCAGTGGGCGTTTCTTTAGGGGGCAACCAACTCTGTCTTTTGTGTGGCAAGCGACCTAAGGTTGCTAAAGAGTTGCTTGAAGCCGGCGTTTCGATTGCCGCTCCCGTGGATTTGGTGGCGGGGAGCAATTTGCTCAAACAGGGCTTTAATCGCATTTATTCGGAAGTGTTTTTAAATAGCTTAATTCCGAAAGTGCTCAAAAAGATGGACATGCATCCCGAGCTCAATAAGATCATCAATCGCGAAGCTATTGAGAAGTGTGTGAATTTCTACGACTTTGATTCCCTCTTTACGGCACCAGTTCATGGTTTTAAAAATGCAATGGACTATTGGACAAAGTGTTCTGCAAAGCCGTGGCTCAAGCATGTGGAAATTCCTTTATTGGTGTTAAACGCCAAAAATGACCCGTTTTTACCTGAATGGGCACTGCCGACCTTGTCCGACGTCAGTGACATGGTCTGGTTAGACCAACCCAGAGAAGGCGGGCACGTGGGTTTCCCGACCGGCAATCCCCCGGGACGAGTCGATTATTTGCCTGGAAGAGTTTTTAGGTTTTTCCTAGAACGTCGATAATTTTCGGCCTCGAACAAAAATCCGTTCGCAATCTTAAAATTGAAGATGTGAACGGATTTTTTTTGGTTCTTTTTAATGTCAGAAAACGGTTTGCAACGCCAAACACTCTACGGTTGGATTGCGCTTACACTCTTCATATTAACGGTACCCGCTAGCAATTGGGTGATTGTTAACGTGGGTTTGGTGTGTGAGCCCAATGGCCCGTGTTTAATTCCGGTGGCTCCGGGCCTAATGGCGCCCTCAAGCGTGGTCGTTGCCGGTATGGCACTTGTTTTGCGCAACGCCGTTCAAGCTTTCATCGGCGCTTCTTTTTCCTTGGTGGCCGTGGCCATCGGGACACTCCTATCGGCGCTTTTTGCCGAACCCACTTTGGTCATCGCTTCAGCAACCGCCTTTTGTTTTTCGGAGTTGGCTGACTTTGTCGTCTATACACCCATGAGAAAACGCTTTCCGGCATTCTCAGTCGTGATGGCCGGTCTCGTGGGCTCTTTTGTCGATAGCGCTATTTTCCTGTCGCTTGCCTTTGGCAGTATCGATTTCATTGTGGGTCAAGTGTTGGGTAAATTCTGGATGTCTTTGTTGGCCGGTGTCGTTATTCGTTATTTTCGCTCCCATTGGGTGACGAATCCCAAGTTCTAAGTATTTTGCGTCTCTAAGCGCTTTTTCTCATTGAAGAATTCCGAAGAGATACGTTAAAATTTCGGCCTCGTTTCCGCGCTGGTTTGTTCTACCGGGTCTTGCGGTTGCCGATTTTTTTTACAATTCGGAGGCTCTTATGTCGCATAAGTGGCTGCAACACCAAACGCTTTGCGGTTGGGTTGCTTTAACGCTTTTTATTCTCACGATTCCGGTGGGTAACTGGGTCGTTGTCAACGTCGGTTTGGTTTGTGAACCGAACGGTCCTTGTTTAATTCCTGTGGCGCCCGGTCTCATGGCACCGTCTGCGGTGATGATCGCAGGTCTTGCGCTCGTTTTACGTAACGCCGTGCAAGCCTTCTTAGGTGCCTACTTTTCCTTGGTGGCCGTGGCCGTCGGTACGTTTTTATCGGCCTTTTTTGCTGAACCCTCATTGGTTGTGGCTTCGGCTGCTGCCTTTTGTTTTTCCGAACTTGCTGACTTCGCCGTCTACACTCCGATGAGAAAGCGTTTCCCTGCTTTCTCCGTTGTGATGGCAGGCTTGGTGGGTTCCATTATCGATAGCGCCATTTTCTTGTCGCTTGCCTTCGGTAGCATTGATTTCATTGTCGGCCAAGTATTGGGTAAATTCTGGATGTCTTTGTTGGCAGGCATCATCATTCGCTATTTTCGAGCTCAATTGGCTGAGCAAGTTAAGTTTTAAAAACGCTTAATAATCAATTGTCTTTTCGATAAGCCTTGAGGTTCTTTTGGACTTCAAGGCTTAATTTTTAGGCGCGGTCTTGAAAAAATACGATTCGTCCCCATATATCAATCATCGTAACAATAAAACCCATAACGGAGTCATAAATCCATGCAAGATCCCGTGAAGAACGAAGCTGAAGAAACGAAGACCTGCGGTCAAGAAGGTTGTGCCTGCGAGCAAGAATGCGCAGCACAATGTGAAGCTTCTCAAGAACCTGTCGTTGAAACCACTGAAGAAGTCAAGGAACCCACGATTGAAGAATTGTTGGTGGCCATGAAGGCTGAAAACGACAAGTTGCAAGACATGTACATGCGCGCATTGGCCGAAATGGAAAACGGCCGTCGTCGTGCCGAAGAGTCTGTCGAAAAGGCTCATAAGTTCGGTGTGGAAAAGTTCGCCAAGAACCTTTTGCCCGTGCTCGATAGCTTGGAAAAGGCTTTGGAATTGTCCACCGACAAAACCTCTCCCATGATACAAGGCGTTGAAGCGACCTACCGTCAATTCATCCAAGCCATGGAAAGTAGCGGCATGGTTGAAATCAATCCGGTTGGTGAGGCTTTTGACCCCACGCGTCATCAAGCCATCTCCATGGTGCCCCCGCAAGAAGGTCAAGGCTCCGGCGTTGTGGCTCAAGTCTATCAACGTGGCTGGATTTTAAATGAACGCGTGCTTCGTGCCGCCATGGTGAGCGTGACGCAGTAACAAGTTTTTGGAGAAATGAAAAAAAGTTACATTTCTCCCCTTGAAAAAGCATCTAGCAACCCCATATGAGAGTTAGATGCATGAGGAATGCGGTGAAATCCGCCCTCTACGTACAGATTTCAAACAAAAAGGAAATTTAAAAATGGCAAAGATTATTGGTATTGACTTAGGTACGACGAACTCTGCAGTTGCCGTGATGGAAGGCGACAAGGTTCGTGTGATTGAAAATAGTGAAGGTGCTCGTACCACGCCGTCCATCGTTGCCTACATGGACAACGGTGAAGTCTTGGTCGGTGCTACGGCCAAGCGTCAAGCTGTAACGAACCCGAAGAACACGCTGTTTGCTGTCAAGCGTTTGATCGGCCGTCGTTTTGATGACGCTGAAGTTCAACGCGACATCAAGTTGATGCCCTTTACGATCGCTCGTGCTGAAAACGGCGACGCTTGGGTTAGCGTTTTGGAAGACAAGAAGCTCGCTCCGCAACAAGTTTCTGCTGAAGTTTTGCGCAAGATGAAGCAAACGGCTGAAGACTACTTGGGCGAAACGGTCACGGAAGCTGTGATTACGGTTCCTGCTTACTTTAACGACAGCCAACGTCAAGCTACGAAGGATGCCGGTCGTATCGCCGGTCTCGAAGTCAAGCGTATCATCAACGAACCGACCGCTGCTGCTTTGGCTTTCGGTTTGGACAAGGCCGGTCAAGGCGACAAGAAGATTGCCGTTTATGACTTGGGCGGTGGTACGTTCGATATCTCCATTATTGACTTGGCCGATGTTGACGGCGACAAGCAATTTGAAGTGCTCTCTACGAACGGTGACACGTTCTTGGGCGGTGAAGACTTTGACCAACGTATCGTTGACTTCTTGATCACGGAATTCAAGAAGGACACGGGCGTTGACTTGAGCAAGGACATCATCGCTTTGCAACGTTTGAAGGACGCTGCTGAAAAGGCCAAGATCGAATTGTCCAGCCGCCAAGAAACGGAAGTGAACCTCCCGTACATCACGGCTGACGCAACGGGCCCGAAGCACATGAACATCAACTTGACGCGTTCTAAGTTTGAAAGCATGGTTGAAGACTTGGTCATGCGCACGATCGAACCGTGCCGTAAGGCTTTGGCTGACGCCGGTTGCTCTGCCAGCGAAATCACCGACGTGATCTTGGTGGGCGGTCAATCCCGTATGCCGAAGGTTCAAGAAACGGTGAAGGAATTCTTCGGTAAGGATCCGCGTAAGGACGTGAACCCGGACGAAGCCGTGGCTATCGGTGCAGCTGTTCAAGGTTCTGTGTTGACGGGCGAACGCAATGACGTGCTCTTGTTGGACGTGACGCCGTTGACCTTGGGTATCGAAACGTTGGGTGGCGTGATGACGGCCATGATTAACCGTAACACGACGATCCCGACCAAGCACGCTCAAGTGTTCTCTACGGCTGAAGATAACCAACCGGCCGTGACCATTAAGGTCTACCAAGGCGAACGCGAAATGGCTTCCAACAACAAGCTCTTGGGCGAATTTAACCTCGAAGGTATCGCTCCGGCTCCGCGTGGTTTGCCGCAAATCGAAGTGACGTTTGACATCGACGCTAACGGTATCTTGCACGTTGCCGCTAAGGATAAGGCCACGGGTAAGGAAAACACGATCACGATTAAGGCTAGCTCCGGTTTGAGCGAAGACGAAATCAAGCGCATGGTTGACGATGCTGAAGCTAACAAGGCCGAAGACCACAAGCGTTTTGAATTGGCTCAAGCCCGTAACGTGGCTGATGCTTCCATCCACCAAGTTCAAAAGACCTTGAAGGATTTGGGCGATAAGGTTGAAGCTGCTGACCGTATGGCTTGCGAAGACGCTATCAAGAAGGTTGAAGAAGTGGTCAAGGGCGAAGACAAGGCTGCTATTGACGCCGCTGTTGAAAAGTTGATGACGGCTGCTCAAAAGATTGGTGAAAAGTTGAACGCTCAAGCTCAACAAGCTCAAGCCCAACCGCAAGATCAACAAGCCGCTAAGGCCGATGACGACGTCGTTGACGTTGACGCCAAGGAAAAATAATCTGACGAATCGATCCTAAGACGGGATCGGTCAATCAGAGATTTGAGTACATGAGAGAGGAGGAAGGCTCAAGAAACGGGGGTTAACCGCATGACTTGAGCCTTTCTTTTTGGCACATATAGGATTAGACGTTCAATGAGTGATCGCGATTATTACGAAGTATTGGGTGTAGAGAAAAACGCCAGTGCTGCCGATATTAAAAAGGCCTATCGCCGTTTGGCGATGAAATATCACCCCGACCGCAATCAAGGGGATAAGGAAGCCGAGGAAAAATTCAAAGAAATCGGCGAAGCTTATGAAGTGTTAGGTGACGAGCAAAAGCGCGCCGCCTATGATCGTTTTGGTAAGGCCGGTGTTAATCCCGGTGCCGGTGGTGGTGCAGGCGGCTTTGGTGGCTTTGGCCCCGAAGGTTTCGGTGGCTTTAGCAACATGGGCGACTTTAGCGACCTCTTTGGTGAGATTTTTGGTCAAGCCGCAGGTCGTCGCCAACAGTCCGGCCCTCGCGCAATGAAGGGAACGGACTTGCGCTATGACATGGAAATTACGCTTGAACAAGCCGCTAAGGGCCACACGGCTGAAATCCGTGTTCCTGTGTGGGAAAAGTGTGATGTTTGTGATGGCACTGGTAGCCGCTCCAAGGCTAAGCCCAAGACCTGTCCGCATTGCCAAGGCTCTGGCACCATTCATGTCAAGCAAGGCTTCTTCGCCGTTCAACAAACGTGTCCCCACTGCCATGGCACGGGTACCGTGATTAGCGATCCGTGTCCCAATTGTGATGGCACGGGTTTTAAGAAGGTCATGAAGACCTTGGAAGTGAAGATTCCGGCCGGTATCAATTCCGGACAACGTGTTCGCTTGCAAGGCAAGGGTCAACCGGGTATTAACGGTGGTCCCGCCGGTGACTTGTACGTTGAAATTATGGTTAAGCCCCATGAAATCTTCCAACGTGACGGCAATGATTTGCACGTCGAGTTGCCGATTTCCTTTGTTGTGGCCGCATTGGGCGGTGATGTGGATGTGCCGGTGCTTGATGGCGAAACCCGCATCACGATTCCTGAAGGCACGCAAAACGGCAAGATTTTGCGCTTGCGCGGTAAGGGCTTAAAGGATCTTCGCTCGGGTTACATGGGCGACTTGTACATCCACGTGTATATCGAAACGCCGGTGAATTTGAACGACAAGCAAAAGGACATTTTGCGTCAATTCCAAAAGACGATTGATGATAACGGCAAGAAGCATTCTCCGAAGCATCAAAGCTTTATGGATAAGATGAAAAATCTTTTCAGCTAAGCGTTAAAGTGTCAAAGAAGCGCCTCAAACTCGAGGCGCTTTTTTGTGCTCCTTAAAAAAGTCGAAGTTGTTTGTTCAGAGTTTCGTTATCGGTTTCTTCAAGCTCTGTTTTAGAAACCGTTAGGCCCAAAAGTCGAATGCCTCGATAGGGGATAGGAACACTTGTTAAGAGTTCTTTTGCAAGGGGCTCAATGACGTCACGATGATTGAGATATTGGGCTTGTCCGAGACTTCGAGTGACGGTGGTGAAGTCGGGGAACCGAACCTTGAGTGTCAAGCGTTTCCCGGTGAAATTTTTCTCTTTGACTCGTAAGACGAGCTCATCAATGACGTCCGAGAGCGCCTGATCAATGTCCGCTTCTCGAATATCGTGGCGAAACGTTCTCTCGCACCCAACGGACTTACGTTCTCGGTAGGGTTGCACTTCTCGATCGTCAATGCCTCGCACGAAACGGTAGTAGGTTAAACCTGCTTTCCCGAAAAGTTCAGTGAGTCTGGGTAAACTCAGGGCGCGAAGCTCTGGTGCTGAGTTGATACCCATGGCATGAAGTTTCTTTGCAGTGGCAGGACCTATGCCCCAAAACGCTTCAATGGGCAAGCGGTCAATAAAATCCAAGGCCTGATCGGGGTGAATGACGCAAAGACCGTCGGGCTTTCGGTAGTCGCTCGCAATTTTGGCTAAAAACTTGTTGTAACTGACACCCGCGCTGGCAACAAGGTTCAATTCTTCTCGAATGTCTTTTTTGATGCGAACGGCCACATCAACGGCTAACTCGGCTTGGATTTTATTGTTCGTTACGTCCAAAAACGCCTCATCAATTGAAATGGGTTCAATGAGATCGGTATAACGATGAAAGATTTCTCGTGTTTGAAGGGAAATCTCTTTGTAGTGATCCATGCGAGAGGCTACAAAAATGAGGTGAGGGCAAAGCTCCTTTGCTTTGGAGCTGGGCATGGCCGAATGCACACCAAATTTACGAGCCTCGTAGCTCGCAGCCGCCACAACACCACGACCGCCAGCATGACCCACGGCAATAGGTTTACCCCGCAATGAAGGATTATCGCGTTGTTCGACAGAGGCGAAGAACGCGTCCATGTCAATGTGAATAATTTTGCGATAGGTGTTGGTCATGGGAGGAAAACGATATTCGGGTTAGCGCTTACTTTTGGGTTTGAAATTGAATCAAGTTGAGTAAGATTACCTAGATAATGACAATTAGGGAGATTATCCCATAGGTATCTCTGATAGAGTTGCCTGCTTATCTGACTCATTCTTTCATCAACCGACCTATGCATCAGTTTAGTATGAAAAAGCGCCTCTTAGTAGGCTTGACACTCTTTTCAATGTTTTTTGGCGCCGGCAACTTAATCTTCCCGCCGTTTTTAGGTTCCTTAGCCGGTACCGAAATGCCCTGGGCCATTATTGGTTTTGGGGTGAGTGCTGTTATCTTCCCGATTTTGGCTGTGATGACAGTGGCGCGCTCGGGCGGTTTGATGACGTTGGCCAGTCGCGTTCATCCGACCTTTGCGTTTATTTTTACGCTACTGATTTATTTATCCATTGGTCCTTGTTTGGCCATTCCTCGTACGGCCAGTACGTCTTTTGAAATGGCTTTCTCGCCTTTATTTATTGGCGATACGACGCCGGTCTTTTTGGGATTGACGGCTTTGACGATTGCTCAAGCGATTTACTCGGTGATCTTTTTTGCCTTTGCCGGTTTTGTCGCGTTGGATCCTTCCAAATTAACGCAACGCTTGGGTAAGGTGACCTCGCCCGCATTGCTTTTTATGATTGCCGCTCTTTTTATTGTGTGCGTTATCAATCCGATTGCCGACTATGGCATGGTCTTGCCACCCTATGATGTGAATTCTGCCGTACGTGGTTTCTTAGAGGGCTACCAAACGATGGATACGTTGGCAGCTTTGAATTTCGGGTTAATCATTGCTTTAAATATTGAAGCGTTGGGCGCAAAGAGCACAGATGAAGTGGTAAGCGAAACGGTGAAGGCTGGGTTGATTGCCGGTTTTGTTTTGATGGTAATCTATGTGGCTTTGGCCCACATCGGTGCAACGGTGGGTGGCGCCGGTCGCATCATGGATAACGGTGCTCAAACGTTGACGACCGCAGCTCAAATTCAGTTTGGCTCTTGGGGCATGATTATTTTGGGTGCGATTTTCTTTGTGGCGTGCTTAAACTGCTGTATCGGTTTGTTGTCTTGCTGCAGTGACTACTTTGCAAAGACCTTCCCGTGCTTGTCTTATCGTGGTTGGTTGTTGGTGTTTGTGCTTTGTAGTATGGTGGTTTCAAACGCTGGTCTTACGTTGATTTTGAAATTCTCCATTCCTGTTTTGTTGGCCATTTATCCGGTTGCTTTGGTGTTGATTATTTTGGGTTTAACCCATCACCTTAACCAACGCTTCCCGCTCACGTATCCCGTGACGGTTGCTTTGACGATTGTGGTGAGTATTGCCGGTGCCGCTGCTGACTTAGGTGTTGACGTTCCCTTTATTTCGTATTTGCCTTTTTACTCCGTTGGATTGGAATGGATTGTTCCGGCTTTGATCGGTTGGGTGATCGGAGCGATGTCGGGTAAAAAGCCGATGATTTAATAGTCAGCTTCTAACTGAACAATAAAAATGGGTTCATATCGGGCCCATTTTTTTGTCAATTGTGTCAGAATTGCGACACACTTTTTTCTCTCGTTTTGTATGTCTTTTATTGAAATCGTTGCGATTGCCGTTGCGTTATCGATTGACGCTGTTGTGGTGGCGCTTTGTTGGAGCGCTGGGCAAAAGCATATTCGTTATACACACGTTTTTCAGTTCGCCTTGGTCTTTGGTGGCTTTCAAGCCTTAATGCCCGTGGGTGGCTGGTTTGCCGGTGAATGGTTAATTCACTACATCAGTGCTTTTGACCACTGGGTTGCATTTTTACTTCTTCTTTGGGTGGCTTATTCCATGGTGAAGGAAGCGCTTGAGGGCAATGAGGAAGATGAGGCTTGTTGCGGTCACTGCCAAGGCAAAAAAGAAGAAGGGATTTCTTGGTGGACGTTGACTGTTTTAGCAGTTGCCACTAGTTTGGATGCGCTGGCAGTCGGTTTTTCGTTTGCGATGGTGCAAACGCCTATTCTTATGCCGGCAATAACGATTGGGGTGATTTGTGCTGTGTTGACAGCGATGGCGGTTTCAGCCGGTAAGGCGCTCGCTCAGAAAGTGCAACGCCATACCGATAAGCTCTCTTTTGTAGGAGCGGCCGTGCTCTTGTTGATCGGGTTAAGAATCCTTTGGGAGCACGGCGTTTTCAGTTAGTAACGCATGAATAAGTCACGCAAGGTATCGACATCGTTGATGCCTTTTTTCAATGCCAATTGCAATAAGATGCGGGCTTTGATGGCAGACAAATTCCAAGAGGAAATCAAGCCTGCCTCTTCCCATTCGGATAAACCATTGAAAATGGCACCGCTAAAGACGCGAGAAGAGCGAATGACGCGAACACCCGATTCGCTAGCTTGACTTAAAGCGGGGAAGACCTTGGCGGGGACGCAACCGTTACCCAAACCGGCAAAAACAATCCCTTGAGCGCCACCTTTGACGCAAGCCTCGACCAACATCCCGTCATCGTCGGCGTGAGAGAAAAGAATATCCACACGCGGGAAGCTTTCATCTTCTGCGAAATCTTCAATGCTAAAGGGCGTTTGCATCGTGTGAGGCTTGATGTTCTTATTCATGAACATAACGGCGTTATCGACGACAGAGCCTAATTCTCCGTGCAATAAACCGGCAAACGTTGCAACATTGGTTGCATGAGTTTTGGTGGAGGTGCGAGCGCAACCAATAATGTTATTTAATACCATCATGACGCCTTGGCCTCGAGAAGCATCGTTTGCTGCCACTTGGAAGGCGTTATAGAGATTAAGGATGCCGTCAGAAGATAGGGCCGTTGCAGGACGCATAGCACCGGTGATAACAACAGGCTTATCGGACTTAATGATTAAGTCCAAGAAGTAGGCCGTTTCTTCCATCGTGTCGGTACCGTGCGTAATGACCACACCGTCAACATCGTTACGATTTAATTGAGCTTGCACGGCTCGTGCTAACTTTAACCAGATCTCACACGTCATGGAACTGGAGTCGACACGGCAAACCGATTCTTGTTCCAATTCAACCAAATCCTTCAAATCCGGAAGCTTATCTAACAAGGCATTAATTTCAAGATTGCCTAAGCGATAGCCAGTCGTTTGCGTAGCGGTTTCACCGGAACTCACAATGGTGCCACCGGTACTCATCAAAATGATTTTTTTCTTGGACATGGAGATACTCCTAAAAAAGATGGCTTAATTATACGTTTTGGAATTACTTGGTGGCCGGGACGGGAATCGAACTTGTTTGCTTCAAAATCATTGCCAGATTTTAAGTCCGCAACGTTTCTTGCTTTACCATTTTGATC
>DBFZTP010000086.1:0-1489 GCA_048520025.1 Candidatus Aphodousia sp.
TTTGATTGTGTATACTTATTCTAATTTAATCAGAAGAAAAAATCATCATGTATGCATTAATTGACGGTAATACCTTTTACGCTTCTTGCGAAAGAGTCTTTCAACCCAAGCTCAACGGTCGTCCCGTTGTGGTTTTAAGTAACAATGACGGTTGCATCGTGACACTGACCAAAGAAGCGAAAGCGTTGGGATTAAAGCGAGGAACACCCTTATTTAAAGTGAAAGATATTATTGAAAAGCACCGTGTCGAAGTCTTTTCCAGCAACTACGAACTCTATGGCGATATGTCCTCTCGCATGATGAACACCATCGCTTCTTTGGTACCTTCCGTGGAAATCTATTCCATTGATGAGTGTTTTGCCGATTTAACCGGTTTGACGGATTTGACCGAATTGGGCCACTGCGTTCGACGACGTGTGTTGAAGTGGGTGGGGATTCCGACGTGCGTGGGAATCGGGCCGACAAAGACCTTGGCAAAACTTTGCAATCACATTGCCAAAACGTATCCCTCTCTTCAAGGTGTTTTCAATTGGGACGATTTAACGCCTGAGCGACAAACAAAAGCCTTGGCTAGCGTCCAAGTGGGAGAAATCTGGGGAGTCGGTCGACAACTGTCAATGCACTTGGCGCAAATGGGGGTGATTACCGCGTTGGATTTAAGAGAGATGGACTCGCACCTATTGAGAAAGCATTTCGGAGTGACGCTTTTAAGAACGCAACAAGAATTGCGCAGTGTGCCGTGTATTGAACTGGAGATCGAACCGGACAATCGCCAGCAGATTTGCTGTTCTCGGTCTTTTGGAAAGTCTTGCAAAGAGTTTGCCGGCATCATGAGCGCACTCGCCAAACATATTGATGAGGCCGCAAGGCGCCTCAGAGAACAAAAGTCAAAGGCCTATTGCCTGACGATCTTTGTGTATTCCGACCGCTTTCGTACCGATCAACCGCAACACATCATTGAGAAAACCGTTCGACTGAAGTACCCGACAACGGATACATTGCTTTTGAACCAATTGGCGCATTTAATCGTCAGTCATGCGTTTCGTGCGGGGATCGGGTATAAAAAGGCCGGCGTTATTTTGTCGGAATTGGTCGATGAAGAGGAAGAATTCTGTGTTGACCTTTTTGATCAACCGCTGGAGAACACCGAAAAGCGACAAAAATTGATGAAAGTGATGGATCAACTGCAAATGCTCTATGGCAGAAACACGCTTCGCACGGGACTGACGGCATGGTCGGAAAGCGCCAATATGAAAAGAGAACACTTGTCTCAATGTTATACGACGAGAATTGCAGAGGTGTTGGAGGTTGGTTAGGAATTTTTGGAGTAGAAATGCAAAACGGACCACGAAGGTCCGTTTTTGAATTCTGGCGGAAGGGGAGGGATTCGAACCCTCGATACGGATAACCGTATGCCGCCTTTCCAGGGCGGTACATTCAACCACTCTGCCACCCTTCCAAGGTGTCTGTGACAAGGTTGAAATTATAC
>DBFZTP010000087.1:0-6225 GCA_048520025.1 Candidatus Aphodousia sp.
GTGGATGGTGTCTGCCTCAATGTTCTTTTCTTTGATGGCAGTCATTGTAAAAATGGGGGCCTCTGATTTTGGCTCTCTTGAATTAATCTTTTACCGCTCCATTGCCGGCGTGGCCCTTTTGTACACCTTCATCCGCATGAAGGGTTTTACGATTAAGACGCCTTATCTTTGGGGGCACTTCAAGCGTAGTTTCGTGGGCACGGTTGCCATGTCGATTTGGTTTGTCTCGTTGACCATGCTTCCGATCGGCACCTCAATGACTTTGAACTACACCTCGCCCTTATTCATGGCGCTCTTTGTCTTTATCATGTCCCTTTATCGCAAGGAGCCCATTCAATGGGGATTGATGGGAACCATCGCCTTGGGCTTTATCGGCGTCACCCTTGTTTTCCAACCCTCTTTGGGTGCCGGTCAAGAATTTGGTGCACTTTTAGCACTCACATCGGGCTTTTTGGGAAGCATCGCTTATTGGCAAATTAAAGAGTTGGGCCAACTTAACGAACCCTCTTGGCGTATCGTTTTTTACTTCACGGTTTTTGGAACACTTTACGGTTTATTGGGTTGTTTACTATTCGAAGGAGGCCTTTCCCCAATCAACGCCGACAACATTTGGTATTTGATTGGTATGGCCGTCTGCGCCACTTTGGCGCAATGCTCCCTTACGCTTGCCTTCGGTCAAGGAAATGTGTTGTTGTCGTCTTGCTTGCAATTCTCTGCCATTGTGATTGCCGAACTCATGGGCGTGATCTTCTTTAGCGATCCGATCAGCTTTATGACCTTCATGGGGATTTTGGTCATTATGGTCGCAGGCGTTGCCGCCTCAATGCTCACGCGCAAAGCCAGCAAAAAATAGAAGAGTTTTTTTGCGAGTTGTTAGGAAAATGTATTCGCGAAAACAACATAACCTGTTGTTTTTGTTGAAAGTGTAACTAAAAAGATGTTAGCAACGCCCTTGTTCTGAAACATTTGGTTTCCTCCGTATGCATTTATTCACTGCATTTCAGAAAGGAAAGCTCTAAAGTTAGAAGCGTGAGAGACAAGCATAGCTGGTCCTCCGGAACAAGAGAAGAGAGAGTTAGGGCTGGGACGCAAATCCTGGCCCTTTTTTTACGAGTTTGAAGGACCTCAGCAACGAGTTTGCAACACTTCGTGACGAACGGTCATGCAGCTAGTCAAAATTCGTTAGCATAGCGATATCAACTATCTCATTAACCCACCCTTTTAAGGTTTGATCATGAAAAAATCTTGTGTCGTTTTATTAGGAATCGCAGCAATGGCATTAACGGCTTGTGGAGAAAAGGGCCCTGAGGGTAAGGGCGTATCGAAATTAGAAGGCACGTCTTGGCAATTGGTCATGGACCAAAAAGATAAGAAGGCCGAAAACTGTGAAAATTTAACCCCCAACATGGATTTCTTGGCTGACAATAAGGTCGCCGGTAGCTTAGGTTGCAACCTCTTTAATACGGCTTACAAGGTCGATGGCAAGAAGTTCACGTTTGAATTGGCTGCAACAACGCGTCGCATGTGTGACCCTGAAACCATGAAGGTCGAAAACCGTTTGAGCAAAATGTTGGGGGAAACGCGTTACGCTACGCAAGATGAAAAGAGCTTGAAGTTCTGGAACGAAAAGGGCGAATTGTTGGCCGAATACGAACCGGAAGTCCTTGGAGCCTGTGAATAACTTGTCACAGTACCGGTGAAAAAGTCCCCAAGTTGGGGACTTTTTCGTTTCTGTCAAATTGAATTAATGAGCGCTTTCCCAGCTCTCACCACTGCCCACTTCCGCTAAAAGGGGCACAGCTAAAGAAGCCACTTCTTGCATAAGCTTCGGCAACTCTGCCTTGACTATTTCAAGCTCCTCTTCGGGCACTTCAAGCACCAATTCATCGTGCACCTGAAGAACCAACAAGCTCTTTAAGCCCTTGTCTTCGAGCCACTTTTGAACCGCAATCATGGCCTTTTTAATAAGGTCTGCGGCCGTGCCTTGCATCGGAGCGTTAATAGCAGCACGCTCCGCACCAGCTCTCACTGGAGCTTTTGAGCTTTGAATGTCCGGCAACCACAAGCGACGACCGAAAGCTGTTTCAACAAAACCTTGTTGATGGGCCAATTCGCGCGTTTGTTCCATATAGGTCTTGACACCAGGGTAGCGCGAGAAGTAGCGCTCGATATAGTTTCGTGCGGCCGACGGTTCAATTCCTAAGTTTTGAGCCAAACCAAAAGCACTCATCCCGTAGATCAAACCAAAGTTAATCACCTTAGCTGTTCGGCGTTGATCGGACGTCACCGCCTCTAACGGAACGCCAAAGACTTCCGCAGCGGTTGCGCGGTGAATGTCCAAATTCTTATGGAACGCATCCAAAAGGCCCTTGTCTTGCGACAAATGCGCCATGATGCGAAGTTCGATTTGCGAGTAGTCCGCCGAAACAATGACTTTACCGTGATCGGCCACAAAGGCTTCTCGCACGCGACGCCCTTCTTCGGTTCGAACAGGAATATTTTGTAAGTTCGGATCACTCGATGCCAAACGTCCCGTCACGGCCGTTGTCTGACCAAAGGTTGTATGCACACGGCCCGTCGTCGGCAACACCATCAAGGGAAGCTTATCCGTGTACGTGCTCTTAAGTTTGGATAAACGACGAAACTCCAAAATGATCTTCGGTAACGGGAAATCTAACGCTAACTGCGTGAGCACGTCTTCATTGGTGCTATAACCACCCGTGGCCGTCTTTTTCGTCTTTGGCGGTACAGGAAGCTCTAACACTTCAAATAAAACGTGAGAAAGCTGTTTAGGGCTTGCTACGTTAAACTTTTGCCCCGCCATCTCGTAGCACTTTTCTTCCAAGCGAACAATTTGGTCACCCAACGCATCGCTTTGTGCTCCCAATTGCATGGAGTCGATCAATACGCCGTTACGCTCCATGATGAAAAGAACGTTTTGCGTGGGCAATTCCACCGTTTCATAGATGGTCTTTAAGCCTTCATCGCCTTGGATGCGAGGCAACATCGCCTGCATGAGTTCACGTGCCACTTGAGCGCGTTGGCAAGCGTATTGTGCAGCTAAATCAATTGCAACGGCATTGCTACTGAGCGCTTTAGCTCCTTTACCCTTTACATCTTCTTCGGTCATGATGTCGGTCTTAAGCCACCGCATGGCCAAGTTTCCGATCTCATGCTTCATGTGCGCTTCGATGACATAGCTCATCAACGTCACATCGTGCGTTGAGGCATTAAGATCAAACTTTTCGTTTGCCAACACGTGGCGGATAAACTTGCCTTCAGAAGTCACCTTGGAAGCATCAGAAGCTAACCATGCACCTAAAGACGCGCGAACGCTCTCAATCGAAGCGTTTTCACCGGTGAGATGCTTAATCGGCACATAAACATTGCGTTGACCCAAGGAAAATGCCAAGCCCGTCAAAGGTGCTCGCATGCCTTCGGTGCCATCACTCATAACGCTCACGCCCACCACGTCCGTCGCAGATTCAAGATCTTTAGAGAAGGTCTTTAAATCATCACCCGTGGTAATGATCTGTACTTCTTGCGTTTGTGCCTGTGAGGTTTGCGTGGCATCTTCAACCGGGATACTCGCAAAGAGGTCTAACGTTGCGTCACCGGCAACACTGACTTTTTCTGCCTTTTTGCGTTCTTCCTTTTGAACACTCTTGCGCTTACTTTGTTGCATCTCCCAACGATCATAAAAACCCGTTAAAAAGGCATCGTCAGGGTCTTTAAACGCGAGCTCGGTCAAACCTTGTGGTAAGTGTTCAGACAAATCCGCATCGGTTTTAATCGTGACCAAGTCTCGCGCCGTCGGCAAAAAGTTCATCCCTTCGCGAAGGTATTCTCCGGCCTTGCCCTTAACCTCATCGGCGCGCGCCATCAAAGCATCCAAATCACCGAATTCATTAATCCATTTGGCAGCCGTCTTCGGACCACACTTGTAAATCCCCGGCACATTATCAACGGCGTCGCCCATCAAGGAGAGATAGTCCACAATGCGCTCCGGCCCCACGCCAAACTTTTCCTTAACGCCTTCGGGGTCGAGCACTTGGCGTGTCATCGTATTAACAACCACAATGTCTTCGGTCACCAGTTGACTCATATCCTTGTCACCGGTGGCAATAAAGACCTTCATGCCTTGGGCTTTGGCTTGACGCGCCAACGTTCCGATCACGTCATCGGCTTCAATGCCGGGCACTTGTAAGAAGGGCCAACCTTGAGCCTTCACCATCTCAAAAATCGGTTCGACTTGAGAGGCTAAATCCTCTGGCATCGGGGGACGATTGGCTTTGTATTCTGTGTAGATCGTATTGCGAAATGTGGGACCGTGAGCATCAAACACACAAGCGGCCAAATCCGGTTTCACCATGTTTTTAATCATCTGCAACATGTTGGCAAAACCCTTGATGGCACCGGTGGGCTCCCCCTGACTTGTTCTTAAATCAGGCAACCCGTGATACGCACGATACAAGTAATTAGAACCGTCTATTAACAAAAGCGTTGACATAATCATTCTCTGAGAAAAATACCCCAATACCTTACCAAAAATTCACTGTACTTAACGGAAAATCACACGTATTCCTACAATTTTTTGCATCACATTAGCAAAAAACAAAGGCAACCCAAAATTAACCTGAGTTGCCTTTATGTAAAAGGATTCAAGCGCTCTTGAATCCTTTTCTTGTTTTTTGCGAATTAGTCGCGACGAGACTTACGAGCCTTTTCTGCGGCGCGTTGAGCTTGGGCCTTTTCATCCAAATGTTGGAGATAGGCTTCATCGATATCGCCCGTCACATAGTAGCCGTCAAAGCAAGAGCTTTCGAAGTGCTTGATGTTCGGGTTCATATCACGCAAAGCGGCATCCAAGTCTTCCAAGCGTTGGTAAACCACGGCATCGGCTTCCAAAAGTTTGGCGACTTCTTCAGCGCTCTTACCGTCACCGCAAATCAATTCGCTACGCGTCGGCATATCAATACCGTAGACGTTCGGGAAGCAAACACGCGGAGCGCCACTGGCGATGAACACCTTCTTGGCACCGGCTTGACGCGTCATGCGAACAATTTCCAACATGGTCGTACCACGAACGATGGAGTCGTCAACCAACAACACGTTCTTGCCTTCAAATTCCACCGGCATGGCGTTGAGCTTTTGACGAACCGTCTTCTTACGCGTGGCTTGGCCCGGCATAATGAACGTACGACCCACGTAACGGTTCTTAATGAAGCCTTCACGATACGGGAGGTTTAACTTTTGGGCCAATTGTTGGGCAGCCGGACGAGAACTGTCAGGAATCGGCATCACAACGTCGATTTCTTCCAACGGGATCTTACGGGCCACTTCATCGGCCAAGTATTCACCCAAACGTAAACGAGCACCGTAAATAGAGATGCCATCCATGACGCTGTCGGGACGAGCTAAGTAAACGTATTCAAAAGCGCACGTCATCAATTCAGGATTTTCTGCGCATTGTTCCGTGAACATATTGCCTTGCAAGTCAAGCCAAATGGCCTCACCCGGAGCGACATCACGTTCGAGCTTAAATTCTTGAGAGTCCAAAACGCAGGACTCAGAGGCAAACAAGATGTCCGTGCCGTATTCTTCTTCCTTCGTACCGTAGCACAAGGGACGAATACCGTACGGGTCACGGAAAGCCACCATGCCCTTACCAGCAATCATTGCCACGCAAGCGTAAGAGCCCTTCACACGCTTGTGAACACCACGAACGGCGTTGAAAATCACTTCCGGCGTCACCTTGGCATTGACCGTTAAGCGGGCCAATTCATCAGCAAACACCGTCAACAAAACTTCAGAGTCGCTACCCGTATTGATATGGCGGCGATTGGAATCATAGAGTTCTTGCTTGAGCGTTTCGGCATTGGTGAGGTTACCGTTATGCACGAACATGATGCCGTAAGGTGCACTCACGTAAAAAGGTTGCGTTTCTTCGTTGCTGTCGGTAGAGCCTTGCGTCGGATAGCGTACTTGACCAATCCCACACGTGCCCGTCAAGTCGTACATGTTGCGCGTTCTGAAAATATCACGAACCAAGCCCATGCCTTTGAATTGATGGAAGGTTAAACCGTCGAGCGTTGCAATACCTGCAGCGTCTTGGCCACGATGTTGCAAAAGCAACAAAGAATCGTAAATACGTTGTTGGACAGGTGCCTTAGAGTACAAGCCTACAATCCCACACATGATGTTCCACCTCTAGAGGAAAAAATT
>DBFZTP010000088.1:0-14532 GCA_048520025.1 Candidatus Aphodousia sp.
CCTTGCCAAGGTTGAGGTCGCGAGTTCGAGACTCGTTTCCCGCTCCAAATTTCTAAAGAGAGCTCTGATTTTTCTCAGGGCTCTTTTGTTTTATGCGCTGCGCGCAAAGTCAGTTAACTGACTAACTCTTTCCGATTTTTAAACTCAATAAGATTGTCATTGTGATTTTTAGTTGGAGTTCACAATGCGATTTGAGAAACGTTGGGTTTATCTGTTTCTTTTTTGGTTAATCAATTTTTGCTTAGGTTCCTTTTACGCATGGAGCGTCTATTCAAGTTGGTTAAGTCAACATTATTCCGACGTCGCACAAGCGACGATTACCACGGCTTCATTAACGTACATCTTTAGTATTGGCGCAGGCTTAAATCCCGTGGCCATGATCATGGGCGGCTGTTTATCGGATCGTTTCGGCCCCAAAATCGTTTTGTTTGCCGGTGGCCTTATGGTGGCCTTGGGTTACTTCTTGATGGCCATAAGCGACAGCCCTTCGCTTTTGTTGTTGGGCTATGGCATTGCTCTTGGGATGGGCTCTGGCGCTTGTGTGATTGCAACGGTAACTACGGCAGTGAAGCTTTTTCCTGAAATGCGTGGTTTTGCGGGCGGCTCTGTCAGTGCCTTCTATGGTGTGGGTTCCATTTGTTTGGCCCCTGTTGCCAATGCGTTTGCCGAACAGATGGGGATTTCAACGACTTTGATCGTTTTCTCCGTTGTCTGCCTTATCGTGATTTGGGCAAGTGCCTTTATTGTGAATATCAAGCCCACGACGGCTAAGGTCAGCGCTGAAAATTCGTCTGATTTGAATTGGTTGGGCATGATTCAAACGGCACGATTTTGGTCGATGTTTGTGTTGTTTGTCGTGGTGACGTTATCGCCCTTGATGCTCTTTTCTCAAACCGTCACGGTTGCTCAAGCTCAAATTCACTTGTCTTTGCCGGTTGCTGTTTTATCAATCTCGGTTTTGGCTTGTGCCAATACAATGGCTCGATTTTTGGCAGGGATTTTGTCTGACCGTATCGGTCGCGTGAATACAATTACGATAGCCGTGTGTTTGTCGCTCACGGGCTTGGGGCTTTTAAGTTTGGCCGGTAACGGTGATCAATGGCTCTTTTTCGCAGGCCTCATTTGTATCGGCGCTTGTTTTGGTTCAAGCGTGGGTGTTTTTCCGAGTTATACCGCAGAGCAGTTTGGTGTTTCTCACACCAGTATGAACTACGGTGTATTGGCCTTGGCTTTTTCTGTTGCTGGTTTAATTGGGCCAAACATTATTCAATTGACGGTGACAAACGGCAATTATCAAACGGCTTATCAAGCGGCCATGATGATCAGCACTTTGGGGCTCGTTGCCGCCTACTTCTGTCGTCGATTTGAGCTCAAAACAAAATAGGCAATACAGGTTTTCCTGATTACAGAAAGTCCTTGATTTCGTTAGGATGAATCTTGGACTTTCTCTTTTTTTGAGCGTAGTGATGCGACTTCAACAACGTTGGTTTTACCTGGGTATCTTTTGGTTAATGAATTTTTGTTTGGGCTCCTACTATGCGTGGGGTGCCTATGCGAGTTTTCTCACCGCTCACTATGCCGATTTGGGCACCGCAAACGTATCCGCCTCGTCTCTAACGTACATCTTTTCAACTGCCGCCACACTTTGCCCCATTACGATGATTTGGGCCGGCTACATGACCGATCGGTTAGGGCCGAGAATGGTGCTCTTTTTAGGCGGAGCGCTAGAAGCCTTGGGGTACATCTTAATGAGCATGAGTACCAATGCAGAAACGCTTTTTTGGGGCTTTGGTGTCGCTTTGGGGATCGGTAGCGGTTGTTGTGTTATTTCAACGACTGCGACGGCCGTGAAGCTCTTTCCTGAGCGAAGAGGATTTGCAGGCGGTTCTGTCACTGCCTTTTATGGGATGGGCTCGATTTGTGTTCCGATTTTGACGAGTTGGTTAGGTAATGCCATTGGGATTGAAGCAACGCTTCAGCTTTACGCCGCCATTTGTCTCGCTGTGATTTGGGGCGGTATTGTCTTTGTTAAGGTCGGGCCCACGAATACTAAGAAATCCGTGATGCCTAAGGGCGACTTTAATTGGCGTCAAATGCTTAAAACGCATCGCTTTTGGGTGATGTTTACGACGTTCGTGATGGGATCCATTGCCGCACAGATGATGTTTTCTCAAACGGTTTCAATTGCACAAAATCAGATTAATTTATCCGTTTCGGCTGCGGTTCTCTCTATTTCAGTTTTGGCCCTTGCCAATACGTTTGCGCGTTTTACGGCCGGGGCCATTTCAGATGCCATCGGACGCGTTAACACCATTATTGTGGCGTTAGCGTGTTCTGCTTTGGGGCTTCTTTGCTTAACGCTCGCAGGGCACGGCGATCAGATCCTCTTTTTTGCTGGGCTTGCCGGTATCGGTCTTTGTTACGGGTCTTGCGTAGGCGTCTTTCCGGGATTTACAACGGAGCAGTTCGGTGTTACGAATGCGAGTTTAAATTATGGGATCATGACGCTTGCGTTTGCTGTGGCCGGTATCGTGGGTCCCAATATCATTCAGTGGGTTGTCACGGGTGACAATTACGACACTGGGTACTTTTTTGCGATCGGATTTAGCGTGATTGGTATTGTGACCGCTTATGCGTGTCGTACATTTGATTTGAAGCACCGATAGAGATGAAAAAAGGAGGTTTCAATGTGTCTTGAAACCTCCCATCCTCTCGGAGTTAATTTTGAATCTGATTAAATCCAGTTCTTTTGGCGGAATTCTTTGAGTTTCTTCACAAAGTAGCGCATTTGGTCAGGCGTGCCCAAAGAAATACGGCACCACGTCGTGGCAGGCGGGAAAGGACGACCTACCATGATGTTTTCGGCTTTCATGCGATCCATAAAGGGCTTCAAAGGAGCCTTTAAATCCATAAACACGAAGTTCGTTTGACTCTTAAGATAATCGATCTTAAGTTCATCCAATGCATCGGTTAAGATTTTTCTTGCCTTGGCATTTTCGTTGCGGCTTAACTTCAAGAATTCTTTATCCGTGATTTCTGCCAATGCGGCTTCAATGGAGCACGTATTCATCATGATGTCGTAGGCAACATGAGCACGGGCTTTTTTGATGACAGAGGGGGCTGCGTAGGTAAAGCCCAAACGCATCCCCGCCATAGCAAAAATCTTAGAGAAGGTCTTCAACACGCAAAGATTTTCATAGCCTTCATCAACCAAGACTTTAGCAGAGACAAAGCTTGGGGCATTGACGAATTCAGCATAAGCTTCGTCAATGACAAACATCGTATTGGCAGGCTTTGAACGAATCCAATTAAGTAATGCCTTGGAGTCAACAATGGTTGAAGTTGGGTTATTCGGATTGACAAAGTAGACAATCGACGGGCCCTTGTAAGAGGCGACGGCTTTTTTCAACCCTTCTAGATCAATACTCCAATTCTTGCCCATGGGAACTTTCGTAATGCGCGTATGACCGTTTTTACGAACAGTATCTTCGCCGTCACTGTAGGTAAGAGCCGGAACAACGAATTGCGTCTCAGGCGTTAAGTAAGCTTCAATCACCGCACGAATGGATTCGGCAGAACCGTGACTGGGCATAACGTTTTCGGGTTTCCCACCCATGAATTTGGCGCAGGCGGCACGCAAAGCTTCAACACGAATAAAGGGGTATCGGGAGGCATTATCGAGGGCGTTTTTTGCAGCGACTTTTGCTTTAAGGCTCATGCCGAGTGGGTTTTCGTTAAAGCACAAGAGCATAGGATTTTTTGCCGTTGGAGCAGCAAAAGGCGGGACATCAACTACAGGTTTAGCCTGTGCGGTTGAACTCATCACTAGGGCGCCCGCTGTCGCACCTAATAATAATTCGCGTCGATTCAGTTGCATGATAATTTTCCTTTCCGAACTGTTTTCAGGGGCGCCATTCACTACAGGCGAACACCCTTGATAAAAAATTCTACGCTTGGCGTTTTCGCGACTGAATAAAGAAAAATAGTTAGTTTCTAAGCATTTTCAGGGGGAAGTAGACGGATTTGCTTAAGCAAAAATGTTGAGGACTAAGACGGAAGTCGGAAAAATTCGATAGTGCATGTCGGAAAAATTCTATACTCCACTATAGAAAAATTCGTAAGTAGACTTTAGGATTTTTCCAAAAAAACACTCTCTGGGTCGTTAACCTCAGAGAGTGTTCTTGAGTGTGTTAATTGAGGTTAAAGAGCATTAACTTTTTTCGCAAAGCTCACAAAAACCTTCAAAGCCACCGGCAAGTTCGTTTCATCTTGCACATCGAAGTCAGGACGGTGGTGGCCCTTATGTTCGCAACCGAACATGAAGAAACCTGCTTGACCGCCATGATTAGCGATGCGACGGATGTGCCAAGAGCAGTCTTCAGAGCCGGAAGCTGCGTGCGTACGAGGCAACACTTTGATGTCGGAAACATCGTGCATGGCTTCTTCTAACTTATCGAAAAGTTTCGGGCACGGAACGAGCGTTGAGGCTTCACCCACGCGTTCAACCTTGGCCTCCACTTGATAGGCTTTTTCAACGCCGGCAATGATGTGTTCGACGTTGTCAGCCAAGAAGTCATTGACCTCTTGCGTTTCACCGCGCACTTCCATTTGCATGGTGGCGTGAGCAGCAACAATGTTTCGACCTTCACCGGCAACCAACTTACCGATGGCCACACGGGAGTCTCCGTCACCGTGACGGGGAATGCCTTGGATCATCATCGTGGCGCAAGCAGCAGCAACCAATGCGCTATGACCCTTGTGAGGAGCGTTACCGGCGTGAGCTTCCAGGCCCTTAAAGGTAATATCAAACTTAGACGAAGCTAAAAAGCCCCCGTCCATCACAGCGACTTCACCGCTCTTGCAGGAGCCGCCCACGTGGCTGCCAACAAACCAATCGATATCGTCCAAAATGCCGGATTCCGACATCGGGCGAGCACCGCGAACACCTTCTTCGGCCGGTTGGAACAAAATCTTAAACTTGCCGCAAAGTTCATCTTTGTGATCAACGATCCAGTGAGCAAGGGCTAAGCCCGTCGCAGTATGAGCGTCGTGGCCGCAGGCGTGCATGAGGCCCGGGCGTTCGCTCACGAAACCGAGTTTGGCTGGCAAATGGCTGGGATCGGTGGATTCACGAACGGGGAGAGCGTCCATATCAAAACGGAAACCTGTCGTGGGGCCGGGACGACCCGTATCAATGAGGGCAACAGCACCTGTGTAGCCTTCGCATTCGTCAATGAAGGATTGCGGAACGCCTTGCTTGAGCGCGCGAGCAATGGCATCTTGCACCAATTGTTCATTGCGACCCATGACAAATTGGGTATTGATCACTTTCGTGCCGACCAAATAGGGGATGCCCCAGTCTTTGAGTTGGCGACAGACAAGCCACATCGTTTCAAATTCCGTCCAACCTTCTTCGGGACGGCGGTGAATCGCACGGCGATTTGCGATGGCTTCTTGGATATATTGATTCAACATTGGAGAACTTCCTTTCATTCAAAGAACTTAGTCATTATCGTACTGAAATGTTGGGAACGATATAGGGGAAGTTCTCAAGTGAGTTAACTGTTATCGCATTTGAAAGCGCTCTTGCCACTGCTCGGTGGCCACTCGATAAAACGCATCAAGGGAATCTGCACCAATTCTGGGGAATCCAAAGAAAGTCCAGACCCATTCACACTGTGCCAATAAGTCATTCGTGAGTGGCGTAGCACCGGCTTGTTTACTCAATTTTTCACTTCGATCATTTAAGACCAAGGGAATGTGCATGTAGTGAGGAACGGGGAAACCCAAAGCGCGGTAGATGGCGATTTGACGTGCCGTGTTGTCGATAAGATCGGCACCTCTGACAATGTGATTAATCCCCTGATCGTGATCGTCGACAATGACCGCCAATTGATAAGCAAAAAGCCCGTCGGCGCGTTTGATGACAAAGTCGCCCACTTCTTTTTCAACGTCTTGTGTGAAGGGGCCCATCCAACGATCGGTAAAGGTAATCGGGGTATTGTTGGTTAAAAAACGCCAAGCACGAATGGGTTTATCTGTACCCGCACGGCAGGTGCCAGGGTAGTGATTGGGGTTGGTGCTATTGATGTTGGCTTTATTAATGTCGGAGCGTGAGCAAGAGCACCCGAAAACGTGGCCGTCACGTTTGAGTTTTCCAAGAATTTCTTCGTAGCGTTCGGAGCGATCGCTTTGAAAAATAATCGGAGCATCGCTCGGCATCTCAAGTCGTTTTAATGTTTCAAGAATACTTCGCGCCCACTCATCTTTACAGCGAGTTTGATCAACGTCTTCAATGCGGATAAGCCAACGACCGTTGTGCGCACGCGCATCCACAAAGCTTGCAATGGCCGCTGCAAGGCTTCCTAGATGAAGATGACCGGTAGGGGATGGGGCAAAGCGCCCGACGTATTGAGATTGCATGAAGGTAATTGTACGGGAAAAAAATCCCCGGCTTCCCAAAAGAGGCCGGGGACTGACTCAATCAGCTAGCTGATTAGTACTTGTCGAAGTATTCTTGGATCTTCTTCGGATCGCTCGTCTTCGTCAAAGCCAATTGCAAGAGCACACGAGCCTTTTGCGGGTTCAAGTATTGACCAGCAACGAAACCGTACTTAGCGTCATCGATTTCAGCAGCCTTCGTGGCAGAGCCGGTCGGAACGCGCGTAGAACGAACCACGGCGACACCGTCCTTAGCAGCCTTTTCGAGGATCGGGAAGATGTTCTTGTGGATGTTACCGTTACCAACACCAGCCGTCACGATACCCTTGTAGCCTGCCTTCAACAAAGCTTGAAGCGGTTCAGCAGGAACGTTGGAGTAGTTGTAAACGATACCGACCTTCGGCAAAGCGTTCAACTTAGAAACGTCAAACGGCGTCTTGGTGGTGTGCGGCGTTGCAGGCGTGTTACCAAAGTGAACCTTGGAGTTGAAGATGTAGCCCATCGTGCCGAAGTTAGCACCTTGGAACGTTTCAACAGCGGTCGTATTGGTCTTGATAACGTCACGAGCACCGATGATCTTGTCGTCCATAGCAACCATCACGCCACGGTTAGCAGCTTCCTTGCTAGCGGCAACAACAACAGCGTTGTAGAGGTTCTTCGGGCCGTCAGCAGACAAACCAGTAGACGGGAGCATAGCGCCGACGAAAACGATCGGCTTATTGCACTTAGCCGTCAAATGAACGAAGTAAGACGTTTCTTCCATCGTGTCCGTGCCGTGGGTAACCACGAAACCGTCGACCTTGTTGCAGTCTTCGTTAATCGTCTTAACGAGCTTCAACCAAACGTCATCGGTCATGTCTTGAGAACCGATTTGAACAACTTGCTTCGGAATGACGTTAGCAACTTCAGCCAATGCCGGAACGGCAGCGACCAAATGGTTAACAGAAACCTTACCTGCCGTGTAGGCCGTACCCGTAGCGGATTGACCGGCACCGGCGATCGTACCACCCGTAGCCAAAACTTCAACGTTCGGCAAAGCCATGGCGGTAGCACTAGCGGCCAACAAAGCAGTGGCCAATAAAGTACGTTTCAATTGCATAACAGCTCCTCTTTATTTGTTAAGTTATGCGACCGACTGTTGGTTTTTTATAATCAGTCGGTAATGAGAGTTTTTCACTCACTCGAATGATGTTAACCAAATCTTTTGCCTTTTTTCGGGGAATCCGAGCGTTTTTTGCTTTTAAGCAAGGTCTTAACAATTAAAAAGTAACGGAAGTTGTAACTTGTTGAAAATTAAGGATATTTTTATTTTATATAGTCACTTTTACCTATCTAGTTGATTATTAAAGACTTTCCATTAGTATTAAGGGTAACTTCTAATTTGACAAAACCGAAAATAACATTAAAATACCGAATTCTTAAGTGCGCCGGTAGCTCAGTTGGATAGAGTACCTGGCTACGAACCAGGGGGTCGCGGGTTCGAATCCTACCCGGCGCACCACTTAAGATTTTTTTGAAGAGGGAGCCGAAAGGTTCCTTTTTTTGTTTCTGCCGCCGGCAATAGTGTTGCAAACTATTGCACCCATAACTTTATTTAATCTTTGATTCACATCTTTTCTCCAAATCACTTAATATAGATGGCAGGAATTCATTCTGTTTCTAAGGAGAAAATCATTATGGAACTCAAAGGTACCAAGACCGAGAAGAACTTGTGGGATGCTTTCGCTGGTGAATCTCAAGCTCGTAACAAGTACACCTACTACGCTAGCCAAGCCAAGAAAGATGGCTACGTTCAAATCTCCAATATTTTTGCTGAAACGGCAAAGAATGAAGAAGAACACGCCAAGCTTTGGTTCAAGCTCTTGCACGGCGGCAAAGTGCCGACCACTGAAGTGAATTTACAAGACGCTGCCAATGGCGAAAACTTCGAATGGACCGATATGTATGAACGTATGGCCCGTGAAGCTCGCGAAGAAGGTTTTGACGATATCGCTGTGTTGTTTGAAGGCGTTGGTGCCGTAGAAAAAGAACACGAAGCTCGCTATTTGAAGTTGTTGGAACGTGTTAAGGGCGGTATGGTCTTTACGCGTGACGGTGACGTGATGTGGAAGTGCAACAACTGCGGTCATATCCACTTCGGTAAGCAAGCTCCGGAACTCTGCCCGGTCTGCGCTCACCCGCAAGCCCACTTTGAAGTGTTGGCACAAAACTACTAAGCCGTTTCTTTAGAGCTTAGTTAAGTCAGGCCTGTTGGTGCATATCGCCTCAGCAGGCCTTTGTTTTGCGATTACTTGTGGTGGCAGCAGCAACAAGACTTTTCTTCACAAGCCACACCAAAGCCGATGTCTTCGATGGCTTCTTTCACCTTCGGCATTTCAACGCCCATGGCTTCCCAGCGGGCTTCGCCGGTGGCCAAATCAACACTCACACCCTTGGCACCCGGAAGGGCTTCGAGCGCTTCTTTAATCGCAGCAACACAATTTTGGCAGTGCATGCCTTCAATTTGAATCTTGTTCATTTTTTTGTCTCCAAAAGAACTTTTCACTAGAATTGTACCAAATGAGATTGATTCTCAAATAAAACATTACAATTGCTTTCAACCTTAAAGTAACTTTAAGGTGTAGAGTGCACATTAGTTGATAGTCAAAGGAGTCCGTCATGGCTGACGTGCGGGTCGATCTGAAAATTAGTGGTATGCATTGCGCAGCCTGCTCATCTCGTATTGAACGCGTGGTGGGTAAGCTCGAGAGCGTCAAGTCGATTAACGTGAGTTTGCCGACGAACCGTGCAAGCGTTTTATTGGGTGAAGCAGAGGATCGTGAGACGGCGTTAAATACCATCATTACCAAAATTCAGAAGTTGGGCTTTGGGGCCGTGCTCGATGAAGATGAAGACTTGGTGGCGGCTTGGCAGGCTGACCAGCAAAAGGCGGTGGCCGATCTGCGTCAACAGCTCAAAGCCCTTTGGCCGATGATTTTGCTGGCAACAGTTCTTTTGTACGTTTCCATGGGGGCAATGGTGGGTTTGCCATTGCCGTTTTTTATTGATCCTCATACGCAAGCGGCCGGATTTGCCACGTTGCAATTGATTTTGGTGGCGCCCATTTTGTATTTTGGTCGACACTTTTATCGTGACGGGTTAAGGAGTTTAATTAACGGCGCACCTAACATGGATAGCCTTGTGGCTGTGGGCACGGGCGCAGCCTTTTTGTATTCGCTTTACTCCTGGGTGACGATTGTGGCAGGAGACGTCGCTGCCGTGCATAACCTCTATTTTGAATCGGCAGGCGTTTTGTTGGCAATGATCACTATTGGCCAATACATGGAGGCTCGTTCTAAGCGCCATGCGAGCGAAGCCGTTGGCTCCTTAATTCGCTTAGTACCTCAAACGGCACGACGTTGGGAAAACGGTCAAGCAACGGAAGTGGAAATTAAGACGCTTCGCTTGGACGATCAAGTGTTGGTTAAACCGGGCGAACGCATTCCGGTTGACGGTGAAATCGTTGAAGGTCAAAGTGAAGTCGATGCCTCGCTTTTAACGGGTGAAGCTCTGCCCGTGGCTGTTACGTTGGGCGATAAGGTGATTGCAGGCAGCGTCAATGGCTCCAACCCCTTAATTCTCAAAGTAACGCACTTGGGCAACGATACGGTTTTAGCGCAAATGATTCGTATGGTGCGCTCCGCTCAAGGCACAAAAGCACCGGTCGCCTCACTTGCCGACCGCGTGAGTTTTTACTTTGTGCCCGCCGTCATGGCGCTTTCCTTGTTGACCTTTTTCGCCTGGGCGATTTTCTCCGATGAACCGCTTTCTTTAGCCGTGAAGGCAATGATCAGCGTCTTGGTGATTGCCTGCCCCTGTGCCATGGGGTTGGCAACGCCCACCTCGATCATGGTGGCAACAGCGCGTGGCGCCCAGTTGGGCGTTCTTATTAAAAATGCAGCAGCTCTTGAAATGGCCGCCAAGGTCGATGTTGTGGCATTTGATAAAACGGGGACGTTAACTTTGGGAGAACCGCGAGTTTTGCAAACGAAGACTTTTGGTTCTGTCACTCAAAGCGACGCTCTCTGGTGGGCCGATTGTGTGGAAACGCGCAGTGAACATCCGTTGGGCAAGGCCTTTGCGAAGGCCAATACGCGAGAGGTGTTGGACGTTCAACCCACGGTTTATCCGGGTATGGGGATTGGTGCCGAAGTCGATGGCCATCAAATCCTTTTAGGTAACGTGCGTTTAATGCATGAGATGAACGTGGACATCGCCGAAGGGATGCCTTTCTTGGAAGAGCTCTTAAAAGAGGCAAAGACAGCTCTTCTTTTATCGCGAGACCAACGATTGGCTGCGATTTTTGCGATCAGTGACGTTGTGCGTCCGGAATCCAATCAAGTGATTAAAGCCTTGCATCAATTGGGCATCCGCACGCTGATGATCACGGGTGATAATCGCAACACGGCCGAGCGTATTGCGCAGACCTTGGGCATTGAAGAAGTTCATGCTGAAGTGTTACCTCAAGATAAAGCACGAATCATTGGTGAGCTTCAAGCTAAGGGCCTGAAGGTAGCCATGGTGGGCGATGGTTTAAACGATGCGCCGGCACTTGCCCAAGCCAATACCGGTATTGCTGTGGCCGAAGGGGTGGACGTGAGTGCGCAGGCCGGTGACTTGATTTTGATGCGTCACGGCCTTGAATCGGTGTTGACTGCCTTGCGTTTATCTAAAGCAGCGTTACGCAATATCTACCAAAATCTTGGTTGGGCCTTCGGGTATAACATTTTGGGAATTCCCGTGGCAATGGGACTTTTGCATGCGCTCTTTGATGGTCCTATGCTCTCGCCCATGATTGCAGGAACCGCCATGGCGCTTTCATCGACCTCAGTGGTGATGAACGCTTTGAGATTAAAGCTGTTTAAATAATCAATGAATCAGAGGCTCAATGTAGCGCCAGATAAAGAAGCAAATCGCTCCGATGGCTAAGCCTCTGAGCAAAAGCATCACTAAGGCAAAGAGTCGCCCCACGCCTTCCATCAAGGTTTGGGGCGATGTTTCTTTAGTGGGCTTTTTGTTCTTTGTCATTTTTGAGCGGTTTTTGGACTTTGTCCCAAGTGGCGTGCCAGCAAATAAGGGAGCCAAGCACAACGAAACTCACGCCTTGCCAGAAGCTGTAGGTGAGTTCTGCGCCAATCCAAAAGGAAGCAAAAACGCAGGAAATCACCGGCGTAAAGTACGAGGCAATGGCCAATACGGTCATGTTACCGTTAATCGTGCCGTGCGTCCATGCAGCATAGGCAAGACCGGAGGTAAGACCTCCGATTAAAACGCTTAATGTCCCTTTGAGTGTGACCTCGGGCGAGCCACCGACCCCAGCTAACCAAAGTCCTGCAAAGAGCATGCAGTCGATGCAGAAGATCAACGTACTGCAGTTTTGACCGTGAGACCAAGCGCGAGTCATACTACAAAAGACTGACCAACTCAGAGCACCGAAAAAGGCCAAAATGTAGCTGATGGGATTGAGCTTGAAGTGCTCAATAAAGTCTGAAATAGAAGGATTACCGTTACTAAGAATCCAAAAGATCCCGCAAAAACTCATCAAAGCCCCAGGCACAATCCAAGTGCGAGCGCGTTGTCCGTTAAATACAATGGCGCAGACAATGGTCATCGTCGGCCACAAGTAGTTAACCATGCCGACTTCCATGGTTTGTGTGCCACCGTCAGAGAAGTAAAGCGACAAACAAAAGCAGATGGTGGAGAAGTTCGCAACGGCAATGCCGAAGTATTTGTAGCGCTTGGGCATCTTTTCAAATTTCGGGAAACCGACTAAGAAGAAAAGACTGATGGCGGCGACTAAATAGAGTAGGCACTGGCCTTGGGCAATACCAAAATTTTCGGCGATTCCTCGAACCAACGACACGCTCGCGCCCCACATAATGGGCGCAAAAAGACCGATCATCGTAGCACCGGCAGGAGAGCGAAATGAGATCATAGGTCACCGAAATAAATGAAAAATTAAGGGTGAGATTGTCGAACTTTTCTTTTCGAAAAACAAGAGCCACTCAAAGTATTTTTGAGTGGCTCAAGTAAGTTTGCTAATCGCGGCGTGAACTATTCGTAGAGGTCTTTATTAACCATTGTGCACACGCAACTGTCAGACCAAACGTTTAAGGTCGTTTCCACCATGTCAATCACGGCGTAAATCGGAAGAATGACGCCCATCAAAATAATAGGAACGTTCATGCTGGCCAAAAGGCTCGCTGACAAGAAGAAGCACCCCATGGGAACACCGGCATTACCAACGGCGGCAATCGTGGAAATTAAAATCCACGTGAGCATCATCATGGGCGTGATGTCAGCACCGGCGTTTTGCATGAGATAAATCACCGTCACCAAAATAAAGGCCGCGCAACCGTTCATATTGATCGTGGTGCAAATCGGCAGCACAAAACGTGAGACCGACGAGCGAACCTGTAAATTGGATTCCGCACAATTCATTGTGACGGGGAGAGTGCCGGCAGAGCTCTTAGAGAAAAAGGCTACGACCAAGGCTTGACTCATGCCCTTAAAGACACGCACGGGGTTTAAACCCTTCATGAGAAGCAACAACGGCAAGACCACGAACATTTGCAAAATGTTGGCCGTTAAGATCGTTGCAAAGTAAGTACCTAAACCGCCGATGGCCACACCGTTTTTCATCTCGATTACAAGCGCCGTGATGAAACCAAAGATCCCCAAGGGCAAAACCTTAATGAGCCAACGAACGAGAACGAAAAGCACTTGTTGAGCACCTTCAAAAAAGGCCATCAACGTTTCTTGTTCTTTGCTTTGGCGAGGAAGCTTTGCAATGGCTAAGCCAATGGCACCCGAGACCAAAAGCACTGACAACACATTGGCAGAAAGAAACGGTGCAATGAAGTTATCAGGCACGATGCTCTTGACGTATTCAAGGTAAGAGTGTTCCGTGACTTTCGCAATCGTTTGAGCGTTGTTGGCAGCAATGTTTTCAGGAGCGAAAATCCAATAAAGGACGGCCGCCAAAGACGCTGCTAACACCGTCGTAAAGAGGGTGTAGAAAAGGGTTTGACGGAAAATTTTCCCCGATTGACTCGATTGAGAAACGCGAGCAAGCGTTGCAATGATCGAAACCGCGATAATCGGGATACTGATGAACTTAAAGAGACGAATAAAGATCGTTCCTAAGAAGTCGGCTAACGCTAAAAAGACGTCCGGGCCCCAAAGGCCATTTAAAACGCCAAAGACGATAGCAATAAGGTAAGCCCCCATCGTGAGAGCTTGACCGGGGGGATTTTTGGGGATTGCACTCGACACAGTCCCTCCTTTCTTAATATTAGGGTTAGTTCTTAAGGGAAAACCAAGAATTTGATTTTACTGAGAGTGCAAATAAATAGGCAGTCTTTTTGGGGAGATTTGGCTAGATTTTTACGAAATCGTATTTGTTTCATTTGCCGAGAGACTTAATCACGTGCCTTACCACCCCAAAACAAATCCACTCATCATTTTCATCGGGATAAATGTCAGCGTAAAGCGGGGAGTGACTTTCGGGGTGTAAATACACTTGTCCTTTAGCATCCTTTAATAAGCGCTTCACGGTGAATTCATTGTTGACTTGCATGATCACAATGTCGCCCACACGCTCTTCTCGGCTGCGATCGACCACCAATAAGTCACCTTCATCGATGCCGGCTTCAACCATGGATTCGCCTCGAGCCCGTAAAACAAAAGTGGATGCTTCATTATCAATGAGCAATTCATTGAAATCGATCCCTTTGTCTTTGTATTGTTCGGCCGGAGACGGAAAGCCTGCTTGTACCGGAGAAAATCCCATAGGGATTGAGGCAGAACGCACAATTTCAATCGGTACAAATTCGTTGCGATCGTACCCGTCAATCATTTCATTGTTGGCAACCGAAGGATTGGTTAAGAGACTTCTGAACCAATGATTTCCGCCTTGTTGCTTAAAGACTTCGTATTGCTCGGCGCTGACTCGAACCTGAATCTTAGCCTCCATGGTTTTCTCGCCTATGGGCTTGGCCCCGGCACCGATTCGAGCACCACCGCGTCCTTTTTTCTTTTGTTCTTTCATTT
>DBFZTP010000089.1:0-2315 GCA_048520025.1 Candidatus Aphodousia sp.
ACTTGGCTTTCTTATGCATAGAGCCTTCTGCGACCGGATCGCGACCTGCGGCTTCGTCTTCAACCCAAAGGGTAGCCAAGACTTCATCGCCTTCGTTACCGTACTTGCCCTTGGTGTGGAGGTGATAGTCCAAGAACTTGTGTTCTTTATCAAGCTTTTGCTTAATCACGGGCACAACACCCTTGTCATAGCGATAGCAGAAGGGGCAGTCGTAGGAGTAGACCTTAATGAAAGTGCCCTGAGCGTTAGGGATGGGCTTATCGAGCACGATATAGTCGGTACCTTCAACGGGAGCGGCAAAAGCCATAGCGGAGCACGTTAAGGCAGCGGCTGTGACTAAGAATTTTTTAAACATGTTTTTATCCTTTTTAGGGTGAGGATGATTACATGAATCACCCTCACGCTACTTCGTTATTACTTCGTGTTGAAAGCCTTTTCAGCACTAATCGGCATGGCTTGGTAGCCCATCGTATCCAACAATTGGATTTCAACAGCAGGTTTCGTTTCACCCCACTTGAATTCATCAATGAACGGATGCGGAGCAACGTTGTTGGAGAACTTGGCGCCCATACCAGCCGTGGCGGAATAAACCATCACAGAGTTCTTGTCAGCGTAGTACTTCGTCAAAGACGTCACAGGGCTGTACCAGTCATTGCCACGTTCTTCACCGTATTGCCAAACTTGTTGAACTGTTCCCTTCTTTTGATCAATCTTATAGACAACTGCACGGCTGTACTTCATGCTAGGAATGGCGGGTTGTTCCATATGACGACCGTCACCGTTATCGAAGGCCGTGATGTAGATCACATCCTTATTGGATTTTTCATCAATACGGAAGGCCGTGTGTTGCGTCCAAGTCCAATCGAAACCTTCGGCGCACTTGTTGTTTTCACACTTAATCTTCTTGCCCTTGGCATTCACAGGCGTTAAGACCTTTTCAGCCCAACCCTTCTTCCAACCTTGCGGAGAAGAAAGAATCCACTTCACCTTCTTATCGCGACCGATCTTGATAATGGCCGATTGGTGACGAGAAGAAATGATGATGGAGTCATCAGACGGGTCATAGTCAACAGAATTGACGTGAGCCCAGTTACGACCGGCCCCGGAACCCGTAATATCACCGAAGTTGTCACTTTCATCCATCTTCGCCAAGTCTTCAGCAGAAAGCGTTTGACCGGACTTGCTGGCATCAATGTTAAGGCACACAGCCCCTTGGTCCAACGTCTTTAACACATCATCACGATATTGGTCCAAGATTTCCCACAAGCGGAATTCATCAGCCACTTGCCCTTGTTCGTCCAACTCAACAATGACGTCACGAACCGTGTGAACGCGCTTACCATCGGGACGACGATAATCAGAAGAAGCCACGCGCAAGAACGTATGACCGTTTTGTGCATTATCAAAGGAGTGAGAGAAGTCAGAATAAGAAGCCGGCAAACGACGGTTATAAATTTCGCGACCCATCAAATCGTACTTCACATAGCGTTGACCAAAGCCCCAAGAGATATTGCCGTTGTTGTCTTGTTGGAAGCCCATCATGACGCCAGAGTTATAAACGCTTTCAGCATCGTAAATGGACTCGACATTCATGTACCAACGCACTTCACCTGCCGTATCGATAATGGCATTTTGCGGATAGAAGTTCCATTGCAAAGCACCACCCATCGGGTTATTCCAAACCGTACGACTGGCAGGTGCATAGTTTTGCATTAAGTTATTAACTAAGTACAAGCGATCTTTAAAGGCAGGATCAACAGCGTTGACTTTCGTCTTAAACATCGTTGACTTTTGAGACTTCATCCCATTGGTTGCCGTATAAACGGGAGGAGCATACATTTGATAGGACTCAGAAATTTTTTCTTTCTTGCCGTTAAAGTTACGGGTATAGGTCACTTCAACCGTATTGACATAGTCCGGATACAAACCAAAAACCGGGATACCGGCATGCGTCATCAACTGACGCTTACTGACGTTGTATTTAAGATCGGCGCCGCCTTCTTTAGGGACAATACGAACAGAGGCATTTTCAATCACGTAACCGCCATTGCGAATCACAGCCGTCAAGGGCGCAATCTTGTACGGATTCATCACAATCTCACCCAATTGTCCTTGAACAGCAAAGGCAACCGTGGGACCGGAAGCTGCACTAGCAGCCTGGACAGTAGCAGGTAAAACAGTAAACGCTAAGGGAATAGCGACGGCTAAAGAAGCAAGTTTGAGATTCATCATCGGATCCTCAAGAAATTAATGAGAGACGCAAATAGGCATTTGCTTAGATGAGTCTATGAGCAATCCGACAATCAACCTAGGGG
>DBFZTP010000090.1:0-6262 GCA_048520025.1 Candidatus Aphodousia sp.
GAGCACCACCGTGGCGTTCATTGTTTGAACATTTTGTTTTCCTTTTCTTGCTTGCGTGAAAATTCGAACCTGTTCGGCTTCATGCAATGGCAGTTGAATTCGGAAAATGGAGCCACGTCCCAGTCGTGATGAGAAACTTAAACGCATCCCGAGTTGCTCGCAAATCCCGCGCACAATGGATAACCCCAAACCAAAACCTTCGGTCGTTTCTCGCGTTTTTTCACTGCGATAGAAGTGCTCAAAAATTCGCTTTTGCTCAGCCTTATCCACCCCTTCACCGCTATCGACGACGCAAATACTCACATTCTTGCCACCAATTAACCGAGCCGCTAAAACGATTTCTCCCTCATTGGTGTAATTAATGGCGTTGGTAATCAAGTTGCGTAATGCACGTTGCAGCAATTGCGCATCGGTATAGACATTGACATCTAACGGTTTAACGCGAAAACCCACATTCTTTTTGGCGGCCAACTGCGCGAACTCTTCGGCCAAATCTTCAAGCACCCGTTGAACATTTAAGGGCTCAAGCGTTGTTGTCATATGGTGCGTTTCAAGGCGCGAGATTTCCAAAATTTGAGCCACCAACGTTTGAAGCGACGAAGTGGTTTTTGCCAACTGCTCAACAATCAATTTAACTTGCGGATCGTCATTGCGTTTGAGTAACTCAATATAGATCCCGATGGCTTGAAGCGGTTGGCGAATGTCGTGATTGGCAGCTTGAAAGAACTTACCGCGAATACGGCTTTGTTCTTGCGTTTCGCGACGAAGTTTTTCGGCTAAGTTTTTCTCAAGCGTTAAGCGCTTTACCATCAATTCGCTTTCTTGTTCGTTGCGAACCGACATCTGAACGATGTCACTAAAACGTCGGCCGGAATAGAAAATAAAAGCAATGATGCCCACCAATAAAATGGCAATCGCTAAACGTGACCAACCGAAAAACAAAGCCATGCGAAGAACGAGCGGCGCAATGCTCAAAAGCGTAAAAACGCCCAAACTCGGCAACCAACAGGCGTAGACCGGCCACGAAGCAAAGGTCACACTCAAAATAACGCTCACCAAGAGGATTTGTGAGGCCATGTGACCATCAGCACCATAAGCGAATGTGGAACCCGCCACGGCCCATATAACGCCAGAGAGCGTGGCTAAAATCATCCAGGCTCTCACCCACAGGTGGACTCTCGCATGACGATAGCGATCGGCCCAGAAGCGTCGAGAAAAATCGATGGCACCGTAGAGGTGAATAACGATGACAAAGAGCCACGCAAAGAGATACCAATGGTTGATTTCATGCCAAAAAGTAAAGGCCAGGGTCGCGGCCCCGGTGCTTTCGGCAATTAAAGCAATCGGCTGAAGCTTAAGAGAACTTTGGATTTGACGAACGAGCACACGAGAGTGACGGCGACGCCATTGGGCTGCCGTCTGATTCTCGTTCAGAGGGGCCGAGTTGTTGGTGAGAAATTGGTACCACTTGGCCCGAATGCGATCAAACATGTTTAATTTCAAAGCGAGGCTTCACTCTCGGATGATCAAACGTATTTAAAACAACGTACCCCTTTTCGGTATGCATCTTCACTTTTGCACCGTAAGGGATGGTAGCTTTCACAGGAGAGTGACCGAAGGGAAAGCCCGTCAAAATGGGCACGTCCTTCACACGTTTTTTCAAAAATTCGAGCACGTCGGCAAAAAGAAAATCATTGGGACGCGGATGCATCGGATCGGCATCGCGGAAGTCGCCCAAGAGAATCGCTTTTTGCTTGGTTAAAACACCGGCCATATATAACTGCATCAAAGAGCGCTCCAAACGGTAAGCGCGATCATTGCAGTCTTCAATGAATAAAATGCCGCCTTCAATTTGAGGGAAATAGGGCGTGCCCACCAAAGAGGCCATCATCGCCAAGTTACCGCCCCAAATCTGACCTTCAAGATCAAGCTCCGGCGCTTCCTTGCATGGAAAAGACAACACCCACTCTTCATCAAACAAAGCCGAGTGGAAATTGCGCTCGGTCACGTAGAGCGGTTGATCAACGAAATCCGTTGCGCTCGGGCCGTGATAGCTGATTTTCCCGGTCTTGGCATAGTAGGCCATGTTAAAGGCCGTGAAGTCCGAAAAACCGCAGAAAATCGGATCATGTTTAGCGATTTCTTCGAAGTCGATATCGTCCAAAATACGTGATAATCCGTAACCGCCACGAATGGGCATCACTAGGTCAATCTCAGGATTGCACGCCATCGACATAATGCTATCAATGCGCTCAGACTCAACGCCTGCAAATTGCTTCACATTTTTGAAAACGGCATCGTGAATTTCTACCTGAGCACCACGATCGGTGAAGTAAAGTTTTGCCAGCGCGGGCGTTGAGACATCCACGGGAGCGCGAGATGGTGCACAAAATCCCACACGAATCGGAAAATCAGGCATTGCGACGCTCCTCAAAGAAGGCCGTTAAAAGCGTGCCGCACTCATCGGACAAAATACCGCCATCGACTTGAGGCTTGTGATTGAGCTTGGCCACTTCAGGCAAATTAATAACGCCACCATAGGCTCCGGTTTTGGGATCTGAAGCTCCAAAGACCACGCGGTCAATGCGAGCGTGAGAAATAAGCGCAGCGCACATGGCACAGGGCTCTAACGTCACATAAAGTGTGCAGCCGGAGAGGCGATAGTTTTCCAAAGCGTGAGCGGCTTGACGAATCGCATTGACTTCAGCGTGAGCGCTCGGATCATGGTGACCGATCGGGCAATTGCGACCCACACCAATGATTTGATCGTCTTTGACAATGACGCAACCCACAGGGACTTCACCTTCAGAAGCCGCTTCCTTGGCAAACTCCAACGCTTCACGCATGAATTCCGGATCTTTGTCGTTTTCGATACGTTTTTTAGCGTTTGCCGCCATGTTTTTAAGCTGACGCGCCTTTTTCATCACTTGCTTGGTTTGCTCGCGATGATCGTACTCAAGTTCAACAGCACGATCCAAACTCTCACGATCGTAGCGATCTTCTTTGCTCTTTCGATAGCCCACTGTGGCTTCAAAAATGAAACCTTGCTTGAGGGCTTGCAAAAGCAACGTCACGGGTTTTTCATCGAGCCAATCGCCGGACTTTTCCAAAAATTCTTTTGCCTTTTCCAAGGCCGTGGCTGCAGAGATAAGGTCATCGGGCAAATACGTGACAAACGCTTCAATGACAGCAGACAAATCCTGAGGGTCACGCTTCTCTAACGAAGCTAACGTACTGCCTCGACGAATGGTTAAATCAATAAATCTTTGCACTGGATTCTCCCAACAAAACTTTCTCCATTTTAACTTTTTGACAGACAAAATTCTTTGCGTATTGGCACAATTACTTAACCAATTTTGAGGATTTTTCCATGAAAAAGAATTTGTTGTTTATTGCAGGATTATTACCTGTCTTATTGACTGCCAATGTAGCGCTTGCCGGACAATATAGTGACGCACTCGGTCAGTGCCTTGTTAAAAATGCGAACAAAGCCGACACCAAAGTTTTGACGCAATACGCTTTTGTCACGCTGGGTCAAACGCAAGCAGCCAAAGAAATCGTGGTGATTCCTCAAAAGAAAATTGATGCCGTCACCACCAAAGCGCAAACCGTTGTGGTGCGACTTTTAGCGAAAGACTGTGCAGCCCCCGCTTTGAAGGCCACTCTTTACGAAGGCAAAAACGGCGTTCCCAATGGCGTGAAATACGCCGTTATGCAATACATGCAAGACGAAATGCAAAGTCGAACGGTTGATGCGTTGATTTCAAAGCTCGCTAACCTCAAAACTCCTTAAACAAATCTTTAATTCAATTCACGAATATTTGAGTCAACAACTGTTTACTTTAAATAAAACCCTCTATTGGCAATAGTTTGAACTACACCAATAGGGGGTAATAGCTTTTAATTTACTAATTAAAAGTTATAGCGAACACCAACCGTTGCACGCCAATCTTCATCAACTTCGGCACCAGAAGTACGTTCAACATCTGCCCAAACATACGTTGCCTTATTGATATTCCATTGGCCACCCAAACCAAATTCAACCCAGGTATCTTTACCATCAACTTCCATGCTTTGAGTTGCCGTCGTCAACTTAGTATCTCCTAAGAATTGATGTGCTGCATTCACTCGAGCATAGATATCCCCCTTGTTAGACGGACACTTTAGTCCAGCAGCAAAACCAGCACGAGCAACGAGACTATTCGTCGCATCAATGTCGTACTTGTAGGACTCAACACCACGCAATGTCATCTTGTCGGAGTCAATATACGCATAAGTCAATTCCACGCTAGGTTCTACATAGAATGTCGATGCCAAATTCATGCGAACGCCAACCTCGCCAGAAAGGCTATAAACCATATTGTCAAGATCACCCTTCATGCCATCAACTTTCATTTCGGAGTCAGCCTTGGCAACTCGACCAATGACATCCGTAAAGACACCACTATCAGAGAACCAAGTCCCATAGGCTGAAATGGAGTATGCGTCCATTTCAGCCGTACCACGAGCGTAGTCAGCATCTCCCTTTGTATAAGAGAAAGCAACACCAGTACGTACATTGCTTAACAAGGCAGTTGTATCAGCACCAACTTGAATTGTGTTGAAGTCGTTTTCATAGGCATTTTTACCACTTAAGTGACCACCGTCATAGCGTGCCCAAACACCATTTTCAGCACCGTTGGCACGTAAATCGCCCATACGTTTGCGCAGATCATTCGTGAGAATTCTGTCTAAGGAAATCATCGTTGCAGCTGCTATATCCATCGTACTTTCTTGTAAAGTATTGTTGATTTCCTTCGCATTACCATTTTCATCAACGAACCAAGAGTTTGAGTTATAGCCCTCTTCCACCGACATCGTAGAAACTAAACTATCACCAAAAATTTGATCCTTTAGTGCCTTACCTTCTTCAACTGTCACATCGTCAGATGTTGCATCCAACTTGGCAGAAATTTTGGTATCCGTTTCCTTTGCAACTTTGAAGGTCGAATTTGTCTTATAGTCCTCATCTAAACCCACTTGAACTGCTAAGCCTGCACCACTTAACTCATCCATAGACACACTAGCGTTGGCTGCAACTTGGACAGAACCATTGTCACTAGAAAGCGTCGTAATATTGGATGTTCCCGTTGCTTTCCAAACAGCATTGTCTTTTAACTTCAAATAAGCTTGGCCACCAATTGCAGGTAAAGCATCTTCTGCAGCAAATAACGAAACTCTTGCTCCAGAAGTGTCAGTTATCGTATTAACCGACCCTTCCAACACGGAATTAGCACCGCTTAATTCAATATTGATGGCCCCAGTGGATTGTTCCGTTCCTTTAACAGTAATATCCCCTTTAATTGTTATTACACCATCTGAATGAATGTCTACATAGGCAATCGACTCATTAACATTACCCGCATCGATATAAATATCACCAGTAATGTTGAGTTTGTCTTTAGCAGCAATTGAAACAAAAGTTTTAGCAGTCTCGGCAGAAGATCCTGCGTCCTCTTCGGCAACCTGAGATTGATATGTTCCACCAATAACTTCGATTGCCTTACCCGAATTTTCATTGGCAATTGTTACGTTATTAGCCGCCATCAACACCATGCCACGATCAAGCTTTAACGTAGCAATTTCATCACTAGCATTTATGACAGAAATTTTTTCACGATAGGAATCACCAAGGTCTTTGAACTCGGACTCAATCCATCCATTCTCAATTGACTTGTTAACATCTGACCATCCCATGTCCATCCCGGCACCATTTTCCAAATGGATGGCTCCTGTAACATCCAAGGAATTCACGCTCATTTCAAGATAAGGACCATCAGTACCTTCTCCAACGCCTTCACCAGCCCAAATAGCATATGCCCCCTTGTTACCCTCAATTGTTAAACTAGTCCCCTCAACAGATTCGGGGTCTGAATCATCAATGCGGTGAGCCCCCGTGTAAAGATAGCTATGACCTTTTAAATTAATCACTCGGTCAGCTTCACTTTGAATCACTACATTTTTGCCGTGTAACTCTAATTCTGTGCGACTTCCACTTCCATCACCATTCCCAACAATTTGAACCGCAGGATTATTTGCATTTCCTTTAACTGTGATTTTCTCAGTTAATTCCGTACCAATAACTTGGTTTCCTTGAGTGTCCACACTAAGGTTCTCTCTTTCGATCTCAACTTCTGCCACTGCTGAGAAGGAAAAGGCCAATAAAATAGCGCTAGCTAAAATGGATTTTTTCATTATTCTCTCCGAGAAGGATTTACAAACA
>DBFZTP010000091.1:0-19619 GCA_048520025.1 Candidatus Aphodousia sp.
GCGTTTTTCTTTACAGCCTTTATTGATGGTGCCTTTTGTGGCAACGGCTGCCGGTAATACGGAAATTGATTCCTTTAATAGAGCCAAACATTTGCTTGAGACAAAAGTCTACAAAGATCATCGAGTGACGTTGTATTGTGAAGCTAGTTTTGATGAAAAAAAGAATGTTATTTTGCCCAAAGGCTTTACAACTCTACAACATGAAAAACGGGCTAAAAAGATTGAATGGGAACATGTAGTACCTGCGGAAAATTTTGGTCGTAACTTTGTTGAGTGGAGAGAGGGGGATCCAAGATGTGTAAATGAAAGTGGTACCAAACTTGATTTTTCATCTTTTTCAAAGTTAATAGAGTCATTTGTGAATTCTTTTTTATATTCAAATACCCAAACAAAATCTTTTAAAGGTAGAAAGTGTGCAGAAAAAGTCAACTACGACTTTCGTTTAATGCAAGCAGATCTCTATAACCTTTATCCTGCGATTGGTGCGGTTAATGCCATGCGGCAAAACTATAACTTCCAACTCTTGCCCGGAGTGCCGTCAAGTTTTGGATCTTGCGAAATGAAGATTGATCGACATCGTGCAGAGCCACCCGAAAATGCGCGAGGGCCCATTGCTCGTACTTATCTTTATATGGCAGAGACCTATTCGCAACACTTTAAGTTAAGTCAGCAGCAAGAGCGTCTGATGCAAGGTTGGGACAATCAATATCCGGTTGATAAGTGGGAATGTACGAGAGCGAAACGTATTGAGGAGATTCAAGGCAATAGCAATGCGTTTGTTAAAGATGCTTGTATTGCTGCATCATTTTGGTAGGGTATATCTAAAAAATCTTTCCTGGTGTCAATAGATAATAAATAAAGGAATTTATATGAAGAAAATCTTATTAGTAGTCCTTGCGACATTATTAATGACTTCTGCTAATGCAGGATACGAGGTTAGTTATAAGGGACAAACCTATATAGTCTCAGATCATTCGTATATGCAGTCATATGACGGTAAACAAGTATGGTGTGGCAAAAAGTATATGTCTTCTGCTACATCTCTAGATGGAAAACAAAGTTGCAGAGGGGGCAATTACTCCAAATATAAGGCGGATCATGATCAAGTTCGTTTCTTGAAAGAGGATGTTAAGGGGTGCGCTAAATATAAACGGAAAGATGGGACTTGGAGTCCATCATATCGTGTAAAGGGAATGATCATTGACGGAGATTCTTTCAATGAATGGGCAAAAAGCAAACGTTATTTCAGTAATTACGATGAAGATAATAATTATTTTGTTATTTTTTGGAATAAGGGAGGCTATGTTGCACTAAATATCGGTAACACGAAAAATTCTTTGTTTGTTGAGAGACAAACTAAAGATCATCGAGGCAGAATATGGGCAATTGAAGGTGGAATCGGTGCCTGTCAGTAAGTTATTTTTATCAGTGTGAAATCATTCCAGAAATTAAAAAGTAAGTGATGATTTAACAAAGTAACAAACTTATATTGAAGAAACGGCATGATTTTGGTCATGCCGTTTCTGTAATGAAAGCTAAACGAATGGTTAAGAATTAATTGCCTCGCTTGCCACATCTTTGAACTGATCGATTGCGTACAACGGCAGATTAACGAGCCATTCTTCTTTTTTGTAGTCAGCCATAGAAGTTCGGATGGCAATCTCAGGTGAGAATTTTTCTTGATAGATTTTTAAACTCTTGGCTTTTAGGTTTACTTCAGCCTTTACTTCCAATGGAACAATTGATTGGCCGGTATAAACGACAAAGTCGATCTCGCAAGAGCCTCTATCGTTAGTGAAATAGTAAACATGCAACTCTTCGAGAGTTTTTAGCTGCTGACAAACGTACTGTTCAGTAAGAGCGCCTTTGAACTCAACAAAAAGGTCATTTCCGTCAAGTAAAGAGTGTTGGCTAAGTCCTGCTAAACAACCAAGAAGTCCGACATCAACAAAAAATAATTTAAAGGCCTTTAAATCCTCGTAGGCACGCAGTGGAATACCTGGCTTATTGACTCGATTGATTTTATGGACAAGACCACAGTCGCTAAGCCACATAAGAGCCATCTCGTAGTCCTTTGCTCGTGCGCCTTCACGAATCAGGCTGTAGATAAACTTTTTATTTTCTTTTGCTAACTGTGAAGGAATGCTATTCCAGAGCATGTGAAGTCTCGGAACAATTGCATTTGGGGCGTGTTTAGAAAAGTCCTGCTCGTAGGCTGTCAGAATTCGTTTTTGAATGCCACGAACCTCGTTAAAGTCTTTGTTTTCAGCAAAGTTTCGTACCGCTTCGGGCATACCACCGACAAAGAAATACAGCTTTAGAACCTCTATGTAGGTTTTCTTGAAGGTGGTGATCATTTCAAAGTCTTTTGCATCAAGCAGTTGAGCAAAGCGCTCCTTATCGATTGCCATTAAAAACTCTTTGAAAGAAAGTGGGTAGAGTTTTAGAAGATTGACTTTACCTACAGGAAAAGATGTGCCTGGGCGTACAGCGATGCCCGATAAAGAACCCGCACAGACAATGTGGTACTGAGGGGCGTTTTCGCAGAAATACTTAAGAGACGTCAATGCTCTCGGGACTTCTTGAACCTCATCGAAGATCAATAGCGTATTGTCTGGATCAATCTTGCGACCTGCATACAATTCCAACCCCATGATTAATCGATCGGTTTTCAGATCGGAAGCAAAGAGCTCTGCCATTTTGGAGTTGGAATCAAAATTGACATAGACGGTATCTTGATAGGCTTGGCGGCCAAATTCTTTCATAAGCCACGTTTTACCGACCTGACGAGCGCCTTCAATAATCAAGGGCTTACGGTATTTGCTTTCTTTCCATTTAAAGAGTCTTTCAATCGCAATTCTGTACATACTCACACCTTCTATAATCGAATTTTAGGTTGAGTATTTCATGGAATTACAAAAAATACAACGAAATTTTGTTGTTTGACAACACTTTTTACAACGAAAAAGTGTGGCGTAACTACATTTTTTACGACGAAAAAATGTCGGAGTCTTTTGAAAAACTCCGACATTTCTATAAATATCAACGTGTTAGCGTTAGATTAGTTCAGCGTAAAGCTGATTGGCATTTGTTGGTCTTCCGGAGGTTGCGGATCATGCAACTCTCCATCAACGCCGGGGAAAGCCAATTCTTCATCGTCATCTTCAACCATAAAGTTGGTTTCATCCAAAAGCGTTACGGTTTCGGGCTTAATGCCGGCAATACGCAGCACGTTTAAAAGCGTTGCCATTGCTGTATCCGGTGCATCCATAAACAAAGGCCAAGAAATTCCTTGAAGGATTTGATTGTCTTTGCCTTTCATCCCAATTCCGATACGAAGCTCGGTTAAGGCAACGCACCCCATCATCGGCGACTCATAGAAGTTCCCGATTGTGAATGTCAGGTCATCGAGCTTGAGATTAAACGTATGTTGAAGATTCTTTAAGGCTTCATTAAAGGAGAAGTGTCTAAAGAGTTTGCCGGCTTCGGTCAACGTAATGACGGGCGGTGCAATGAGCACTTCAGGATGCACTTCTTCGAACATTAAAACCTTGTCAAGGTACTTTTGCATCTCAAGCGAGTGATGCATGATCAATTCAATCTTGGTTGCTAAATAGTGCGCCTTTAATTCACGATAAAGGTCTTTTGCCAAGCGTTGCTTGAATTTACTCAAGTGCTTGGAGTCCAATTGAATTTCGGCAAAAGAGCGATTCGTCGGAGCTTCAAAAATGAGGGCAATGACACGAATGTCAGCAACGAGGTTATTGACCTCTTCAGCGTCTTCTTCAGAAGCGCAGAATGTGCAGACACCGGGCTTGGCAATATGCCCCCACATCTTGATTTGCTTATTCAATTGCACGGGGCTAAGCGCAAAGTGTTCGGTATTTAAAATGTCACGGTTGACACTGACCTTAAAGCCTTCCGGTAACAGCTTTTCAAAGTGCTTCAAAAGCAAATCAGTGATGCTCTCAGGCAACTCGCCATGAGGCAAACCGTAGGAACTCGAAGCCAAGAAGGGGAGCGTAACCAATAACCATTGACCCTCATCGTCAATGGCGTGGGCAGCGACGGATTCAAAGAAGAAATTGATATCCATGAGCACGTTGTACTCATAACCTTCGCGTTCAAAATGACGAAGAATATCTGTCACGAAATCGTCCTTCTCTTCTTTGTAGGCGAGTTCCGTGGCCGTAATCAGCGTGGAGTTATAAAGGTGATGCAAGTCTTTATCGTTGTTGTTTAAAGATTCGGTAAAGAGTTCGATAATGCGATCACGTAAAACTGAATTTTTTTTCGTCACAATATTTTCCAAAAAGACAAGAAAGGGCATCCGCAGATGCCCTTTTTGATGGCCTATGAATTAGTCCACTTTCGTATGAACTTGAATCAAGGGCGTCTCATCGAGCGGGGGCAAGACCTTGCGAGGACGACCCGGATAAACAACGGGCTTGTACTCAACGGGTTTAACCAATTCCGCACGGGTATGAACGACTTCTAAACCGTTCTTAGCCAAGGCTTCTTCCAAACCTTCAGTCAAACGAGCCAAAGCGTTCGTGTCTTCTTCGACAGCCGCCACTTCAACCGTTTCTTCGACAGCGACAGCCACCGGTTCTTCAACGGCAACTTCAGCCTTCACTTCAACTGCAGCTTCAGCGGCAACGACGGGCGTCTCGATAGCGACTTCAGTCGTTTCTTCTGCACGCGGGCGTTGTGCCTTGGCTTCACGCTTAACGTTAGCAATGTTGCTTTCGACGTTAACGTGTTGCGTTTGGATGGGCTCTGCCGTAAAGGTTTCCGTCAACGGACTCGTGCGAACGGGACTGTCTTGCATGTACTCTTCAGGCAAAACAACCGGAGCACGGTTCATTTCTTCGGCTTCGATTTCCGGAGGAATACCACGGGAGCGGCGCGGAGCAGCTTCATCACCAGTGCGACGACGGCGACGCGGACGACGTTCTTCGCGAACTTCTTCCGTTACTTGAGCCGGCGTTTGTTCCGTGGCTTGAGCACCCGTGTCTAAGTTGTCGGTAGCAAAGTTAAAGTCATTATCATCCTTGACTTCAACCTTAGGAGCGACGACTTCTTCTTGAACTGGGGCTGCGACCACTTCGGCTTCAACCGGACGCGGCAATGCAACCTTGGCTTCGGGTGCCGGCAACAATTCCACGGGTTCGGGCTTATTGCGACGGCGCGTGCGACGACGAGATTGTTGAGCGTCTTGAGCGGCGGGCTTTTCTGCCGTTACCGTTTCTTCTGCTGCGGGCTTCGTAGCAGTAGCATCCTTATCTTCAACCTTTTCGGTACGTTCGCGACGCGTACGACGCGTGTCTTTTTCACGGCGATCGCGCGGGTTGCGACGTTGACGACGTTCGGGACGAGCCTTCTTTTCTTCCGTCTTCTTTTCTTCTTCGGCTTCTTTCTTGGAGCCAAACAAGAAATTGATCAAACGCGTAATGAGGCTGGGCTCTTGGGCTTGTTGCGTGCGCTTTTGAGCTTCTTCACGAGCCGTTTGACGTTCAGCCTTCTTATTGAGTAAGCGATCCGCTTCATTGTGTTCAGGAGCCGGAGCTTCGGGCATGAAGTTACGGATAACCGGTTCTTGACGCTTAGTGGCGGGCTTTTCTTCGGCCTTTTTCACGCGATACGGATCAACGTTTTCTTCAGGCTTGATGTCTTCAGCACGCTTGTAGCTTGCCACTTCATCATCCAAACGTTCGTCGTCATAGCGCAAACGTTCGATATGGTAGTGCGGCGTTTCCAAGAATTTGTTCGGGATCAAAACGATCGGCAAACGATGGCGAGCTTCGATCTTGGCAATGTCGGTACGCTTTTCGTTAAGTAAGAAGCTGGCGACATCAACCGGCACTTGTGCGTGAACGGCACCCGTACCTTCCTTCATAGCTTCTTCTTCCAAGATACGAAGGATTTGCAAAGCACAGCTTTCCGTGTCACGGATCACGCCCACACCGTTACAACGCGGACAGGTGATGTGATTGCCTTCGGCCAAAGCAGGACGCAAACGTTGACGAGACAGTTCCATTAAACCGAAGCGACTGATCTTGGCCATTTGAACGCGAGCGCGGTCATAGCGCAAAGCTTCTTTAAGGCGCATTTCAACAGCGCGTTGGTTCTTCGGATCGTTCATGTCGATGAAGTCGATCACGATCAAACCGCCCAAGTCACGCAAACGCATTTGGCGGGCGACTTCGTCAGCGGCTTCGCAGTTGGTGCGGAAAGCCGTCTCTTCAATGTCAGAGCCACGCGTAGCACGAGCCGAGTTCACGTCCACAGCCACCAAAGCTTCCGTGTGGTCAATCACAATGGCGCCACCGGAGGGCAACGGAACGGTACGAGAGTAAGCCGTTTCGATTTGGTGCTCGATTTGGAAGCGGGAGAAAAGCGGCGTTTCTTCACGATAGCGCTTAACACGACCGACCATGTCGGGCATGACGTGGGCCATGAATTGGCGAGCTTGATCATAGATTTCATCCGTATCGACCAAGATTTCACCGATTTCCGGTTGGAAATAGTCACGGATGGCGCGAATGACCAAATTGCTTTCTTCAACAATCAAGAACGGAGCCGGGTTGGCGCGCTTTAAGATTTCGCCCTTCGGACCCACGGGTTCTTTAATGAACTTGGAAAGCGTCTTGTTGCCTTGTTGATAGGTCAACTCAAATTGCGGGCAGGCCGCATCAGAGATGGCTTCCCAGAGCTTTAAGAGGTAGTTCAAGTCCCATTGGAGTTCTTCCAACGTGCGACCGATACCGGCCGTACGAGCAATGATGCTCATGCCGGTAGGCATACGCAAACGATCCATCGTTTCGCGCAATTCTTGGCGTTCTTCGCCTTCGATACGACGAGAGACACCGCCACCGCGGGGGTTATTGGGCATCAAAACCAAATAACGACCTGCCAAAGAAATGAAGGTCGTTAAGGCAGCGCCCTTGTTACCGCGTTCTTCTTTTTCAACTTGAACGATAAGTTCTTGACCTTCAACCAAAGCATCACGGATGCTGGCCGTACGGACATCAACACCTTCTTTGAAGTACTGACGAGAGACTTCTTTGAAAGGCAAGAAACCGTGACGTTCTTCGCCGTAGTTGACGAAGCAGGCTTCAAGACTGGGTTCAATGCGGGTGATCACACCCTTATAAATATTGGATTTGCGTTGTTCGCGACCGGCTGTTTCGATATCAATATCGATAAGCTTTTGGCCGTCAACAATACCAACGCGCGTTTCTTCAGCGTGCGTGGCATTAAATAGCATGCGTTTCATTTAAAAAACACTCCGGGGAAGTCTCATTGACGCCGAGACTTACCTTGTAGGCGTGCCGAAAAAGAAACGAAATTGGAGGCGGTTAAGCTAGTGGCGGCAAAGGGCCGCAATATAAAAGAACAATCTTTTCCATGAGTCAATATCAAGGTCCTCAATCCCGTGAAAACGGGAGAGTATTTCGCTTGAATAACTCAAGAAAATCAAAAGCTAGACGTGTGTCGCCATTAATGAGCAGTAGGGAGAGCTAACCAACGAACAAATTCAAAAATGCACGCTCTGTGGCTGTGCTTTTTGCATCAAAGCTCAATCCCTCACATCGGGTCTAATAACAAATTTTCACTTAACACTGTAAGTCTGACGGCCTGCATTGATCGAAAAAACCGGTTTGATTGTGATGAGAGATGACTCAGAAAGTTAAAGCTTTTGTTCAACGATCGGTCGAATTTAATGCTTTCGCACTCATCGATTGTCGGTTTAAAAATCAACGCACCCAGTCTCAGTGGGGCTTACGAACCACACAACATTCGCTTCTACGGCATTACAAAACAGAATAGGTGACCACGCTCCCCAAATTAAACAGATATCTGTCGGGTCAATAGCGCATGGCAATCTCTATTCCATGAAACCGTTTTGCTGCTCGGAGACTTCTTTTTCTCCCCTTACATCCCAGCCCGTTGATCATCATCAACGTCTCCGTCAAGGGCAAAAGCGCAGCGTCTTTTGCATACGAAAAAACTCTCAGCCATTTAAATTAGATGGTTGAGATACATTATTTTCGTCTAAACATGGCTAAAATGCTCATGTTATTAATTGCGTCAAACGCAGTCCTTTTTACAAAAATCAGGGCTGATATTTGACTAGCTCCACATTATATAGTGTTTATGTCTGAATTAGGTAAAGTTCCGCAGTTTATTGCTTCTTCCAAAGCCATGGCCAAGACCGATGCCGTGGTTTGGGTGAAGATCGGCCCCGACGCTGATGGTCAACGATTGGACAATTATCTGTTCCGTATCGCCAAAGGGGTCCCCAAAAGCCATATTTACCGCATCGTGCGAGGCGGTGAGGTGCGTGTCAATAAAAAGCGCGCCCAAGTCGACACCCGTCTTCAATTAGATGATGAGCTTCGCATCCCTCCGATTCGAGTCTCTTCGACTCCCAAGAAAGAACAACCCGTGCCGGTAAGCGACGCCGATTTACCGATTCTCTATGAAGATGAGCACATTTTGGTGGTCGATAAACCTGCCGGTTTAGCCGCTCACGGTGGCTCCGGGATCAGCTACGGACTCATTGAGCGCGTGCGTGCCGCTCGCCCCAACCAACCCTTTTTAGAGTTAGCTCACCGCCTTGACCGTGAAACGAGCGGCGTGATGATGCTGGCAAAGTCCCGTAAGGCGCTTGTTCGTTTGCATGAAATGATGCGAGAAGGGGAAGTGCACAAGTCTTATAAGACTTTAGTCTTGGGTGACTGGGTTAATGACCGTCAGCACGTTAAAGCAAAACTTCACAAATTTGTGACCGCTTCGGGCGAGCGTCGCGTCTGCGTCGATAATGAAAAGGGGTTGCCTAGTCACACGATTTTCCAACTGCTTAATCGCTTCGGTGACGTTTCTTATTTAGCTGTGGATTTAAAGACCGGTCGTACGCACCAAATCCGCGTTCACGCTCAATCTTGCGGTCACCCGTTGGTGGGCGATGAAAAGTACGGTGACTTTGAAGTCAATAAAGCGATTGCCAAGGGCTCTTTAGGGATACCTTTTAAACGCATGTTCTTGCATGCCTATCGCTTATCCTTTAAGCACCCGATTACGGGCGTTAATATGGAAGTCACCTCGCCCTTGCCTGCCGAATGCGCAAAATTAATTGCTTACTTGAAATCGCGAAAGGAAGATTAACGATGTTTGTCCCTAAATATGACCTTTTTGTTTTCGATTGGGACGGAACGATCATGGATACGACCGAACCGATTGCGGCCGGTATTTGTCATGCTTTCGTGACGTTAGGTTATAAAGATCCAGGCATGGAAGCGGCTCGAAGCGTGATTGGTTTGGATTGGCGAAGCGCGATTTTGACTTTAGAGCCCAACTTTCGCTTAGAAGAGTACGACGCTTTTGAAACGGCCTATCGTGACTATTACATTGTCAAAGAACGTGAAATCGGCATCTTCCCCGGCATGGAAGAGATGCTTCGCAAGATGCAAGCCGCAGGCCTTCGTATGGCGGTGGCTACCGGTAAAAGCCGTCGAGGCTTAGATCGCGTGTTTGCCCTAACGGGCATTGCCGATGTGTTTGAAACAACGGTAACGGCCGACGAAAGCGCCGGCAAACCCAACCCCTTGATGCTTGAGATGATTGCCGATCGCACGGGTGTAGCGTTGGAACAAATGGTCATGATCGGGGATACCGAGCACGATTTGTATTTGGCAAAAAATGCCGGTTGCGCAGCCGTTGCTGTCTCTTACGGCGCCTTCCCTAAGAGTGAATTAAAGAAGTGGAAGTTGCCGGTGGTCGATAACGTTCCTCAATTGGTGAGCGCTTTGGGTTTGGACGACCTCTACCATTAATACCTATTTGATTCTCAAAAACGTGATGACCGCACGAATGTGCGGTCATTGTGTTTTAGCGCTTGAAATGCGTATTGGGCTTTTTCTTAAAGTGCGGTGTTTGTCGCACAGAATCGTTTCGGGTCACTTTTTCGGCCAAAATGGCAAAAATGGCAGGAACCTTGGGGAGGGCGGGGAGCGCCTTTTTCCAAGCGCCAGCCGTTTGTGTGCGAACCATCTCTTGAGAGCCCGTCACGTCTAAAGCGACCGTAATGCGTGTTGTGGGCTTAAGCGCTTGGCAGAGGTAGTCCAAAAACGCCGCATTGCGGTACGGGGTTTCAATAAAAAGTTGCGTCTCACCTCGGGCGCTTTGGCGCTCAGCCGCCAAAAGAGCTTCCGTACGAGCCGGCTCTTTAATCGGTAAATAACCAAGGAAGCGGAAATGCTGACCGTCAAGGCCACTGGCCATGAGAGCGAGCAAAATGGACGAGGGCCCCACCAGAGGACGCACGTGAAGACCTAATTCTTGAGCGCGAGCTACGATGTTGGCACCGGGATCGGCAATACCGGGGCACCCCGACTCACTGACAATGGCAATGTCGTGACCATCTTTAGTAAGGGGTTCAAGCCATTGGTCAATCTTTTCGGCGGCCGGTTCGTGGCCGATCTCTTCAATGTGCAATTGCGCAATCGGCGTCGGATGTTCGGCGACTTTCAGGTAAGCTCGAGCGCTTTTCGCATTTTCAGCTAAAAAGTACTGCGTCTGACGCAAGACGTTTAAGGTTGAAGCGGGGAGGGTGTCCGTAACGTCGCCTTCGGCAATGCGATTGGGTAATAAATAAAGCGTGGCCATTTTCTATCAGTCCTTAAGACCCGGCAAAACGGGTAAGCCTGCTTTCGCTAATAAAGAAACCGTTTGAATTAAGGGCAGGCCAATTAAAGCGGTGGGGTCATCAGAGACCACACTCTTCATTAAAGCAACGCCCAATTTTTCGATTTTGGCAGAGCCTGCGCAGTTATAGGGCTCTTCAATGTCGAGGTAACGTTCAATCGTCTCAAGCGATAAAGTTTTCATCGTCACCGTGGTGGGCACCATTGTCTCGAACGTTTCACCTTGGGGGTTCACGATACAAAGAGCGGTCATAAAGACCAATTGGTTGCCTGACATGGCGCTTAACTGTTCGATGGCGCGCTCGCGTGTGTGAGGTTTACCGAGAATACGATCGCCTAACACGGCGACTTGGTCGCTACCGATGATGATGGCGTCAGGGTGCTGCTCATGAATCGCCAAGGCTTTCAATTTAGCCAAACGCGTACAAAGCGCCTGCGGCGTTTCACCTGGCAGTGCACTTTCATCAATGTCGGGTGAAGCACACGTAAAATCGACGCCTAAGCGAGAAAGGAGCTCTTTACGATAAGGGGAGCTCGACCCAAGAATCAGTTTCGGTAACATAACACACACGAAATTTGAGACGCTAACTAATATAGAGCGTCTGATGATATACAATAGCCCTCGAGATTTTTCGATCCGACGCTAATCATCTCTCAAAAAGTTTTCTCAAATCAGGATAACTTTTGAGAAAGGAATCTTTAAATGACAAAGTCTAAACAAAATTTTGCCACAGTCGATATTTTTTCTGTTTCTCGTAAACATCAACGCATCGAAACGCAAGTGCCGGTGAAGGACATGCCGGAGTTGTGTGCCTTTTTGTGTGATGTGAGTGATAGCGACATGATTGACGTCGTGATTGAAGGCTGCGATGGTGCCAAGGGTTTGCCCGGTGCCATTTTGCAGTTCAGTGGTGAAGTGTCCGTTCCTTGCACGCGCTGCATGAAGCCCATTGCCGTGACGGTGGAGCGTGAAGTGCCGTTTCTTTTCGTGATGACCGAAGCCCAAGCCAACCGTTTGCCGATCGATGATGACGACGAATGGGAAATTGTGGTGGGCTCTGATCGCATGAATGTGGCCCAATGGGTTCAAGAAGAAGCCATTTTGTCGTTGCCGAATTTCCCGCGTCATGACGATTGTGAACCGCCCATCGAGCTTCAAGAGGAACAAAGTCAGGAAGAAATTGCAAAAAAACCAAATCCTTTTGCAAATTTACGAGACTTAATGAAAAAAAACTGATACAATAGCCAAACTTTTTTTGCGCCCTCGTGAATCATTGTTGGCATAACAGTGATGACTTGGGTATAATTTTTCGTTTTCAATCGTGGGGTATTGCTATGGCAGTCCAACAAAATAAAAAATCGACCAACAAGCGCGGTAACCACCGTGCTCATGACTTCTTGACGAACCCGGCTACGGCTGTTGAACCGAAGACCGGTGAAGTTCACCTTCGTCACCACATCAGCCCGAACGGCTTCTACCGTGGTAAGAAGGTCATCGACGTCAAGGGCGAATAATAGCGTCACTTGTCATTAACGGATTGGGTTGAATCGGCTATCGGAGTATTTCGCTTTCGCCGGCAACGCCAAAACCCCACAGCCAATGTGCAAACGTTGCGGTGGGAGACAAAATAAATGATGCTCGTTTAACCGCCGTTGTTGATCGACTAGAAAAAGGAATCCAGTTTTGGGTTCCTTTTTTCGTATACGCAACTCAAAATGCGACAATGACTAACGAAATGTTGCATTTTTCTAGTAAGGCTCGTCTTCTTTCTTTTACAATTAAAGATTAGGTTTTAGAAAAAGAAAGGGCAATTGAAATGGCTCAGATTTATTCACGTATTGTGGCAACGGGTTCGGCCTTGCCGGAAAAAGCAATGACCAATGCACAATTGGCTCAAGAGCTTTCGCTTCGTAACATTGAAACGTCTGACGAATGGATTCGTACGAGAACGGGTATTGAGAAGCGTTACTTAGCCGAACGCGGTTTGACGACCACAAAGTTGGCCGAGCGCGCTGCGCGTTCTGCTTTCTGGGATAGCGAGATTGCCCCTGAAGACATTGATCTTATTATCGTGGCAACGACGACGCCTGACATGGTTTTCCCGTCAACGGCCTGCCAATTACAAAAAGCTTTGGGCTGTAAGCGCGGAGCGGCCTTTGACGTGCAAGCCGTTTGTGCCGGTTTTATCTATGCGTTAGTCAACGCCGATGCCTTGATCCGTACGGGTGCTTATAAGAACGCATTGGTGGTGGGCGTCGATGTCATGAGCCGTTTGGTGGATTGGGACGACCGTTCAACCTGCGTGCTTTTTGGCGATGGCGCCGGTGCTGTGATTTTGTCTGCAAGCGAAGAGCCCGGTTTGTTGGCCTCTCACTTATCGGCTGATGGTACGCTCGATGAAAAGGTTTTGGGATGCGAATCTCACTTCCAAGGTGGCGAGTCTCATGGCGAAGCCTTCGTTCGCATGGACGGTCAAGCTGTCTTCAAGATGGCAGTCTCTGCGATGCATGAAAGCGCTCAAAACGTTTTAAAGACGGCAGGCTTAACGGTGGCCGATGTTAACCACTACGTGCCCCATCAAGCCAATTTCCGTATTATGGAAAAGGTCGCTCAAAAGATCGGCATTGATATGGAAAAGATGGTCGTGACGGTTAATCGCCACGGCAACACCTCTGCGGCGTCCGTCCCTTTGGCTTTGGATAACGCTGTGCGTCACGACAAGATTCAAAAGGGTGATGTCGTATTAATGCAAGCCGTCGGCGCCGGTATGGCCTGGGGCAGTGTTCTTTTGACATGGTAATTTGAGGTTTGTTTTATGAAATTAGCATTTGTATTCCCCGGTCAAGGCTCTCAATCGGTCGGTATGCTCGATAGCTTTCAAGATAACGCCACCGTGCAAGCCGTCTTGACTCAAGCCAACGAAGCTTTAGGTGAAGACTTGGTGAAGTTGATTCACGAAGGCCCGGCAGAAGAGTTGAATCTGACCGTTAATACCCAACCGGCACTTTTGACGGCCTCGACAGCCATGTATGAAGCATGGAAAGCTCAAGGTGGCCCGATTCCTTCTTTGATGGCAGGTCACTCCTTGGGTGAATACTCCGCTTTGACGGCGGCTGGTGTTTTCACCATTGCTGAAGCCGTAAAGTTGGTGCGATTCCGCGCTCAAACGATGCAAAATGCGGTGCCCGTGGGTGTCGGTGGTATGGCCGCCATTTTGGGTTTAACTGATGAAGTTGTGCAAGAAGTTTGCCAAGCCGCAAGCGCTCACGGTGTGGTTGAAGCGGTGAACTTCAATTCGCCCGGTCAAGTCGTCATTGCCGGTGTTAAAGAAGCGGTGGAAGCCGCTTGCGCCATGACTAAAGAAAAGGGTGCTAAGCGCGCATTGATGTTGGCGGTTTCTGCACCTTTCCACTCTTCAATGATGAAGCCCGCCGCTGACGCCTTACGCGAACGCTTAAAGGCAACGCCGATGAACAAACCCGCCGTTGATGTGATCGCCAATATTGACGTCGCGGTTCACGCCGAGACCGATGCCATTGTTGAAGCTTTAGCTCAACAAGCCGCAGGCGCCGTTCAGTGGGTCAAGACCATTGAGTCTTTCAAAGCACAAGGCGTGACGCACGTGGTTGAGTGTGGCCCGGGTCGTGTGTTGGCCGGCTTAATTAAGCGTATTGATTCATCCATCGTTGTGATGAACATCAACTCTGAAGAATCTTTGCAATCTGTTTTGGCTGAAGTCAAAGCCCTTTAAGGAATATTTTGATGTCTATTTTTACCAATGATGCATTAGCCGGTGAAGTCGTTTTCATTACCGGTGCTTCTCGCGGTATCGGTGCCGGTATTTTGGATCAATGCTTGGCAGCCGGTGCAACGGTGATCGGTACGGCCACGAGCGAGTCCGGTGCTAAGGCCATTACGGATAAAATCGCTGCCGCTCAAGGTAAGGGCTGTGGTGTTGTCTTAAATGTGACGGATGCTCAACAGTCTGAAGAACAATTGGAAGCCGTCGCTAAAGAATACGGTGCCGTGACCGTGTTGGTTAACAACGCCGGTATTACGCGTGACGGTTTAGCCATGCGTATGAAAGATGAACAATGGCAAGAAGTCATTGATACGAATTTGACGCCGGCATTTCGCTTAAGTCGTATTGTGATGCGTGGCATGATGAAGGCCCGTCGTGGTCGTATTATCAATATCGTGAGCGTCGTGGGCAGCATGGGTAATGCCGGTCAAGCCAATTATGCGGCTGCTAAAGCGGGCGTTGCCGGTATGACGCGTGCCTTGGCTCGTGAATTGGCTCCTCGCAATATTACGGTTAACTGTGTGGCCCCGGGCTTTATTGAAACGGACATGACGGCAGCATTGCCCGAAGACCATCGTGCCGCTTTAATGGCACAAATTCCCTTAGGTCGCCTCGGACAAACGGATGATATTGCTCAAGCCGTTTTGTACCTCGCTTCGCCCGCCGCAGCCTATGTGACGGGGGTTACGTTGCATGTCAACGGTGGCATGTACATGGTATAGCTAAGGGCCATTTGCACTAAAAAGTGTGCAAATGGGCATGGCTCTGATAAAATAGGGGAAATTTCATTTTTACAATGCAGTTTCCCTTTTTTGTGTGACTGTGTTGATTAAGTATTTATCAAGGAGACTTATCAAATGAACGACATCGAACAACGTGTCAAGAAGGTTATCGCCGAACAATTGAACATCAATGAAGCTGATATCAAGAACGAATCCGCTTTCATCGAAGACCTCGGTGCTGACTCTTTGGATACGGTTGAGTTGGTTATGGCTTTGGAAGATGCCTTCAAGGTTGAAATCCCCGATGATCAACAAGAAAAGTTGCGTACGGTTCAACAAGCCATCGATTTCATCCAATCCACGGCTAAGTAATCGTAACCATCGTTAGATGGCTCCCCGCTGTAAACGCCTAATCCATAGGGTCGTTTAGGCGGGGATTCTTTTTTGAAGTCTATTTGAAAATTTTCGGAGAGTATTCATGCGTCGTGTAGTCGTGACGGGGATCGGGATGGTTTGCCCGATCGGTAATGATGTTAAAACGAGCTGGGAAAATGCTTTGGCCGGTAAGTCCGGTATCACCAATATCACCGCTTTTGATGCGAGCAACTTGGGCTGCCAAATTGCCGGTGAAGTGAAGGACTTTGATATTGCTGAGTATTTGAATCCCAAAGAAGCTCGTCGTTATGACCGCTTCTTGCACTTTGGTGTGGCCGCCGGTGTTCAAGCCATTCGCGACAGCGGCATGGATTTGGAAAAAGAAGACTTGACGCGTTTCGGTTGCTGCGTGGGCTCCGGTATCGGTGGTTTACCGATGATCTGTGAAAACCAACACGCTTGTGACGAACGTGGTCCGCGTCGTGTTTCGCCCTTTATGATTCCGGGCTCCATCATCAACATGATCTCCGGTCAATTGTCCATCATGTTTGGCTTGAAGGGCCCGAACTTGGCTCACGTGACGGCCTGTACGACGGGGTTGCACTCCATCGGTGAAGCCAGCTGGATCATCCGTCGCGGTGACGCTGACATGATGGTAGCGGGTGGCGCCGATAGCGACATCAGCCCCGTGGGCGTTGCCTCCTTTGACAATATGCACGCCTTGAGTCGTCGCAATGACGATCCCGCTCATGCTTCCCGACCGTTTGATAAGGATCGTGATGGCTTTGTGATGGGTGAAGGCTCAGGTTGCGTGGTGTTGGAAGAGTATGAACACGCTAAGGCCCGTGGCGCCAAGATCTATGCTGAACTCGTGGGCTATGGTTTGACGAGCGACGCTTATCACATCACGACGCCGAGCACGGACGGCCCGACGCGCTGCATGCAAGCCGCCATGAAGCAAGCCGGTGTAACGCCTGATCAAATTGATTATTTGAACGCTCACGGTACGTCCACGAGCGTGGGTGACGTTAATGAAACGAAGGCCATTAAGGCTGCTTTTGGTGAAGCTGCCTCTCATGTGGTCGTCAATTCCACGAAGTCCATGACGGGTCACTTGTTGGGTGGTGCCGGCGGTATTGAATCGGTCTTTACGATTTTGGCCGTGAAGAACCAAATTTCGCCCCCGACCATTAATATCAACGAATTGGATCCGGAATGCGATTTGGACTACTGTGCCAATGAAGCTCGTCCGATGGAAATCCGCTATGCTATGAAGAACTCCTTCGGCTTTGGCGGCACCAACGGTACGTTGATCTTTAAGCGCTTCGAAGAGTAACATAGTCGATAAGTCAGAAGGTCAAGAGCGTGGCTCTTGGCCTTTTCTTGCACACTACAAAAGGATTGTCATGGATATTCGCAAAGACAATGAAATGTACATGCAAATTGCCCTTTTAACGGCAAAGCGCAGCTATGCGCAACGTTTGAAAGTGGGTTGCGTGATCGTGAAAAATCATTCCATCATTTCGTTTGGTTGGAACGGTATGCCCACGGGCTATGACAATTGTTGCGAGATGGAAGTTGACGGTAAGTTGGTGACGCGCCCTGAGGTGCAACACGCTGAACTCAATGCCATCGCCAAGCTTTGCGAAAACGGTTACTCCTCTAAGGGAGCTTCAATCTTTATTTCGCACAGTCCTTGCATTCACTGCTCACTTTTGATTCAAAAGTGTGGCATCACGCATGTGTACTATCATGAAGCTTATCGAGACGATGCCGGTATTCAATTTTTAAGAAAGGCCGGTATTTACGTTGAACAACTCTGATCAGTGTTCGTCGGTTTCTTGAGGACGCTCCGCATTGTCGGGGCGTTTTTTCTTGGAGAGTTCGTCACCGAGTTTCTTACCTTCTTCGTAGCCCGCACGAAAGTCTTCGAACGCTCTTTTGTAGAGGTATGCGAAGATCGCAATGGCAGCAATAATGACGATTAAGTAACGCATGGTAAGAAAGGTTTGGTAGCAATAGTCAAAGATTAACACAAATCCTTTGTTTTTCTTGCGAAAAAAGAGGGTTCCCTTGTAGGCAAAAAGCCCTAATCAACCATTGAAAAATGGTAAAATGAATAGCTTTCGGATTAAAGGGAAAGGCAGTTAAGAACAGCCGGTTTTCCCATTGGTCCGGTCTTAACAAAAATTGTTCGGAACTGAAAAAGTTTTTTATGCAAAATATTCGCAATTTTTCCATCATTGCCCACATTGACCACGGTAAGTCCACGTTGGCTGACCGCATCATTCATCGTTGCGGTGGCTTGAGTGATCGTGAAATGGAGTCCCAAGTGTTGGACTCGATGGATCTCGAAAAAGAACGCGGCATTACGATTAAGGCTCAAACGGCAGCTTTGAAGTACAAGGCCCAAGACGGTCAAGTCTATGAATTGAATTTGATCGATACCCCGGGGCACGTGGACTTTTCTTACGAAGTTTCTCGTTCTTTGAGTGCCTGTGAAGGGGCTTTGTTGGTGGTTGACGCCACGCAAGGCGTGGAAGCTCAAACGGTTGCAAACTGCTACACGGCCATTGACTTGGGTGTGGAAGTGCTTCCGGTGCTCAATAAGATGGACTTAAATAGCGCCAACCCCGATGCCGCCAAAGAGGAAATTGAAGACGTGATCGGTATCGACGCAACGGATGCGGTGGCTTGTTCTGCCAAGACCGGTATGGGCGTTGATGAAATTCTTGAGCGCATTGTGCGTGATGTGCCGCCGCCCAAGGGGGATGAAGAAGCTCCTCTTCAAGCGTTGGTGATCGACAGTTGGTTCGATAACTACGTGGGTGTGGTGATGTTGGTGCGAGTCGTCAACGGTCGCTTAAAGCCCAAGGATAAGATTTACTTGATGAGTACCGGTGCCAACCACTTGGTTGAGCAAGTCGGTAAGTTCACACCGAAGTCAACGAGCTGCCCGGAATTGGTGGCTGGCGAAGTGGGCTTTGTGATCGCCGGCATTAAGGAATTGAAGGATGCTCGTGTGGGCGATACCATCACGTTGGTCAATAAGATGGCCACCGAACCTTTGCCTGGCTTTAAGGAAGTCAAGCCCCAGGTGTTCGCGGGTCTCTATCCGGTCGAATCCAACCAATACGAAGCTTTGCGTGACGCGTTGACGAAGTTGCAACTCAATGACGCAGCTTTGCAATTTGAACCGGAAGTCTCCCAAGCGTTGGGCTTTGGCTTCCGTGCCGGTTTCTTGGGTCTTTTGCACATGGACATCGTTCAAGAACGTCTTGAACGCGAATATGACATGGACTTGATCACGACGGCGCCGTCCGTGGTTTATGAAGTCTTAAAGACCGACGGCGAATTGTTGCAAGTGGAAAACCCGTCTAAGCTTCCCTCGCCCGACAAGATTGCTGAAATTCGTGAACCGATTGATCGTGTGACGATTTTTGTCCCCGATGAATATGTTGGTACGGTGATGAAGCTCTGTAACGAAAAGCGTGGCGTGCAAACGAATTTGGCCTACCACGGCCGTCAAGTGCACTTGACCTACGAGTTGCCGTTGGCTGAAATCGTGTTGGACTTCTTTGATCGTTTGAAGTCTTTGACGCGCGGTTATGCCTCCATGGACTATGAATTCTTGGAATATCGTGCCGCAGACGTCGTAAAGGTTGATATGCTTATCAATGGGGATCGAGTGGATGCTTTGTCTTCCATCATCCACCGTTCGAATTCTGTACACCGTGGTCGTGAGATTGTGACGCGCTTGCGCAGTTTGATTCCGCGTCAAATGTATGACGTGGCCATTCAAGCTGCGATTGGCGCCAACATTATTGCTCGTGAAAACGTTAAGGCCTTGCGCAAGAATGTGTTAGCCAAGTGCTACGGTGGCGACATCACGCGTAAACGCAAGTTGTTGGAAAAGCAAAAAGCCGGTAAGAAGCGCATGAAGCAAGTGGGTTCTGTGGAAATCCCGCAAGAAGCCTTCTTGGCCATTTTGCAAGTTGATGATAAATAAG
>DBFZTP010000092.1:0-4616 GCA_048520025.1 Candidatus Aphodousia sp.
AATTCATTGAAATATAAAGAAAATAATTTCACTTTGCAGAAGTTGTCACAAAACTAGATCTTAAAAAAATTTCTGCACATTTTTTGCATTGCGATTTGATGTAAGTAAAAAACTCTATTTTTCTTCTAATGCGAGCGATTAAGTGTAAACGAGTCTTTATTTAATAATTTCAAAGGGTTAGTATTATTTGGAAGGAAACGTTCGAAAAACAATGAGCATTTGGCAAATAATTGTCGACCTTTTGTTGAAACAATTCGACATTTTATGAATGAAAACAATCGGTTGTGGGGTTGTACGATTTTCTTGCATGGATAAACTTTCACCTCACGACGCCAAAAGTGACTCCAAGAGTTCTGAAAGGGGCGTTTAAAAGAATTAAAGAAAAATTTTTGCTTGGATTGACAAGGAGAGCAAAATGACGTTAAAGATTAAAGCAACGATGATGGCCGTGATGATGGCAGCAACCGGCGTGATGGCACAAGCTCAAGCAGCAGAAGTGTATACGGCCGGTGCCAACATGGCTTTTGCTCCGTTTGAGTTTGTGGATGAGAATAATCAACCGGCTGGTTTTGAAATGGATTTAATCCGTGCAATCGGTAAGGCCCAAGGCGTTGAAATCAAGTTGCAAAATATGCCGTTTGACGGTTTGATTCCGGCTTTGCAAACGCGCGCCATTGACTTCGCCATCAGTGGCATGACGATTACGGAACAACGTGCTCGTCGCGTGCTTTTCTCTACACCTTACTATCAATCCGGTTTGGCCGTGATGGTTCGTGAAGCTAACAAGGCTAAGTATCCGACGATTGATAGCGTTAAGGGTAAACAGCTCTGCGCACAAATTGGTACCACGGGTGCCATTACCGCTCGCAAGTTCTCCGGTCAAAACGTTAAAGAATTTAACTCTGCTCCGGAAGCATTCTTAGAATTGCAAAATGGCGGTTGTGAAGCCGTCGTGCATGATAAGCCTGTGATGGATTACTATATGGCTCGTCGTGGCACTCAAGGAATGTACCGTTTGCCGGAAGCCTTGTCGGCTGAAGACTACGGGATTGCCGTGGCAAAGAATAACAAGAAGATGCAAGAGTTTGTGAACCAAGGCTTGGAAAAGGTTAAAGCCAACGGTGAATATGACCGTATTTACAAGAAGTGGTTCGGGGCTCAGAAGTAATTTCGAAGATAATTCGAATACAGACTGAAAGGATTTTTTCATGAAAAAGACGATTGTGGGGGCACTTGCTGCCGTTGGGATGGCCTTTAGTGTTCAAGCCGGCACGATTACGATCGGCACGGAAGCCACCTTTGCTCCGTTTGAATTTATGGACGAGCAAACCCATGAAGTCACGGGTTTCGATATTGATGTGATTCGCGCTATGGCCAAGGCCGTGGGTGACGATATCAAAATTCATAACATGGGTTTTGATGCATTGATTCCGTCTTTGCAAACCGGGGTGATTGATGTGACGGCAGCCGCCATGACGATTACGCCCGAACGTCAAGCTCGTATTGATTTTACGAGCCCCTATTATCAATCCGGTTTGGTAATTTTGATTCGTAAGGCCGACCAAGCCAAGTACGACGGTTTAAAGAGCTTGGAAGGTCAACGCCTTTGCGCTCAAATCGGTACGACCGGTGCCATGGCTGCCAATCGTGTGAAGGGTGCCAAGGTAACGGAATTCAATAGCATTACCGAAGCCTTCATGGAATTAAAGAACTTAGGTTGTGAGGCTGTGTTAAATGACAAGCCTGTCGTTGACTACTACCTCGCACGCCGCGGTGACAAGACGGTGATGACCGTCAATCAAGTTTTTGACGCCGAAAATTACGGTATGGGTGTCAAAAAGGGCAATAAGGCACTTTTGGAAAAACTCAATAAGGGTATGGAAATCATCCGTGCCAATGGTGAGTACGACAAGATCTACCAAAAGTGGTTTGGCGCTCGCCAATAATCAATAACAACGAAAAGGCAAAACATCGACATGTTTGATTTTCAATTAATCATCGACTCTCTCCCGCTCTTGCTGGTCGGAGCCGGTGTTACGCTCAAAATTACGGCCATCAGTGTGGGCTTGGGTTTGCTCTTTGGTCTTTTTATCGGGATTGCTCAAATTTCCCGTGTGGCCATTTTCCGCATTCCTGCAAAAATCTACGTGGACTTTTTGCGCGGTACGCCGCTCTTGGTGCAAATTTTTATGATCTATTTTGCGTTGCCGATGTTAATCGGTACGCGTATCGATCCGTTCATTGCAGCCATTGTGGCTTGTAGTATCAATAGTAGCGCTTACATCGCAGAAATCTTCCGTGGCGGTATTCTCTCTATTGATAAGGGCCAAATGGAAGCCGGTCGTTCTTTGGGTTTGAATTGGTCTCAAACGATGCGATTCGTGGTGATTCCGCAAGCCTTTAAGCGCATTATTCCGCCGCTTGGCAATGAATTTATTGCCATGTTGAAGGACTCTTCTTTGGTCTCCGTCATTGGCTTTGAAGAATTGACCCGTCAAGGTCAGTTGATCATCGCCAGTACCTACGGTGCAATGGAAATTTGGACGGCTGTGGCTTTGATCTACTTAGCCTTGACCTTCCCGATTACTCGTTTAGTGGCTTACCTTGAAAAGAGATACAAGTAATGATCGTAATTAAGAACTTAAAAAAGGCCTACGGTGATCATGTGGTGTTGCCGTGCGTCAACATGGAAATTAAAGCCAAAGAAGTGGTGGTGATCATTGGGCCCTCTGGTTCGGGTAAGAGCACGTTGTTGCGCAGTATCACGCACTTGGAAACGCCGACAGATGGTCACATCTATATCGATGGCGAAGAAATTGATGATAAGAAGAACATCGACCGCATTCGTGCTGAAGTCGGCATGGTGTTCCAACACTTCAATTTGTTTGAGAACATGACCGTTTTGCAAAATTTGACCCTTGCTCCGATTCAAGTGCGAAAGATGGATCCGAAAAAGGCTGAAGAAATCGCCATGAATTTGCTTGACAAGGTGGGTTTGCGCAGCAAGAGCGATTCCTATCCGTCTCAGTTGTCCGGCGGTCAAAAGCAACGTGTCGCTATTGCTCGTGCTTTGGCTATGCGCCCGAAAGCCTTGTTGTTCGATGAACCGACCTCTGCCCTTGACCCGGAAATGGTTAAGGAAGTGTTGGACGTTATGAAGCAATTGGCCAACGAAGGTATGACCATGGTGGTGGTGACGCACGAAATGGGTTTTGCCCGTGAAGTGGGTGACCGCGTTATCTTCATGGACGGCGGCAGTGTCGTTGAAGAAGGTACGCCGGAGCAAATCTTCAACAACCCGCAACACAATCGTACGAAGTCGTTCTTGTCTAAGGTTCTTTAATCTTCGAAAGACTGAAACTTCAAGCAAAATCCCTCAGTTTTCTTCGAGAATCTGAGGGATTTTTCGATAAGTAGAGTTTTTTTACTAGATATCATCGCTGAGCAAAAAGTCTCTCAGTTTGATGTGTCGAACGGTGCTCGTTGAGTAGTCAATGTCATCGTTGGTAATGATGATTTTTTGGCGACTCTGATCCATTTTGTTAAAGAGAGCAAACTCACGGTTATAGGTACTTTCTTCGGCAATGCTATAGGCCACTTGAATCAGATATTGGCGATTATTTTTTTCTGCTAAGAAGTCAATTTCCAGATTGTCTTGAGTGAATACCGAAAGCGTGTAACCACGGTAGAGCAATTCGTTAAATACGATGTTCTCTAAGTTATGCGTGATATCCCAACGACCGCTTGTTTGACGAATGCTATTGAAGGCCACGTCTTCGTTATAAATTTTTTGAAAGTACTTTAGCTCTCGTTTTGCCTTTGTCGAATATTGACGAATCGGTGCAATGACATAAGCTTCTTCTAAGTAGGAAAGGTACTTCATTACGGTGGTGAGGGAGCATTCCAATTGTTGCCCCTTGAGGTATTTTTGTACGGAACTTGCACTAAAAATACGAGCATTGGAGATTAAAACGTAATTAACGAGTCGTCGAAACAGAATGTCTTTGCGTATTTTGTAGCGATTCAAAATATCGTTAATGACAATCGTGTCATCTAAATCATTGAGGTAGCGCGTGACCGCTTCCTTAGATTCAAACTCAACAATTTTGGGAAAACCACCGTAAACCAAATAGTCCGCAATGGAATAGTCATGATTGAATTGTTGGGCGTAGTCCAGAAGTTCTTTGTATACAAAGGGGCGGATGCGGAAGGACACATAGCGTCCGCTTAATTCTTTCGTAAATTCTTTTGAAAGGAGCTTGGAGTTGCTGCCGGTGATAAAAAGCGAGAGGTTTTTTAGTCTCAATGAACGGCAAGCAATGTTCCAATCGGCAATGTTTTGGACCTCATCAAGAAAAACGTAGAGTTTTTCTTCTGATAAGTGTTGATCAATTGCTGCAATCAAGTCATCAGCCGATGTGATGGAAGAAGAGACGTGACGGTCTTCAAAATTGAGTTTGAGCGTACGCTTTCCGCTGTGATTTAACTCAGATTCAATTTGGTCCATGATCACGGATTTGCCGCAACGACGAATGCCGGTGATCACTTTGATGAGGTCACTGTCATAAAAGGGGCGAATTTTTTCGATGTAATGTTCGCGGGTGATCATTTGAGAG
>DBFZTP010000093.1:0-5909 GCA_048520025.1 Candidatus Aphodousia sp.
GTGTAAATTTGCTGTAAAAATTCCCTAAGACCAAGGAATGTCGCTCGGGAAAAGGCGATCAATCAATTGTCGAATTTCCACATCGGCATCACTGACACTATCAAAAAGTGTCGGTTTTTGCGTGCCACGTTCATCCCACTGGGCACTGTAAACGTTTTCGTGCTTACCTTTTTCCGTCAAGGTTACTTTGGCAAAACGCAAAGTGGATTCGCTCCAAGCCGTATCGTAGTCCGCTTGATAGGTAACAATTTGCTTGCAATCTTGCGTAGCGTCACGGTGCTCCGCTTCGATTCGCTGCACATAAAACCCTTTATCCATTAATGCTCGACGAACGGACAAAAACATTTGAGGCTTGACATCGGGATTGTCCACCAGGCAAATCGTCGTTCTCATGGCATGACCACGATAAGAAACCGATGTTGCTTCTTGCGTTACACAACCCGTTAAGCCAAGGCTTAAGGTTAAAAGCGATGTCACTAAAAGGGTCTTTTTCATAAAATTCCTCAAGGGATTATCCCTTGCAATCTCGCTAGTTTAATTCAAATTTTGGCAAATGCAATTTATTCGCGTTCATTTCTTTAAGAAAACTGAGGCAGAACTTAAAAAGCTAAGCAAAAACTAAGACAACTCCTTTACAATTACGCGGTTATTTGATTTTTTGATTGTTCTGTCATGACTGCTAAACAAACCCAATCCCCTCGTGTGGCTTTGTGGAACCCGATGTGGGTGATTCTATTAAGTTTTGTCTTCACGCCCGTTTTTGGTGGTATTGTGAGCTCGTTTAACTGGCGCGCCATGGGTAAACACACCGAAAGCGCCACATCCTTGAGCTGGATGCGCTCGACGATCTTTTTAATGGTTCTCTACATTTTCATCGAACCGATGCTGCGTGGCATCCCCTATACCCAATACGTGCTTTTGACGATCATGGTAGGCTTGTGGCTTGGATGGACGTATTTTGACGGCTACAAGCAACTCCAATACGTCAATGAACACTTCGGTGAAGACTACGACCACAAGTTTTGGGCCAAGTGCATCAGCTGGGGCGTCGGTGGCTGGGTTGCCTACTACGCCGTGGCCATTACCTACGTTTTAGGCCTTCACATTTTGGGCATCACCCTCTAACTCTGATTTTTTATGGCTACGCGAAAGAAAACCGCACTAAATGACGCAGTCAATGCTCGCGCCAACTACGTGTTGGGGCTTTTGGGCGGCGTAGTCAAAGCTCCACCTCAACCCTCAAAAGAGGCCATGCAGTATTACGCTCGGGAAGCCGCCGAAGGCAATCCCGACGCACAATACCAGTTGGCTCGTCTTTTAGTGGACGGTCAAGTCCTCTCCACCAATAATCGTGCCGCTCTCAAGTGGCTTAAAAAAGCTGTTGAGAAGGACCACGCTGCCAGTCAACACCTTCTTGGCCAAATGTACTGGCGAGGTCAAGGCGTCACGCGCGACCCCAAACGCGCTCTTGAACTTTTCCGTCAAGCGGCCATCTCCGGTAACGCTCAAGCCGAATACGATTTAGGCTGCGCCTTGATGGACGGTGAAGAAACCGAAAAAGACGCTTATCAGGCTTTGCGTTGGTTTCGCTTAGCCGGCGCACAAGGACATGCTCAAGCTCAGTACCGCGTGGGTGAGGCCATGGCCCATGGTTTAGGTTGTGAACCCGATCTTATCCAAGCGGCCAACTGGTTAAGAAAAGCAGCGATTAACAATGAACCTAAAGCTCAATACGAGTTTGGACTTCTTTTTACTCGCCCCGACTATCCCAAACACAATGAAGCAGAAGCCTTTCGGTGGATTAAACTTTCTGCCATGGCGGGTTACGCTCCTGCCCAGTACCAGTTAGCGCACTTCTATCAATTAGGCGAAGGCACGGTTGCCTCTTACGATGAAGCGTTCCGCTGGGCTCGAAAAGCGGCGCTACAAGACGATAAAAAGGCGTTAATGCTACTGGCTAACTTCTATCGCTTTGGTGCCGGGTGCGCTACTGATCCAGTTGCGGCATACGCCATTACAAGTTACGTTTGCTTGGATCAGGATGAAGATCAGGCTCGCGCCCTGTTGGATACTTTGGAAGGCAGTATTGCTGCCACGAAACGCGCTCAAATTCAAAAGACTTTGTTGAGCGCCAAAAATGCTGCTGACTTACTTAACAATTTGCCGAGTTGATTGTCATCGAACTCGGCATTTTCTCTAGACCTGTTGGTTGATCTTTCGAATCAGTTGAAACTGAAACCCTAAGGCATTTACCACTCGACACATCGTCGTGAAAGACAAGTTACGACCGTTGAGCAAGCGATCGATGTCTTTCAAACATTGCTCGTTGTTAATGGGCAAAACGTTTGACTTCAAAGCCACCTGCAAAGCACTGCGAATCCCCGATCCGTCACCAGGGTCGACTTCCGCACTTTTTAAAAGAACCTTCACCCAATCATCTTCGGTCGAAAGCAGATCTTGCGTTTCAAAAAGCGGCAAACTCTCAATGGGCGGTTCTTCTCGAGTCACGGCAGTCTTCTCTACCTTCTTTTTTCGACTCATTTCCTTGTTCCTTTCCGGAATTGTCAAAAAAAGCCGAGATGCCCCAATGAGACACCTTCGGCTCTTAGAGAAGATTTCTATTATTGCTTTTGCGTGCGTTGACGGACGGCTTCAAATAAGCAGATACCCGTGGCAACGGAAACGTTCAAACTTTCAACGGAACCCGTCAACGGGATCTTAGCCAAATCGTCACAACGCTTGCGCGTCAATTGACGAAGACCAGGGCCTTCAGCACCCATCACCCAGGCAAAAGCACCCGTTTGATTGAAGTCGTAAATCAACTTCGTGGCTTCACCGGCAGCTCCCACCACCGTCACACCGGCATCACGCAACTCAACAATAGCAGCGGCCAAGTTCGTCACTTGAACCACCGGTACCGTTTCAGAAGCTCCGGCAGCAGCCTTAGCGGCAGCGGGCGTCATTGAAGCGGAACGATCCTTCGGGATAATCACGGCGTGAACGCCTGCCGCATCGGCCGAGCGCAAGCAAGCGCCAAAGTTTCGCGGATCGGTAATGCCGTCTAAAATCAAGAACAAGGAGTCCGGACGAATCTCATCCATCAATTCATCAAAGCTCATGCCCATGTCAAGTTCTTTGGCCATGGCCACAATGCCTTGGTGCGGCACGTCTTTACTGACCATACCGCTTAAACGTTCGTGAGAAGCGTGCATCACACGGATGCCGGCAGCGTCCAACTCTTCACGCATCTGCACCATGCGCTTGTCGTGACGAGACGGATCCACATAAACCGTCAAAATACTATCGGGGGCATTACGAAGACGGGCGCCCACGGCGTGAAAGCCCGCCAAAACCATATTCTTAGCCATGTTTCAAACCTAACAAGTGAAACTCAAAAATTTAAACCGCTATTGTACCGTTATTTGACGAGTCGGAAGTCAATTCGACGACGGTCTTCGTCAATTTCCATGACCTTCACCTTAACGCGGTCACCCACGGCGAAGCGTTCACCGAAGTCTTGCCCCACTAACGTGCCGTCAGCGGCGTAAATAAAGTAGTCATAGCCCAAATTCGAGATGTGGACAAAGCCTTCAACGAAGATTTCATCCAATTCCACATAGATCCCGAATTGGGTAACGGCAGTGATACGACCCTTATAGGTCTTATTACCCTTGGCGTTGGCCTTCATGTAGCGGCACTTCAACCATGCCATCACATCGCGACTGGCTTCATCGGCACGACGCTCGCAAGCCGACGTAATCTTACCGAGACGCACCCAGTCGTCTTTGCCTTGAACAAACTTCGTATTGGCCGTAACCTTAGGCATTGCTTGAAGCGTACGCTCTAACCCTTGACCGCTGTAGCTCGTCAAGACGGCGCACGAAGCCTCATAGACTTCGGGTTGATAGTGGCGACGAGACAAAATAGATCGAATCGTACGGTGGACCAAAAGGTCGGGATAGCGACGAATGGGCGAGGTGAAGTGCGTATAGGCTTCATAGCCCAAACCGTAGTGACCGATATTGTCCGGTGCATAAACCGCGCGTTGCATTGAACGCAACAGGAGCATTTGCACTTCATCGGCATAGGGGCGACCGGCAATTTGTTCAATCACCTCTTCATAGTCCGCCGCCGTCGGATGATCCCCGCCTCGCAACTGCAAACCAAAGCCACTTAACATTTGGCGTAATTGCTTTAAGCGCTCGACGGCCGGTGCATCATGTACGCGGTACAAACATAAACGATCGTGGCGAGCGATAAAGTCGGCCGCGCAGGTATTGGCCGCCAACATGCACTCTTCAATCAAACGGTTGGCGTCGGTGAGTTCTCGTGCAACAATGGCCACCACTTCACCCATGTCATTGGTAATGGCTTGAGATTCTCGCGTTGTGAAATCAATGGCACCGCGACGCTCACGGGCCTTACGCAAGACTTTGTAGAGGTCGTAGAGAGCATCCAATTGGGGCTTCATGTCTGACGGCAACTTTTGTTCGTCCGTACTGCTGCCAGACAAATAAGACCAAACGTCCGTATAGGTTAAACGCGCATGAGACAAAATCAGCGCCGGATAGAACTGATAAGCCGTGACCATTCCCAAAGGCGAAATGATCATGTCGCAAACCATCGTGCAACGTTCAACGCCGGGATTTAAAGAGCAAATGCCGTTACTGAGCTTTTCCGGCAACATCGGAATGACTCGGCGCGGGAAATAAACAGAGGTAGAGCGAAGTTGTGCGTCTTTATCCAAAGGCTGACCGGGCTTAACGTAGTGACTGACGTCGGCAATGGCAACTAAGAGACGATAAGCCCCGTTTTCCAAAGGTTGAGCAAAGACGGCATCGTCAAAGTCTCGGGCGTCTTCCCCGTCAATCGTGCAAAACGGCACATCACGCAAGTCCACACGACGAGCTCGATCCTTAGCCATAACGCGAGAGGGCAACTTTTCAGTCTCTTGAAGCGTCTCGGTACTGAATTCATGCGGAACGCCAAACTGACGAACAGCCAATTCAACTTCCAACTCTGCGTCGTTATTGACAACCAACTCGTGTTGAATTTCAATCGATACCTTGGGGTTGTCGTCGCTGGGGTATCCTACAATGCGAGCAACGACCTTCTTGTCAATCCAAGCATCAAGCTTTTCTTCTTTTTGCGTAAAGCCCACACTTAAGTAACTTAAACGCGGATCGAACTTTCTGAAGTGATAGCTCTTCGTGCCATTTCGTTTAACGGCGCACTTGACTTCACCCACGATTTCCGTCACGGAATGCTCAACCACCTCTTTAATAATGGCCGTTGAATTCATAGGGCCGTAGCCGAAATTGACCTTATCTCCGGGCAAATACTGGCGAGCCTTGTCTTCAATGATCGGAATCTTTTGACCGGTTTCATCGTCGACCACGAAAGGATAGTTTTGTGCGTAACAAAGCACAACGCCGGTTCTGACTTTGGCGCTCGGATGGCTGAAGGTATTGTTTTGTGCGTTATAGGAAATTCTGGAGTCGTCCATCAATCGCATCAAAACGGCGTTAAACATCTTGTCGTTGAGCTTTCGGTAGTCTTGTTGAAGCAAAACATACAATTCACCCGGATCAAGCTCTGTTGCGCTTGACAATAAAATAGCCACCGCTTTTTGGGTGAGCTCCTGTTCGACATAACTCTTGACTCGACCGGCCGACTTTGCCGGTTTACGCGTGGTGTTACGCTTCGTCTTCACAATTTTAGGACGAGGCATTTTTTTCAAATTCGTCAAAATTTTCTCTCTTACTGATATAATGGCCACCTCGTTTCTCAAAAGTGTTCTTCACTTTTGATGGGCCCAGGTGGCGAAATTGGTAGACGCACCAGCTTCAGGTGCTGGCGTTGTAAAAGACGTATCGGTTCGAGTCCGATCCTGGGCACCACTTCTCTTC
>DBFZTP010000094.1:0-19540 GCA_048520025.1 Candidatus Aphodousia sp.
GTTATATCATTAATAAAATCGTCAATTAGGTGTGTAAAGACATGTTGGGGAGATGTTCACAATTGTTGATAACTTGAGAAAATAATAATCCTTTGAGGGTTTTACACATTCTTTGGAACTTATCAACAAAGCCATTAAGAGGTTATTAACATCGGCAACCGTTTTGTGAAAATGTTTTAATGTCTATTTGCTTTGAATCTTAAGTCGAGTACCATAACAAGAGTAATCTAATTGAGAGGTCATTATGAAAGTAAAACATTTGGTTTTTGTTTTAGCAACATCAATCGCTGGTAGCGCTGTTTTATCAGGGTGCGTGCCTTTAATGATTGGGGGCGCTGTCGGAACGACCGCTTTTGTAACGACTGATCGTCGTTCAACAGGCGCTCAGATGGCCGATAACGTTATGGAGTCTCGGATCAATTATGAAATTACCCAAGTTGTTAAGACAGGGTTACATCTCACAGTCACGAGTTATAACCGTCGTGTTTTACTAACGGGGCAAGTAGCATCGGAACAAGACAGAATAACTGCCCAAAAGGTTGCACAACGTAGTTTGGAAGTGAAATCGGTTGTTAATGAATTAAAGGTCGCTGAGCCGACTTCATTGAGTCAACGTATGTCTGACTCGACCTTGGCTAGCAAGGTTAGATCTTATTTAGTCGGCACGAAGGATGTATCGCTTAATCAAATGAAGGTCACGGTAGAGGATGGTACCGTCTATTTGATGGGGTTGGTCACGGCTAATGAGGCGAAGATTGCTACTGATGTGGCCTCTCGAGTTGCAGGAGTTAGAGCTGTCGTCAAAGTTTTTGAAGTGATTACAGAAGAGGAAGTTGAACAACGCTTAAGCTTAATTAATCACTCTTCGACCCAACCGCAGCCGTATGAACCCTTGACGACGAATAATGTGACAAATTCGAATACGACCGAGGTGCGTCTTCAATAATGAAAGAGCTTTAAATTGAAGACTGTGAAAGATCTCGTTCTCTCTTTTTGGATACCCATCGTATTAATTTTATTATGGTGGGTATCTGCTTCCTATGGGTGGATCAATCCTTACTTGTTACCACCGCCCGAGAACGTAGGGAAAGCCTTCTTAGAGCTTATTAAAGAGGGGGAGCTATATCGACATATTAGTTCGAGTCTTTATCGCTCTCTAGGAGGGTATTTTTTAGCAGTTTGTATTGCATTCCCGCTAGCGTATCTTTTTGCTAAATCGCAAAGCGCTCATCAACAAGGAAGAATTGTTCTGGAAAGTCTAAGAATGATTCCGCCGTTGTCTTTAATTCCATTATTGATTTTATGGTTAGGCATTGGGGAAACTGCCAAAATTGCAATTGTTCTATTGGCAAGTTTTTTCCCTATTTATCTTAACGCCTATAGTGGTTTTAAACAGTTGGATTATCGGTACGGTGAGTTGGCGATTATGTTGAAGTTAAGTCGATGGGAAAGGATTAAACATATCGAATTTCCTGGGGCCTTACCGTCAATCTTTACTGGTTTACGTTTAGGGTTTGGGTACAGTTGGCGTGCGTTAGTCAGTGCTGAATTAATCGCAGCATCATCTGGATTGGGGTATTTAATTTCAGACGCTTCTGAGATGGCCAGAACCGATCAGGTCTTTGTGGGTATTTTGACGATCGCGGTACTCGGGATTGTTGGGGATATTCTTTTTCAATACCAGATGAAAAAATTTGCTCCATGGAGTCAATCATGACCGCCATCAGAATAGGCCGTTTAAGTTACCGATACCCTCAACGTGAAGCATCGGTGATTTCGGATTTGTCTTTGACGGTGCAAGAGCACGAATTGGTTGCCATTATTGGGAAAAGTGGTTGTGGAAAAAGTACGCTTATTCGATTGATTGCGGGTTTATTAAAACCAAATACCGGAAGTATTTCAATTAAGGATCAATTAAAAGTCGGCGTTGTTTTTCAAGATCCGCGTCTCTTACCTTGGAAAACGGTTTATGAGAATGTTGAAATTGCTATTCGGCATCAAAGTGAAGATGAGCGAGATTGTTCGATTAAAGAGGCTTTACGCTTAGTGGGATTGGAGCATGCCGCACAATATTATCCTTCGGAATTATCTGGCGGGATGGCTCAAAGAGCTGCTTTGGCGAGAGCTTTAGTCCAATCGCCCGATATTTTGTTGATGGATGAGCCTTTCGGCGCATTGGATGCGATTACTCGTACCCAAATTCAAGTTGATTTTGAGAAGATTCAACAAAGTAAAAAAATGACAGTGATTCTGATTACGCACGAAGTCAATGAAGCAGTGCGCCTGGCAGACAATGTCGTTATTTTGTCTGAGGGACATCTGTCCCACTCTTTACCCATACCATTAAGTCACCCTCGTTCCATTACCAATATGGATGTTGTGCAATATGTGGCACAAATTATGGATTTTTTAACACAGTCAAAATAAAAGTGAGGCACGTATTATGAAATTAAAAAATGTGATGATTGTAGGAGCTATTGCGGCTGTAACCGCTTTTTCACAAGCAGCTTTTGCTGCAAAAGGAGAAATTAATATCGCCTATGTGAAGTCTCCGTTTAATCTTCAAAATATCGTTATGAAGCAACATCAGTTGCTGGAAAAAGAATTTAAGAAAGACGGTATTAAAGTCAATTGGTTCTCAATTAATTCGGGTGCACAACAAGCTCAAGCGATGGCTGCCGGTGCCTTAGATGTTAGTGCTGTGATGAATACAGCCTCTCTTTTGATGGCAAATGGCGCTGATAACCGAGTCTATATTGCAACAGGGGTTGCTCGTCCGACACAAGTCTTCGCTATTGTCGGTAAACCGGGACAACAAATGAAAATTGAAGACTTGAAGGGCAAAAAAGTCGCAGGCCCCAAAGGGACGGTTTTGCACCAAGTACTGGTAGCAGCTTTGCAAAGCAAAGGCTTAAAGGCTAGCGATGTTGAATTGATTCAAATGGACATCCCGAAGGCTCATGCTGCTTTGTTAGGTGGCCATGTGGATGCAGCATTGCTTGCTGCTGGTAATATTATTCAAGCTAATGCTGCCAATGCTAAGACCATCACAACCGCTCAAGGGTATACCGATCCTTTGTTGGTGATGGCTGTTAGTGAAAAATTTGCTAAAGAAAATCCTCAGTTGTTAGAACGCATTGTGAAGGTTCATCGCTCAACGACGAAGTGGGTTGAACAAAATCAAGATAAAGCCATTGCTATGGGTGCAAAAGAGCAAGGTATTAGCTTAGAAGACGCACGTAAGTTAGCCCAATGGAGTCATTATTTTGATGTGTTAACGCCTAAAGATCTCCAAAGCTTAGCTAATGACCAAAACTTTCTTTTTGAAAATAACATGATGACAAAGAAAGTCGACACGAAGAGTTTGGTTTTACCGATGGCGATGAAGCCTTAATTAACTCATCAGTTTATAGTCTGTTAAACCCCGCTAATGCGGGGTTTAAATCATATCCAGCGCAGGGTTGCGTGAATCAAGGCGCCTATCGTTAAGGAAAGTGCGAAGAATACTTCGAGCTTCACGGTAGCAAAAAGGGTGGCGTTTAAGGCTTCTCCGCTAAGAGATTTGAGTTCATGAGGTAAAGGAAGTGCCTTGGGTAAACTCAAAAATACCAGTAAATAAGGGTATCGACTGGGATCAAACGCCACAATCAAAAGAATCAGAACATAAGGCGCAAAAATCATAAGTTGGTAGGCCAAAAGTGAAGCCTCTTCACCTAGTACAACACAAAGAGTATTGCGACCAATTGATGCGTCGTGAACTCGATCTCGGTAGTTATTGACACAAAGAACCGCAGCAGCGATTAAACCCAAGGCAAAACTCACAACGACAATGACCCAAGAGAGTGTTTGTTGTTGAAGATAATAGGTGCCACAGGTTGCTACAAGTCCAAAAAATACCAAAACGGTCAGTTCCCCAAACGGTGTGTAAGCAATGGGTTTAGGGCCACCCATGTACAAATAAGCGGCAGCGATGGACAAAACCGTAACAGTGAGGAAAAACCATTGGGTTAAATAAATGAAGTAACCCGTAATCAATAGCGCAATAAGAGCCAGTACCTTAATGCCGTTTTCAACTTCACGAACAGTTAATAAGCCAAGCGAGGTGGCTCTTGGAAGGCCCTTGCGGTTTGTCCGTTCTGCTTTACGTTTTGTATAACCGGCATCGTTTTCCATGTTGGTGATAATTTGCATCAATATGGCAAGTGCAGCGGTCAGTAGAGCTGTAAGTGGGTGAAAAATGCCGGTGTCTGAGAGAGAGACCGCCAATGCAGCAAGCACAGGGGCGACCGCAACACCCCAAGTTTTCGGGCGAATTGCGATCAACCAAGCTCCTATGGAATGGGGTTTGATAGTGTCAATCGTCACGATTACAACACGACCTTAACCATCGGATGGGATGTTAAGGCACGATAGATATTGTCTAAGTGTTCACGACTTGTTGTGTGGACAACAACATTGAGTCCTTGATAGTTGCCTTTAGAGCTGTCGCGAATAGTAATCGACTTAACATTAAAAGTCGGATCGAATGTTTTAAGAACTTCTGCAATCGTCGGTGCAAATTCAGGATTTTTAGCTCCCATGACTTTAATAGGGAAATCGCACGGGAATTCAATTAATTCTTTTTGTTCGTTCATCTCAATTATCCTTAATGTAAACCTAAAAAGTTTTTAATTCGGTGTTGGAGGCGTTGCCAAAAATTTGAGCGTTGTACATCATGTAAAGCAACGAGTTCGCTTTGAGCAACGGCCTTACCGTCAAACAAAACAGTGATGTCACCGAGCTTTTCTCCTTTTTTTATCGGTGCCACAAGAGGGTCAAGACGGGCAAGCTTAACAGAGAACCCCTTCTCGCCTTCTCTCAAAATAGCGTCGCGAGGCAAAGTGACGTAGAGACTCTCTCTAAGTCCCCCTCTGACTTTAGCGTCGTCCGTACCTTCGACTACTATTCTCTCAATCGTTTCACCAGCAGGGTAAATTAGCAGAGTTTTATAGTTGTCCGCTCCCCAGGAGATAAGATTAATCATATTGTCGTTGTGTAAACGAATCTGTTCGTCACCCATTGAAATACCAATCAACTCACGGGAGTATCGCGTCCCACCTTCGACAAAGTCGCGGGAATAGAAAACAACACTGGTACGACGTTTAAGTTCAAAGTCGGAGCTGTGCATCCCTTTGATGGCATCGTTTCGCCAAAGAAGAGCATTGCTGTTTTTATGTTGCAACACACCATTATCAAGTGTTCGAAGTGTCCAAATATTATTTAACGAAGGAAATTCGTTTAATAAAGCATTCGCAAGAATAAGTGTGTCGCTAGCCGTTGAGTATTGCTCAACACTCCTAGAGCCAATAGGAGAGGTGTAATGGGTGTTTTTCATCCCTAGTTTTTGAGCATTTTCGTTCATTTTTTCAACGAAACTATCAATCGTTTTACACAAGCCTTCAGCCAGTGCAATGGCCGCATCGTTAGCCCCCATTACGGCAATCGCTTTAACGAGTTCGTTGTAAGTAATCGATTTATTCGGCTCTAGGTAAAAACGAGCTGCATTAAGCGGTGGAATGGATAAAGCATCGTTATTGACCATGATTTTGTCGGTCGGTCGAATTTGCTTTTCATCCATTAATTTTTCAGCCGTGTAGACAACCATCAATAAAACACTGTTACCGGGATTTACCTTCTTATTTTCATTGCGAGCTGCCAACTTCATATTGGTGAGTCGATCCACCAGAATCCAAGAGTCTGAAGAAAGTTGGGGCGCAGGTTCGGCAAAAGACACGGTTGCGGATAACAGTGTAAAAAAAGCCGTAAAAATAATCAGAATTCGCTTTACCATGCTAGAAGAAATATCACAAAAACAAAGACGTAAAGAAACTTGGTTGATTTTAACCTATATTGTTGAGTTTCCCATTGATTTTTGTAGAAAATTGGGACAAGAATCGTATCGAAAGTTAAACTATCGAGTATGCATTCACCTTTTGTTAATCACGACCTTTGAATTTTTGTCATTTGAGGAAATAATGTCCACGATTGAGTTGGAAAATTGCGTTATTGAAGAGTATTTCGTTGATCAAACGGGATCGACCAGCACGGACTTATTGAATTACGTCAAAAGTCATGTGGTTGAGACCCCGAGACTTTTGTGTGCTCATCGGCAGACGGCCGGTCGAGGGACGCGAGGCAGAAAGTGGCAAAATCTTGGAGAATCGTTAACGTTTTCAATTGCCATTCCCATTACCGGAGAATTAAATAATTGGGCTGGTGTGACCTTAGCCATTGGAGTCTCTATTGCTAAGACGTATCGGGATTTGGGTGTTCCGGCGTTTGTGAAGTGGCCTAATGATATTTTGCTCAACGATAAAAAACTCTCGGGTATTTTGGTTGAGGTTGCGCAGGATCTGGATAAAAAGTGGGTACTGGTGATTGGTGTTGGAGTTAATTGCATCCGAAGCGATTCTATTCATGATGAGACTGATTATGGTGTCGCTTTCTTGTCGGATGCGATTTCAATTTCCAACAAGATGGATTGGTTACGGGCAATTGCACGATCGATTTTATTGGCAGTTACCCAAATGGGTAAGGAAGGGTTAAAACCGACGCGTGAGAGTTGGGCTACAATTTCTGCTTATTCAAATGAACTCGTTTGGGTTTTTGAAGAAAATGGTCCCGGTTATCAAGCACGTGTTAAAACCATTGATGATATGGGGTGTTTGGTTGTGGAAACCGAAAGTGGTATAAAGTCGCTCGTATCGGGGACGATTAGTCTTAGGAAATTTTGAAAGTGAACCTTCTTGTTGACTTAGGTAACACTGCGTTAAAGTGGGCGACTTCTGAAGATCCAGAGTCCCCCCATACGATTGTTCACGGTGGGACTCATCATTTTATCGATCGCTTGTTGTCCTCATTGAAAGACCAAACGTTTGATCAAGTTGTCGGTTGTTCTGTGGCCTCAAGAGATTTAGCGTTTTCAGTGACGCATGCTCTAGAAAATGCCGGTCATTCCGTACGGTGGCTCAAAGCTCAAGATCGATTCGATGGAGAGTTTTCGCTTATCAATCAGTATAAAAATCCTCTTCAATTGGGATCTGATCGGTGGCACGCAGCCATTGGCGCTTCTTACTTCCTACCCAATCAACCTTTATTGGTTGTTCACGTCGGCACAGCCACAACGGTTGATACTGTTTATCCTGGAGATGCCGGTCAAATGATATTCGCAGGTGGCCGTATTTCACCTGGGGTTGGTTTAATGCGAGACAGCCTTGTCAGTGGTACAGCGACTTTGCCTAAGGCTGATGGAATGTATGAAGATATTCCTACGGACACGATGAATGCCATCGTGACGGGAATTTTGGATGCGCAACTCGGCCTCATTGAACGAGGGATGCGCATGATGCAAAAACGAGGTTTTGATCCGACATTGGTTTTAGCGGGAGGATCGGCAACGTTGTTTGCTCCGTATTTATTGAAAGAATTTCCTCAAAGTATTGTGAAACATAATTTGGTGTTACGTGGTTTGGCTCTAAGAGCGTGCGAATAATGAGATTTTTTGCCATATTTTTATCAATGATTGCGGTTGGACTTTACGTTTGGCCAACGATTGAAAGTGAGTTTCTTGCTGAATCTGTAAAGACCGGTTCAGTTCGAGAGGTGTTTCCTCAAACAATGATTGATATTCGCCCCGTGAGTGATGTTCAAAGTGTGTTGGAAAAGAAATCAATCGAAAATCCCCAACCCGTTACGTTACAAGACAGTCAAGAGCAACCCTCAGCCGTTGTTTCTACGGATGAAAAGTCACTGTCTGAGGATTTGAAAGTAGAGCAGCCCGAGGATGAATTGATTTGTGTGAGATTGGGGCCGGTTTCTTCAAAACGATTGCCAGTCCTTAATCAGTCACTAGAGCAACAAAAGTTATTGGAACAAGTTAGTGTTGAACCGATTCTCGGGGATGACCATTGGATTGTCTTTATCATTCCTTCTGGAACAAAGAAAGGGGCGTTGGCTCAAGCCAACCAAATGAAGCGCTTAGGTTATAAGAATGCGGTGGCAATTACAGAAGGTCCGCTATTGAACGGGGTTAGTTTAAATACCTTTGCTGACGAAGAGCGAGCACGAGACTTTTTACAGCAAGTGCAAGACAAAACGAAAATGCAAGGTATTCGCGTAACCCGTATTATCGGGCAGCCGACCAGTGATGTATATTTAATTTTTGCCAATATTTCGCAAGAACAATATGAAAAAGTGGCGACCATTGGCCGCCACCACAAGCAACAACTTCAACCGTGTTTTTAACGAAGTTGTTCTAAGCGCTTAGGAAGTTCCTCACATAACTTAGTCGCCAATTCTTGACGTTGAGAAAGGTATTGCGGGTTTTCTTCTCTTTGTTTGACTCCCCAAACCGATTCAGGGAAATGAGTGTCATTTTTGAAACGGGGAATGAGATGCCAGTGCAGGTGAGGAACCATATTGCCGAATTGAGCCCAATTAATTTTGTCTGGGCGCATCGTTTCTCTCATTACTGTTTCAACAACGGTTAAGACGTTAAAAAGATGCTTGCGATCTTCGCAACTTAAGTCAGAGACTTCTGCGACATGATCAATCCAAATCACACGAAGGTAGCCGGGGAATAACGGATCCTTGACATTAATCACAAAAAGTTTGTCATCATGCCAAAGAGCTTCTTGGGGATTTTTCTTGCAAAGTTCACACGTCATGTTCTCTCCTTTAGAATTGGCTTAGTGGATAGGTCTGAAATACGACCCACCCTTGATGACATCACCTTCAATGAGTTCGACAGAGCCGGCACCGTCATCAATGATTTTATAATCCCATTTTTTCCGACCATTAGAGTCTTCCAACCAAACGGCAACCGGCCAATCAAGTTCATCAAGGTTGGCATTGATAAAGTCTTTGGCTTCAAGAACCGTAGCAAAATTTTCAACGAAGTCACCGTAGTCAACAATAACTTCTGTCACAACATCTCGTCTCATAATTAAATTCTCGATAAAACAAGGCTAACCGTGTTAATTAATTGTTGAGTGTAACGGATATTAAGAGACTCATTGGGGGAGTGTGCGTTGGATTGTGGTCCGAGAACACCAATGAGAATAATTTCCGTTTGCGGGAACATCGCTTCAAAGTCAGGAACAAATCCAATGGAAGCTCCTTGACCGCTAGCAAGTGTTTGAGTGCCAAAAACTTCATTGGCAGCCTCGTTAAAGAGGACTTCAACCTTTCCACCTTGTGGTGGAGCGCACCAGCCTTCGTGACACTCAATATCATCCCAAGTGACTGAGCATCCATAAGGAATGTTCTCTGTTAATGCATCGCACACGGCTTTTTGGGCTTTTTCCATGTCAATACCAGGAGGTGTACGCATCGATAAGCGCAAAGCGACTTCACCCTGAATCACACTGCCAGCATTTTGAACAGAAGGGATGCCATCAATGCCAATGATGGTTAGAGTGGGTTCCCAAATGGAGTTCAATAAACACTCATGAGGTGTTTCAGACTTTGGTTTAACCCCAGGCAACAAAGGAGCGGCCTTCCAAACTTCACTGCCAAGAACATCACCTACCTCTTTGAGTTGCTTTACTCGTAAAGGAGGAATGTCGGTGTGAAGAGCATTGAGCGAAACAATGCCGGACATCGGGTCGTGAATTCTTGCGACAAGTGCCTGAGCAATACTGACAGGATCGGGAACAATGCCGGAATAGGTTCCGGAGTGAACGCCGTAAGAAAGGGCTTTCACAGTCAAGGTTCCTGTCAATGTGCCACGTAAAGAGGTGTTCAGCCAAAGGCGCTCATAATCACCGCATAAGTTATCCAAGATGATGAAGCATTCCGGTTGGCCTATGCGAGACTTTAATTTTTCCAGATAAAACGGCAAATCGTCAGAGCCGGATTCTTCTTGTGTTTCAAAGATGGCCACAATTCGAGGGTGTTTGATATTTAGACGACGAAGACTTTCAATAGCCGTGATCATGGCGTAGACGCTATAACCATCATCGCTCGCGCCTCGACCGTACAAATAGTCTCCTTCAACGACGGGGGTCCAAGGGCCGAGTCCTTCTCGCCAAGGATAATTTTCCGGCTGCTTATCCAAATGTCCATAAAAAGCAGCGGATTTTTCAGAACCCAAACCAAAGGCCTCAATTTCAACAAATAAACAAGGCGCCTTTCCATCAATTTCAAGAACCTCGCAGTGTGCGCAAGGAATAATTTTCTTGATCCATGTGGCGGCTTGATCGCAAGCTTGACGTAAGTAACCGTTCTCTCTCCATTGGGCATCAAAGGCCGTTGATTTCGCTGGTAGTCTGACGAAATCCATGAGAGCGGGTTGAGCTTCGTTTTCCCAAAAATCTTGAATGGTTTGTTTTAACATCTCATTGTCCTTTAACCATTAATGGGACAAGTTTTTTCCCGTGTGATTGTTCAATTTGAAGTGCTTTTTGGGTGGCTTCTTCTTTGGTATTAAAGCCCCCGAGCAGAACCTTGAAAAGATTACCATCTTGCTCGATATAAACCTCTTCACCAGTTGAGCTCTTTAAGTCATTCGCAAGTGCTTGAGCATTAGCCTTTGTCCCAAAGGCTCCTGCTTGGAGACGCCATGGAGTGGTATTGACGATTGAGGCGGTCGGTTCTTGAAGAGTGACCTCGGTGCTGACCATCTCGTGTTGAGCAGCTTCGGTTAAATTAACGGCACCTTGCAGATCCTCAGGAGTGACGGGAGAAGCGGCCGGGGGTAAAGTCACAGGAGCTGACACGGTTTCTTTGGGTGTCGTTGTAATCGTTTGTGCAGTTGTAGTCTTCGACTCTTGGGATTTATTTTGGTGAGCGACGACGGCTGCGCCGATGACGCTAGCAATTGCTAAAGCATCTGCCCTGCTGGAAGACGAGTTGCTAGATAAATCAACTTTTGAGAAAGTCGAGGGGATGCGGCCGTTGCGAATATCGGCCATGCGAATACGTTCGACTTTGACGCGAGCGGTTCCCTTATTGACATAACCTAACTTACTGGCGGCGGCGTAGGACAAATCGATAATACGGTTATCAACGAAGGGACCACGGTCATTGACGCGAACAATGACACTTCGCCCATTTTCTAGATTCGTTACTTTGGCGTAGCTCGGAAGCTCCATTGTTTTATGTGCGGCTGTCATGGCGTACATATTGTAGGTTTCGCCAGTGGATGTTTTTTTACCGTGAAACATTTTTCCGTACCAGGAACCGTGCCCTGTTTGAACCATCGGTTGATCGCCCGTGACGGGATAGTAGCGTTTGCCTCCGACTTTATAGGATTTGTTGGCGAACTTGTGAGGTGGTTCGTACTTCGGTACCGCGTTGGGAGTGCCTTTGAAAGTGTTTGCCAAAAGGTCTCCTCCACCCGGAGGACCGTCGTGCTTGTAGTATCCGCCACTGCTGGAACTACAAGCCGACAAAAGCAGGCAACAAGCAACGGTCGTTGCCGACATTAAAAGGGACTTCAACTGCATGACAAACCTTCGACAAAGAGATTGTTTTGATTATCAATGATTAGGAAGGTGATTGCAATGGACGGTTGCAACATAACGTATCGCAAAGAAAATCGTTTCTGCCCTTTAGAAATGGGCGAAAAGTCGCTAAAATCAATCAGTTATTTTGAAACAAATTCATCGAGTTTTTCGATGGTTTAGTATTTTGGAAATTCTTATGACTTTGGCTCTTGAAGATATTCACCGTATCGCCGATTTAAGTCATCTTTCTATTGATGATGAACAAGCGGTTCGTATTCAAGGTGAACTCAACAATATTTTTCAAATGATTGAGCGTATTCAAGCCGTTGATACAACGGACGTTGAACCGATGCCCCATCCTCATGACGGCGCTCAGCGCTTGCGTGAGGATATTGTTCGCGAACAAAATGATCGTGAAAATAATATGAAGAACGCTCCCGAACAATCTGAAGGTCACTTCTTAGTTCCGCAGGTGATTGAATAATGGCACAAGAAATTTTCCACGCTTCCGTTGCGCAATTAAGCGATAAGCTCGCTCGCAAGGAAGTTTCCGCTGTTGAACTCGCACAAACGTATTTGGATCGCATTGAAGCCCATCAAGACTTAAATGCTTACTTGGATGTGCGTCCCGAAGTTACTTTGGCTCAAGCCAAAGCTGCAGATGAGCGAATTGCAAAGGGTGAAGGATCTCGTTTAACCGGGATTCCGATTGCTCATAAAGATTTGTTTGTGACCAAGGAATGGTCAACATCAGCAGCCAGTAAGATGTTGGAAGGCTACATGAGTCCTTTCAATGCAACGGTTGTCGAAAACCTTAACAATGCCGGCATGGTGTGTTTAGGTAAGGTGAACTGTGATGAGTTTGCCATGGGTGGCAGTAATGAAAATTCCGCCTTCGGTAAGGTATTAAATCCTTGGAATAAGGATTGCGTTCCCGGTGGCTCTTCAGGTGGTTCCTCTGCTGCCGTTGCAGCAAGCCTTTGTCCTATTGCGACCGGCACAGATACGGGTGGTTCTATTCGTGAACCGGCAGTTTTCACCGGTATTACCGGTTTGAAGCCCACTTATGGCCGTCCTTCTCGTTGGGGTGTGATTGCTTTTGCTTCGAGCTTGGATACGCCGGGGTTGATGGCTCGTTCTGCCGAAGACTGCGCCATCGTTATGAACGATATGATTGAGTTTGATCCGAAGGATTCAACCTGTGTTGAATTGCCCAAGGAAGACTTCACGCGTTATCTCGACACCGATATCAAGGGAATGAAGATCGGCGTTCCTCGTAAGTGGTTTGCTGACGGCTTGGATCCTGAGTTGGCTGCAAGCATCGAAGACGCTATTAAGACCTATGAAAAGATGGGGGCTAAGATTGTTGACGTTGAACTTCCCACGGTTGATTTAGGGGTTCCGGTCTACTATGTCGTGGCTTGCGCTGAAGCCTCCTCTAACTTAAGTCGCTATGACGGCGTTCGTTACGGCCATCGCGCTCAAGCGTATACCGATATTCAAGACATGATTAAGCGTAGCCGTTCAGAAGGCTTGGGTTTAGAGCCTCAACGTCGAATCATGATTGGTACCTATGTACTCTCTCATGGTTACTACGATGCTTACTACATCAAGGCTCAACGTGTTCGTCGTTTGATTGCTAACGAACTCAATGGCATCTTCAAGGATGTGGACGCCATGATTAGTCCGGCAGCAACCGGCCCTGCTTATCATTTTGGTGAAAAGAGTGAACCGGTACAAGCTTATTTGAGCGACCTCTACACGGTTCCGGTTTCTTTGGCTGGTTTGCCGGGTATTGGTATGCCGTGTGGCATGCACTCCAATGGTTTGCCCTTGGGCTTCCAATTAGTCGGTTCGCTCTTTAGCGAAGCAAAGTTATTGGGTATGGCTCATCGCTATCAATGTGAAACGGATTGGCACAAGCGTATTCCCGCTGGCTACTAATAAGGAAAAAAGAATATGCAATGGGAAGTAGTGATTGGTTTGGAAACGCACGTTCAGTTGTCAACCAATACCAAGATTTTCTCTGCCGCTTCGACCGATATCGGTGCGGATGCTAATACCCACGCTTGTGTTGTGGACTTGGCTTTACCCGGTACGTTACCGGTGCTCAATCACGGTGCTGTCGAGCGCGCAATGAAATTCGGTTTGGCAATTGGCGCAACCGTTGCCAAGCGTTCTATTTTTGACCGTAAGAATTATTTCTACCCTGATTTGCCCAAGGGCTATCAAATTAGTCAGTTTGAGTGGCCGATCGTGGTGGGTGGTCAGGTGAGCTTCATGGTGACCCCGAAAAAGGGTGAACCGTACATGAAGACGTTAAATTTGACCCGAGCTCACTTAGAAGAAGATGCTGGCAAGAGCGTTCACGGTTTGGAAATGAACCGAAGCGGTATCGACTTAAATCGTGCCGGTACTCCGCTTTTGGAAATTGTGACGGAGCCGGAATTGCGTTCGGCTGAAGAAGCGGTTGCTTACGCTCGTACCTTGCACGCTTTGGTTGTGTGGTTGGGCATCAGCCACGGCGATATGCAAAACGGTAACTTCCGTTGCGACGCCAACGTGAGTGTGCGCCCTGTTGGGCAAAAAGAATTCGGTACGCGTTGCGAAATTAAGAACCTCAACTCGTTCCGCTTCTTGCAAGACGCCATCGAATATGAAGTTCGTCGTCAAATTGAATTGATTGAAGACGGTGGCAAGGTCGTTCAAGCAACGCGCCTGTACGATCCGGATAAGGGTGAAACGCGTCAAATGCGTTCTAAGGAAGACTCGATGGATTATCGTTACTTCCCGGATCCTGACCTTTTACCGCTTGAGATTTCCGATGAATGGTTAGATCGCGTGAAGGCAGAAATGCCGGAATTGCCCGAAGAGTTGCGAGCACGCTTGGAAAAGGACTTCGGCTTGCCGGCCTATGACGCCTCGATTCTGACGACCTCTAAACCTTTGGCGGACTACTACTTAGCCGTGGCCGATGCAGTTAGTGACAAGAAGATTGCAGCTAACTGGGTGATGGGTGAAGTTTCTGCGGCCTTGAACCAACAAGAAGGGGCTACGATTGAAACGTTGCCCGTGACGCCTGCCAAATTAGCCGCTTTGATTGGTCGTGTTTTGGATGGCACGATTAACAATAAGGGGGCTAAACAAGTCTTTGCTGCCATTATGGATGGCAACGGTGAAGTCGATGCTCTCATTGACTCCTTGGGCTTAAAGCAAATCTCTGATACGGGCGCTTTGGAAAAAATCATTGACGAAGTGATTGCTAACAATCCGAAGAATGTAGAAGAGTTTAAGGCTGGTAAAGAAAAGGCATTGAACGGCCTGGTCGGTCAAGTGATGAAGGCCAGTAAGGGCAAAGCCAATCCGGGTCAAGTCAACCAATTATTGCGTCAAAAGTTGACGGCATAATGTCTTAATCTCGGATGCAAAAAAAAGCAGTTCGCAAGAACTGCTTTTTTGCTATCCGTATTTGGATTAAGCGCCGTAACGAGCTCGGTAAGCCACAACCGCTTCTTTATAGGGTTTTGCTTGTTGAGCCATCGGCGTTTCCTCATCCATAAATGCCAATAAGTCGATCAAGTTAATGATGGAAATAACAGGCATTTGGTAAAGTCTTTCAACTTCTTGGACAGCGGAGTGTTCCGTCATGACCTCTGCCGTACCGCCCTTTTCCATGCGGTCTAAAGCGATCAAAACACCTGAAGGGGTAGCCCCAGCAGCTTTAATTAAGTTCACAGACTCGCGAACAGACGTGCCTGCAGAGATAACGTCGTCAATCACAATGACCTTGCCTTGCAAGGGAGCACCAACAATCGTTCCGCCTTCGCCGTGATCCTTGGCTTCCTTGCGGTTAAATGCGTAAGGAATATCACAGCCCATTTCAGCTAATTTAACGGCAACAGCAGCGGCCAAAGGGATGCCCTTATAGGCAGGACCAAAAATCATGTCGAACTCAATCTCGCCACGTTCTCGTGCGGCCAAGAGCGTTTTTGCATAGAAATCAGCTAAACGAGCCAATGTGCTACCGGTGTTAAATAAGCCGAGATTGAAGAAATACGGAGAAAGGCGACCGGCCTTTGTTTTAAATTCACCAAAGCGAAGAACCTTGGTATCAAGAGCAAACTCGATAAAGTCGTGTTGTAAAGACATAATACAAATCCACAAAAAATGCAGTGAATCAGGATAATTAACCTAATTGGCTAATTTTACAGAGAATCGCGACATGTTTCGTATTATTACTTTCAACGCTAACGGAATTCGTTCGGCCGCTAAGAAAAATTTTTGGGAATGGTTTGATCAGCAAAATGCAGATGTTTTGTGCATTCAAGAGCTAAAGGCCCAAGAAGCGGACATTTCTGAGGATGTTTTACATTCCGAGGGGTATCACGTGTTTATGCACACGGCGCAAAAACGCGGATATTCCGGCGTTGCTCTCTATACCAAACAAAAACCGATAAATGTTCAAATTGGGTTTGGTAATGAAGAGTTTGATGCAGAAGGGCGGTATGTTGAGTGTGAGTTTGAAAACCTCATCATCGTGAGTGTCTATTTCCCATCGGGGTCGAGTTCCGAAGATCGCCAAGAGGCCAAATTCCGCTTTTTAGATGCTTTTGAACCCCACTTAAAGGCATTAAAGGCTCGAGGCAAAGAGATTGTATTTTGTGGTGATATTAATATTGCTCATAAAGAAATCGATCTTAAGAATTGGAAGGGTAATCTTAAAAATTCCGGCTTTTTACCGGAAGAACGTGAATGGATGACGGCTCTTTTTAAAGAAGGTTGGATTGATGTTTTCCGCCAACTTGAGCCGACCAAGGAACAATACACTTGGTGGAGTCAACGAGGGCAGGCCAGAGCCAAGAATGTCGGTTGGCGAATTGACTATCAAATCGCTACACAAGGACAGGCTGCGAAAGCAACTCAAACAAGTGTTTACAATGAAGAGAAATTCTCCGATCACGCACCGTTGATTGTGGATTACGAGGACTAATCTCATGCGTTTGGAACAAGTCTTATTTTCTCAAGGTTTTGGTACCCGTCACGAATGTTTTGGCATGATTTGCCAAGGGCGTGTTGCCGTGGAAGGGGACGTGATTGACGATCCTGACTTTGACGTCAAACAATCTCAATTTTCTTTTTCCGTGGATGGAAAGGTTTGGCCCTATTGTGAAAAAGCCGTGGTAGCCCTTCATAAGCCTCAAGGTTATGAATGTTCACAAAAGCCTATTCACCATCCATCGGTGATGACTTTATTGCCAGCTCCACTGAGAGTTCGAGGGGTTCAACCCGTTGGCAGACTCGATGAAAATACAACCGGTTTACTCATTTTGACCGATGACGGCTCGTTGCAACACCGTTTAATTCATCCTAAAAAGCACGTTGCGAAAGTCTATTTGGTGACGAGTAAGCACCCGATGACTCAAAAGATGCTCGATAAGTTGACCGAAGGTGTCTTGCTTGAAGATGAGAAAGTGCCGGTGAAAGCTCAAAGCGTCAACGTATTGGATGAAACACACTTTGAGATGACGCTCACGCAAGGAAAATATCACCAAGTCAAGCGCATGGTGGCGGCGGTCGGCAATCGAGTGGAGGCTCTTCACCGCGTTAGTTTTGGTCACTACCGTCTCCCGGACGAGTTGAAGGAAGGTGAGTGGTGTTTTATTTCTAAAGAGGACCTTATCTAAGTGTTAGGCCAATCCTTTTCGTCTTGGAAGCGTGCTTGTGCGGTTTACGCAAAACCGGAAGCAATTCGCATGTTTTTCTTGGGCTTTGCCTCAGGACTGCCTTTGCTTTTAGTTTTGGGGACGCTTTCTTTTTGGTTAAGAGAGGCCGGCATTGATTTAAAAACCATCGGCATGATGAGTTGGGTGGGATTGGCCTATGGTTTTAAGTGGGTTTGGGCCCCTTTGGTTGATCGATTAAAAATCCCGTTTTTATCTCGTATGGGACGACGTCGTTCATGGTTATTGCTGACACAATGTGTCTTGTTTTTTAGCCTTTTGGCAATGGCGATGACCGATCCCAAGGTGCAACTGCAAACAATGTTTGTTTTGGCCTTGATAACAGCGTTTGCTTCGGCGACTCAAGACATTACGTTAGATGCTTATCGTATTGAAAGCGCTTCACAAAAAGAGCAGGCCGCATTGGCAGCCACCTATCAAACAGGCTATCGTTTGGCCATGATTTGGTCGGGGGCCGGTGCCCTTGCTTTGGCTGCGTTTAGTGCGGTCAATGGCGAATATGATCCCGGTGCATGGCGTTTTGCCTACTGTGTGATGGCTGCCAGCATGAGCGTGGGGATGGTGGCGGTATTTTTCTCCCCAGAGCCTCAACGTCTTCTCTGTCAAAGTATTTCAGAAGAAACGCAGAGACGACTGACTCAATTTCAACATCTTCATCCCCAGTGGTCTGAACGAACGGTGAAGTTGGTTGTTTGGTTTTACGAGGCGGCGTGCTTACCGTTTATTGACTTTTTCTCAAGATACCGTTGGCAAGCCGTGCTTTTGTTGGCATTGATTGCAACGTATCGAATCTCAGATGTGGTCATGGGCGTGATGGCTAATCCGTTTTATTTGGATTTGGGCTACACCAAAGAAGAAGTGGCGGCCGTTAGTAAGGTTTTTGGCGTTCTTATGACGCTTTCCGGAGCCTTTATCGGTGGGATCATTACCATGCGCTTGGGAGTCTTAAAAACCCTGTTTTTGGGTGGTTTTTTGTCGGCTCTAACCAATGTTCTTTTCTCTTGGTTAGCAACTCAAGGTCATCATGTACCATTTTTAATTCTGACGGTGAGTGCGGATAATTTGGCCGCGGGTATAGCTTCGGTGGCATTCTTGGCGTATCTCTCTGGTCTGACCAATATTGCCTATACAGCAACGCAGTACGCCCTCTTTAGTTCGGTGATGTTGTTGTTGCCGAAGTTTTTGGCGGGATTCTCGGGCTTTGTTGTCGAGGCGGTCGGATACAGTCAATTCTTCATCGCAACCGCCTTATTGGGAGTGCCGGTACTTGTCTTAATTGCGGTGATTGCAAAGGTAAACCGGTCTACTCCGTCTTCACGTTAGTGGCGCTTTTGAGGGCGACGAAAAGGCGTTTTAGTACGTTGAATCTTGGGTTTAAAGCCACGAGTAATTGCCGCGACTTCCGCTACGCTTGTGGCCAAATCGGCAATCGCGTCATCGAGATCTTCTAAGGGTGACTCGGAGAGCAACTCTAAGCGAATTTCCTCAAAATCCCCCATTAAATCTTGTGGAAGGTGACGCCAAACACCAACAAGGGCACTGGCAAGGGCTTCGTTGTCGGTATCAAGAAGGCCAGGCCATGTCTGAGCGGTTGTTAAAAAACCGCTTGCAAAGGGTTCTAGAGCAACGATGCTGTCCTCACCGGTTAAGATATTACCGTTTTCGTCCTCTGGGTCAAAAACAATCGGATCCAGAGGTTTGCATGCACTCAGTAAGCGTCCGATTTCTCGATAGCGGCGGTACACAAGCAATTCCAAACGATCTTGGTCTTCTTGAGGTAAAAGTGCTTGATGCTCTTCGCTTGCACTAAAAATCATGGGCATCCACTCAGAGGGACTCACCTCTTGCGGTAAAAGATGCAATGCGGTTAAAAAGCCATCAGCTTCAGCAGCATCCATCGCCATGTTTTCTTCGTCTAATTGCGCCAAGAGCTCATCAAGTTCGACAAATTCGTCATCAAAAAGAGGTTGGTCATAGATGTTTTGAGTCATTTTAAGCTCCAAGCGGTTCAATGGTACTATTATATTCACTTGGGGAATGTGAGATATATTTCTCTAATTCTCGTTAATTTGCAATTAATTGATGGTATTTTTCTTTATTTTTTGTGAGGTGATATGAGTGCAGTTTTAGCATTTGGGTCGAAGGCGGCCGGTGAAGTGGTGATGTTGCGGCAACATGTCGATCCTATTTTTAAAAGTTTAGGGCGTCCATTGCATGACAATGGAGCTATTTTGGGGGAGGATTTACCAGAAGTTATTCGAGGTTTGGAAACCTTGTTAGAGACAGGTGTGGTAACAGAAGACGGAGAAGACG